>NZ_JBWKER010000049.1:0-71233 GCF_056435345.1 Kitasatospora sp. NPDC043950
TGCAGGGGGGACCCTGTGGGAGAGTAGGACGCCGCCGAACAATCATTCACAGAGAACCCCCATCCGGGAAACCGGATGGGGGTTCTCTGCATTTCCGGTGACGTATCGTCGGGGCATGGACGATCAGACAGCGGTCATTGCGAACAGTGTGCTCCGCCCCGAGCAGCGCGACGGCGCCCTGCGCGTTCTGGCGGACGCCCAGGCGGTGGACGGCCGGGCTGCCGTGTCCGAGCAGGGCCGGCTTCGGCTGCGTTCCTCGGACACTCCGCGCCCCGGCGTGAGCCACTTCATCGAGAGCGAGCACGGCGCCGCCGTCGGTTACGGACAGCTCGAAGTCCCGGAGGGCCCCGGGGCCAACCCCGCCGCCGAGCTGGTGGTCGACCCGGCCGCCCGCGGCCGCGGCCTGGCCCGGCCGCTGGTGGACGCGGTGCTGGCACAGGCCCACCGGGCCGGCCGTGACGCGGTGGACTTCTGGGTGCACGGTGGTCACCCGGCGGCCCGGCACCTGGCCGGCCGGTACGGGGCCGAGCTGGTGCGCGAGCTGCGGCAGATGCGCCGCAGCGGGCCGCAGACCGAGGCCGTCGCCATCCCCGAGGGCGTCGAGCTCCGGACCTTCCGCCCCGGCGAGGACGACGCCGAGTGGCTGCGGTTGAACGCGCTGGCCTTCGCCCACCACCCGGAGCAGGGCTCCTGGACGGAGCGGGACCTGGCCGAGCGGCTGGCCGAGCCCTGGTTCGATCCGGCCGGCTTCTTCCTCGCCACCCGGGGCGGCAAGGTGGTCGGCTTCCACTGGACCAAGGTGCACCCGGCCACCGCCACCGAGCCTGCGCTCGGCGAGGTCTACGTGGTCGGGGTGGACCCGGCGGAGCAGGGCAGCGGTCTCGGCCGTGCCCTGACCGCTGCCGGTCTGCGTCACCTGACCGGTTCGGACGCCGGCGAGCGCGGACTGGAGACGGTCCTGCTCTACGTCGACGCCGACAATCCGGCCGCGGTGCGGGTATATGAACGACTGGGGTTCACCATCCACGAGGTGGACCTCATGTACCGCGTCCAGTACCGCGAGGACCAGGCGGCCTAGGACCCGGACAGGACCTACGGGACCGGGCAGGACCTAGCGGCTCCGGGCGGTCCGGGGCAAGAGGCCGGATGTCACCGGCCCTTGCCCCGACCGACTCAGCTTTCCTCCTGGCCATGCGGTGTTTACCGTGGATTCAATTGCTGCCGCGAAGATCACAGGATGAAGTCCGTAGTGTCTCGCTCGTGCAGAGTCGACCGCCACGCGCCGGCCGGCCCTGTACGGACCGCGCCCGGCGGGTGGGCGTTGGCCCTGGGCGAGGACGACGGCCCGCAGAGCCATTCGCGTCCGGACGACGTCCTGCTGCTGGAGGAGCTGGAGCCCATGAGCATCCCCCGCCCCGTCTCTGCCTCGCTGTCCCCGCCGGCCAGGATGTCCGGTGCGCTGGGGATACCGCCCGAGCTGCCGGCCGAGGACGAGCAGGAGTTCGACGCACTGCCGCAGGGCCGCTTCCTGGACCGCGAGCGCAGTTGGCTCGCGTTCAACGAGCGCGTCCTGGAGCTGGCCGAGGACCCTGGGATCCCGCTGCTGGAGCGGGCCAAGTTCCTCGCCATCTTCGCGAGCAACCTGGACGAGTTCTTCATGGTCAGGGTGGCCGGGCTGAAGCGCCGGATCGCGACGGGCGTCGCCCAGCGCAGCGCGTCCGGCCTCCAGCCGCGCGAGGTGCTGGACCTGATCTGGACCCGCTCGCGCGAGCTGATGGCGCGGCACGCCGCCGCCTTCCAGCAGGAGGTGCTGCCGGACCTCGCCACCGAGGGCATCGAGGTGGTCCGCTGGCCGGAGCTGGCCGAGAAGGAGCAGGCCCGGCTGCACACCCTGTTCCGGCAGAAGATCTTCCCGGTCCTCACCCCGCTGGCGGTCGACCCGGCGCACCCCTTCCCGTACATATCGGGGCTCTCGCTCAACCTGGCCGTGGTGGTGCGCAATCCGGTCTCGGGGCACAAGCACTTCGCCCGGGTGAAGGTGCCGCAGTCGCTGGCCCGCTTCCTGGAGGCCTCGCCGCAGCGTTACGTCCCGCTGGAGGACGTGATGGGCGCGCACCTGGAGGAGCTGTTCCCGGGCATGGAGGTGCTCGCGCACCACGCCTTCCGGGTGACCCGCAACGAGGACCTGGAGGTGGAGGAGGACGACACCGAGAACATCCTCAAGGCCCTGGAGAAGGAGCTGATGCGGCGGCGCTTCGGCCCGCCGGTGCGGCTGGAGGTCGAGGAGTCGATCGACCCCTACATCCTGGACCTGCTGGTGCGGGAGCTGAACATCACCGAGGCGGAGGTCTTCCCGCTGCCCGGTCCGCTCGACCTGACCGGTCTGTTCGGGATCGCCGAACTGGACCGCCCGGAGCTGAAGTACCCGAAGTTCGTGGCGGGCACCGCCCGCGGGCTGACGGACGTCGAGTCGGCGTCCCAACCGGACATCTTCGCCGCGATGCGCGAGCGGGACGTCCTGCTGCACCACCCGTACGACAGCTTCTCCACCTCGGTGCAGGCCTTCCTGGAGCAGGCCGCCGCCGACCCGGACGTCCTAGCGATCAAGCAGACGCTGTACCGCACCTCCGGCGACTCGCCGATCGTGGACGCGCTGATAGACGCGGCGGAGTCGGGCAAGCAGGTGCTGGTCCTGGTCGAGATCAAGGCGCGCTTCGACGAGCAGGCCAACATCAAGTGGGCCCGCAAGCTGGAGGAGGCCGGCTGCCACGTCGTCTACGGCCTGGTCGGGCTGAAGACGCACTGCAAGCTGTCGCTGGTGGTCCGGCAGGAGGGTGACACCCTGCGCCGCTACTCGCACGTCGGCACCGGCAACTACCACCCGAAGACCGCCCGGCTGTACGAGGACCTGGGGCTGCTGACCTCGGACCCGCAGGTCGGCGCCGACCTCTCGGACCTCTTCAACCGGCTGTCCGGCTACTCGCGCCGGGAGTCCTACCGCCGCCTGCTGACCGCCCCGCGCGGCCTGCGCGACGGGCTGGTCTCCCGGATCCACAACGAGATCGCCCACCACCGGGCCGGCCGGCCGGCGTACGTGAAGATCAAGGTCAACTCGATCGTCGACGAGGCCGTGATCGACGCGCTGTACCGGGCCTCGCAGGCCGGCGTACCGGTCGACGTCTGGGTACGCGGGATCTGCGCGATCCGGCCGGGCGTGCCGGGGCTGAGCGAGAACGTCCGGGTCCGCAGCATCCTGGGCCGCTTCCTGGAGCACTCCCGGGTCTTCGTGTTCGGCAACAACGGCGATCCGGAGGTCTGGATCGGCAGCGCCGACATGATGCACCGCAACCTGGACCGCCGGATCGAGGCACTGATGCGGATCACCGACCCGGCCCACCGGGCCGAGCTGTCCGGCCTGATCGACCTCGGGATGTCGGACGAGACCGAGTCCTGGCACCTGGGGCAGGACGGCGCGTGGACCCGCCACTCGCAGGACGCCGAGAGCCGGCCGCTGCGGCACGTCCAGGATCTGCTGATCGACTCGCGCCTGCGCCGCCGGGCCGCCGCCTCGCGCTGACGCGACCACTGATGCGAGCCGCTGGAACCGCAGGGGACCGGTTCCGGCGGTCGGCCACCAGCCCCGGGGGGACGAACCCGGGGGAACGGGGATCTACCACGCCATGACCGATGCGCCGATGACGGCCCAGGCGGCCGCCACCACGACCGCCGGGGACATCCTCTCCAGCCACCTCACCGCCCAGGCCGGCGCGTTCCTGCGCGCCCTGCCGCTGACGGTGGGCGAGGTCGGCGCCAGACCGGGGACGGCCGCGGTCGTCCCGGCGGCCGGCACCGCCGACCTGCTGCGGGCGGTCCGGCGGATCGGCGGGCTGCTGCACACCTTCGGCTCCGTCTTCGAGCAGGCCTGGGCCCAGGAATCGCGCACCGAGCTGCGCTGGCTGCTCAACCTGCTGGCGCTGGAGCCCGGTTACGTCCGCCGCTCGGCCCGGCTGCTGGGCGCGCTGGACTCGCTGAGCGGCAGCGATCCGGACGGGACGGGCATGCTGGCCGGGCACGTCGGGGCGCCCAAGGCGCGGGCGCTGCTGGACCGGCAGCTGACCCTGGCCCGGACCAGGGCGCACTCCTCGGTGCTCCAGGAGCTCCGGTCGGCCCGGCTGCACGCGCTGGCGGACCGGATGACGCTGCTGGTCGGCGACGCCCCGCTGCTGGAGTCGGCGGGCGGCCGGGCGCCCGCGGTGCTGCTGCCGCAGGCGGCCGCCGCGTTCACGGCGCTGTCGGCGAGCGCCCAGCAGCTGCCGCTGCACCGGGCGGCCACGCCGTACGGAGGTGACGGGCTGCGCCGGCTGGGCGCCGTCCCGGCGGCGCGCGGCGCGGTGGACGCGGACACGGCGCTGGCGGCCGACGACGCGCCGTGGGCACGGACGCGCATCCTGGTGAAGCGGGCCCGGTACGCGCTGGAGGTGTGCGGTCGCGGGTCCGCCGAACTGGACGAGTTGGACGGGGTGTTGGGCCGGCACCAGGAGGCGGCGGACGCCGCGGTCACCGCGGCCACCGCCGCGCGGACCCCGCGGATCACCCCGGCGACCGCCTACGTGCTGGGCGTGGTGCATGCTGATCAGCGACTGGAGGTGGAGGCGGCGCGGTACGCCTTCGGCCGCCGGTGGTCCGACCTCCCGCCCGGCCTGGACGGCTGGCCGGACCTCCCCCCTGCCGAGGGCTGGGGGCATTCCCCCGCACCACGGACGGCCTGAATTGCGCGATCGCCTGAGCACCGGGCCGGCAGCGGACGCACCCGCGACCGGGGTGGGGCACGCCCGGGTGATCCTGGCGGCGGGTGCGGTGCTGTGGCTGCCGGGACGGCCGAAGAAGAGCGGCCGGCTGGGGCGGCCGCGGATCGCGGTGATCCACCGGCCCAAGTACGACGACTGGAGCCTGCCGAAGGGCAAGCTCGACCCGGGGGAGGGAGTGGTCGCGGCGGCGCTGCGCGAGGTGCGCGAGGAGACCGGGTTCGCCTGCCTGCTCGGTCCGGAGCTGCCGGCCCAGCACTACCTGGCGCAGGGCCGGCCGAAGGAGGTGCGCTACTGGGCGGCGGTGCCGTCGAGCGGGGCGTTCCGGCCGAACCGCGAGGTGGACCGGCTGGAGTGGCTGCCCGCCGGGAAGGCCCGCGCCCGGTTGACGCACGACCGCGACCGGTTGCTGGTCGACGCCCTGCTGGCGATCCTGGGTGCGAAGCCCGTACGGGCGAGTGATCACCCTCGGTGACGGGACGGTGGAAGTGATCTCGTCGCGCCCTCGCCGTGACGCAACCGTGACTACCTGGCGTAGTTTCCTGTCATCCTTTCGAGGTTCACTCTCCGTTCACTTGTGACCGGCTGTCGTGTCACCTACCCGGCCTAACTTCGGGTTTACCGGAGGGCCGAACGGGCCCCGGACCACAGCAGAACCCGCGCCCGCCGTCCTCGCACGGCCCGCGCGACGGGCAATGCCACAGAAAGGGACACCCCTGTGAAGCTCCAGCGGAACGGCCGCTCCAAGGCCCTCGCCATCGGTGCCATGGCGCTCGTCAGCTCGCTGTCGCTCGCTGCCTGCGGCTCGGACGACAACGGTGCCAAGGCCGCCGGTGGCTCCAGCGGCTCCGCTTCGGCCGCCGCGGTCAACTGTGGCAAGGGCGGGACGCTGCTCGCTGCGGGCTCGACGGCTCAGGCCAACGCGATCGACGTGTGGAAGACCACCTACGGCGCGTCCTGCTCCGGCACCACCGTCAACTACAGCGGTGGCGGTTCCGGCGCCGGTGTGCAGCAGTTCAACCAGGGCAAGGTCGCCTTCGCCGGCACCGACTTCGCGCTCAAGCCCGCCGACGTCGACACCTCCAAGACGGTCTGCACCGGCGGCAAGGCGATCGACCTGCCGCTGGTCGCGGGTCTCGTCTCGCTGGTCTACAACGTCGACAACGTCGACAACCTGGTCCTGGACGGCCCGACCTCCGCCAAGATCTTCGACTCGCAGATCACCAAGTGGAACGACCCCGCGATCGCCGCCCTGAACCCGGGCGTGCAGCTGCCGGACGCCGAGATCCAGACCGTCCACCGCTCGGACGACTCCGGGACCTCGTACAACCTCACCTCCTACTTCGCCAAGACCTCCGGTGGCGCCTGGAGCGCCGCGCCGGACAAGGCGTGGAAGGGCAAGGGCGGCCAGTCCGCCCAGGGCAGCGCCGGCGTCTCCGCGCAGATCAAGCAGGTCAAGAACTCCATCGGCTACGCCGAGCTGTCCTACGCGCAGAGCAACAACCTCAAGAGCGCCAAGATCGCCACCGGTGCGGCCAAGCCCGTCGAGGCGACCGCGGCCAACGCCGCCCTCACCTTCGCCTCCTCCACCGTCGTGGGCACCGACGGCGACCTCGCCCTCTCCCTGGACTACGGGACCAAGGCCGACAACGCCTACCCGATCATCCTGGTGACCTACGAGATCGCCTGCGACAAGGGCAACAAGCCGGAGAACCTCGAGAACCTGAAGTCCTTCCTGACCTACGCCATCAGCGACGCCGCGCAGAAGGCGATCGGCGACAAGGGCTACGTCCCGCTCCCCGCCGCCATCAGCGACAAGGTCAAGGCCGCCGTCTCCTCCCTGGCCTGACCCGACAGGAGCACCGGTGGGACGGCCCCGTGAGCGAGGGGGGCCGGGGTCGTCCCACCGGAACGCACCGACCCAGCACCAACGTCCGGGGCACCGCCGCCATGGTGCCGTCCCCCTTCCGGGGCGGCACCACCAGACCGGAGTAGACAATGACTTCATCCTCCCCTGCCGCCCCGCGAGGCAGGGAACGCCGACCGCGCGACAGCCGCTTCGGCGACAAGATCTTCATGAACCTCGCCCGCGGTTCGGGCATCCTGCTGCTGGTCATCATGGCCGCGATCGCCGGCTTCCTGGCCTGGCGCGCGGGCCTGGCCCTCAGCACCAACGAGGGCAACTTCCTCACCACCTTCGAGTGGACGCCGGACGCCACGAAGCCGGTCTTCGGCATCGCCGTCCTGGCCTTCGGCACCCTCGTCAGCGCCGTCATCGCGATGACGATCGCCGTCCCGGTGGCCATCGGGATCGCGCTGTTCATCTCGCACTACGCGCCGCGGAAGATCGCCCAGCCGTTCGCCTACCTGGTCGACCTGCTCGCCGCCGTCCCCAGCATCGTCTACGGCCTGTGGGGCGCGCTCTTCCTGGTCCCGCACATGGACGGCCTGACCAGCTGGCTCAACCAGTACCTCGGCTGGACGTACCTCTTCGACCAGACCAAGACCGGCACCCCGCGCAACCTGTTCACCGTCGGCATCCTGCTGGCGATCATGGTCCTGCCGATCATCACGGCGGTCTCCCGCGAGGTGTTCCGCCAGGTGCCGCGGATGCAGGAGGAGGCGGCGCTCGCGCTCGGCGCGACCCGCTGGGAGATGATCCGCACCGCGGTGCTGCCGTTCGGCCGCCCCGGCATCATCTCGGCCTCGATGCTCGGCCTCGGGCGCGCGCTCGGCGAGACCATCGCCGTCGCGGTGGTGCTGTCCGCGAGCAACGTGCTCTCGCTGCACATCCTCGACGCGGGCGGCGGCACCTTCGCGCAGAACATCGCGCTGAAGTTCGCCGAGGCCGGCAACAACGGGCGCGACGCCCTGATGGCCTCCGGCCTCGTCCTGTTCGTCATCACCCTGCTGGTGAACGGTGCCGCGCGACTGATCATCGCCCGCCGCAAGGAGTACTCGGGGGCCAACGCATGACCGCGGCAACGACTTCCGTCACGGCCGACGCCCGGCCGCTCAGCCGGTCCCTGACCGCCAACCGGCTGCCCAAGTGGGCCCCGGCCGCCGTCGCGGTCGGCTCGATCGCGGTCGGCTGCGGGATCGGCGCCGCCGCGGGGCTGGAGAGCCACTTGCAGTGGGGCCTGATCTCGGCCCTGCTGTTCCTGCTGGTCAGCTACGGCGTCTCGGCCCAGGTCGAGGGCCGCCGCCAGGCCAAGGACCGGTTCGCCACCTCGGTGGTCTGGGTCGCCTTCATCCTGGCCGTCGTCCCGCTGATCTCCCTGACGGTCTACACGGTCCAGCAGGGCATCGGCGTGGTGAACGGGAACTTCCTGAGCCACTCGATGAAGGGCGTGATCGCCTCCGGCCCCGGCGGCGGCATCTACCACGCGCTGCTCGGCACCATGCAGCAGGTCGCCCTGGCCACCGCAATGGCCGCCCCGGTGGGTCTGCTGACCGCCGTCTACCTGGTCGAGTACGGCCGCGGCACGCTCGCCAAGACCGTCACCTTCTTCGTCGACGTCATGACGGGCATCCCGTCGATCGTCGCCGGTCTGTTCGTCCTCTCGCTCTGGAACATCGCCCTGGGCTTCAGCTACTCGGGCTTCTCGGGCAGCCTCGCACTGGCGATCCTGATGATGCCGGTCGTGGTCCGGTCCACCGAGGAGATGCTCAAGCTCGTCCCGAACGAGCTGCGCGAGGCCTCGTACGCGCTCGGCGTGCCGAAGTGGAAGACCATCCTGCGGATCGTCCTCCCCACCGCGATCGGTGGCATCACCACCGGCGTGATGCTGGCGGTCGCCCGCATCACGGGCGAGACCGCCCCGGTGCTGATGCTGGTCTTCGGCGCCGACGCCATCAACAGCAACCCGTTCGACGGACCGCAGCAGTCCCTGCCGATGTACATCTGGCAGCAGTACTCGGTGGTCAACAACGACTTCGGCTACGCCCGCGCCTGGGGCGCCGCGCTGGTGCTGATCGCCTTCGTGATGGGGCTCAACCTCATCGCCCGGGGCATCGCACGCTGGCGCTCGCCCAAGGGCGGACACTGAGCGACCGACTGACGTACGAAGACAGACGAGAGAAGCAACGATCATGGCCAAGCGCATCGACGTCAGCGGACTGTCCGCCTACTACGGCACCACCAAGGCCATCGAGGACATCTCGATGAGCATCGAACCCCGCTCGGTGACCGCCTTCATCGGCCCCTCCGGCTGCGGCAAGTCCACCTTCCTGCGCACCCTCAACCGGATGCACGAGGTGATCCCCGGCGCCCGGGTCGAGGGCAAGGTCCTCCTGGACGACGAGAACCTCTACGCCTCGAACGTCGACCCGGTCGCCGTCCGCCGTTCGGTCGGGATGGTCTTCCAGCGCCCGAACCCGTTCCCGACCATGTCGATCTACGACAACGTGATCGCCGGGCTCAAGCTCGCGGGCGTGCGCAAGAAGTCCGTCCTGGACGAGGTGGTCGAGCGCTCGCTGAAGGGCGCCAACCTCTGGAACGAGGTTCACACCCGGCTGAACAAGCCGGGGGCCGGCCTCTCCGGCGGCCAGCAGCAGCGGCTGTGCATCGCCCGTGCCATCGCGGTCGAGCCGCAGGTCCTGCTGATGGACGAGCCCTGCTCCGCGCTCGACCCGATCTCCACCCTCGCGATCGAGGACCTGATCGGTGAGCTGAAGTCGCAGTTCACCATCGTCATCGTGACCCACAACATGCAGCAGGCGGCCCGCGTCAGCGACCGCACCGCCTTCTTCAACCTGGCCGGCGTCGGCCAGCCGGGCAAGCTGGTCGAGCTGGACGACACCCAGCGGATCTTCTCCAACCCGTCGGTCCAGGCGACCGAGGACTACATCTCCGGCCGCTTCGGCTAGGCCGTACCCCCGCCACGAGCCGACGGACCGCGGTGTCCGGAGGCGAACGGCGAGCACACAGGCTGCTCCGCGGTGCTGCATGGCGGTGCCGCCGTGGAGCATGAAGAAGGGCCCGCCCCCGAGATGTGGGGGCGGGCCCTGTCACGTGCGGGGCCGGTCAACCCCAGAACAGGTGGGCGAACCAGTACACCAGCGCTGCGACGATGGCGGCCGCCGGCATCGTGATGAACCAGCCGAGCACGATGTTCTTGGCGACGCCCCAGCGCACCGCGCGGATCCGCTTGGTGGCTCCCGCGCCCATGATCGCCGCGGTGATCACGTGGGTGGTGGAGATCGGAGCCTTGAAGACGAACGAGGTGACGTACATGACCGTCGCGGCGGTGGCCTCGGCGGCGAAGCCCTGCGGCGGATCCAGCTCGATGATCTTGCGGCCGAGCGTCCGCATGATCCGCCAGCCGCCCGCGTAGGTGCCCAGCGAGAGCATCGTGGCGCAGGAGATCTTCACCCACACCGGGATGCCCTCGCCGGAGTGGTGGCCGGAGATGGTGAGCGCCATCACCACGATGCCCATGGTCTTCTGCGCGTCCTGCAGACCGTGCGCCAGCGCCATCGCGGCGGCCGAGGCGGTCTGGGCGACCCGGAAGTTGCGCTTGGCCTTGTGCGGGTTGGCCCGGCGGAAGATCCACAGGATCGCCAGCATCACCAGGAAGCCGCCGACCAGGCCGACCACCGGCGAGACGATCATCGGGATGACGATCTTGTCGAGGACGCCGCCCCAGATCACGTCGATGCCGCCGGCCATGGCCGCGCCCACCATGCCGCCGAACAGCGCGTGCGAGGAGGAGGACGGCAGGCCGAAGTACCAGGTGACCAGGTTCCAGGCGATCGCCCCGACCAGTGCGGCGAACAGGATCACCATGCCCCGGTCGCCGGTGGGGGTCTCGATGATCCCCTGGGAGACGGTGTGCGCCACGCCGCTGCCGAGGAAGGCGCCGGCCAGGTTCATCACCGCGGCCATCGCCAGCGCGGCCCTGGGGGTCAGCGCCCGGGTGGAGACCGAGGTGGCGATCGCGTTCGCGGAGTCGTGGAAGCCGTTGGTGTAGGTGAAGAAGAACGCAACGCCGACGACGGCGATGAGTGCTGCCATGTCCACGAGGGTCAGGACTCCTTGACGGCGATGGTCTCCACCGTGTTGGCGACGTGCTCGAACGCGTCCGCCGCCTCCTCAAGAACGTCCACGACCTGCTTGAGCTTGAGCACCTCGATGGCGTCGTACTGGCCGGAGAACAGGTGGGCGAGCAGCTTGCGGTGGATCTGGTCGGCCTGGTTCTCCAGCCGGTTGACCTCGATCCAGTACTCGGTGAGGTTCGACATGCTGCGCAGGTTCGGCATCGCCTCGGCGGTGAGCTCGGCAGCCCGGGCCAGCACCTCGATCTGCTGCTCGATCCCCTTCGGCAGCGTCTGGATGTCGTAGAGGACGACCAGGTCGACGGCCTCCTCCATGAAGTCCATGATGTCGTCCAGCGACGAGGCGAGGTTGTAGATGTCCTCGCGGTCGAAGGGCGTGATGAAGGACGAGTTCAGCTGGTGGAACACGGCATGGGTGGTGTCGTCCCCGGCGTGCTCGGCGGCGCGCATGCGCTCGACGATCTCCGCGCGGGCCGACACGTCTGATCCCAGCAGTTCCAGCAGGAGCTTCGAACCGACGACGAGGTTCTCCGCGGCGGCAGAGAACATGTCGTAGAAGCTCGTCTCCTTCGGGGTCAGGCTAAAACGCACGGAAATCTCCGATGTGCGGGGTAGGGACTGAACGATGCTAGGTGCAACCAAGCGCAATCGCGCAAACGGGGTGGTGATGGTGGAGGCGGAACCTCCTCTTCCGTTCGGCTGCCGCACCAGCTGACCCGGACCGCACACCCAGGTGCGGACGTGAGCCCCCAGTCTGACGGAACCTCGCCCGGATTGTCCCCGTGGTACGTACGGAAGACGGGGGCGCCGCTCAGACGGGTGAACCGCGCGGCGGCCCGCCCGCAGCCCGTTCGCAGACCATCCGGAACCCGTTCGCAAACCGTCCGGAACCCGTCCGGAACCCTTCGGCACATGCCGCGTCGGCCGTCGGAACACCACGGACGGCCCCGGTGTTGGACACTGGTGGCCGACGCAGCCACCAGGCATCCAGACGAAGGCGGGCCGATGACCACGACGCAAGCGCGCACCGAGCCGGACCACGGGCACGGCACCGACGCGCAGGCCGACGCACCCGCCGCCCCCGCGGCCGCCGCAGGACATCAGGGCGGGCACGGTCCGCACGGCTACAGCGCGCAGAAGGACGCCCACCTCAAGCGGCTGCGCCGGATCGAGGGCCAGATCCGGGGCCTCCAGCGCATGGTCGACGAGGACGTCTACTGCATCGACGTGCTCACCCAGGTCTCGGCCGGCACCAAAGCGCTGCAGTCCTTCGCGCTGTCCCTGCTGGAGGAGCACCTGCGGCACTGCGTCGCGGCCGCCGCCGAGGAGGGCGGTGCCGAACTCGACGCCAAGGTCGCGGAGGCCACGGCCGCGATCGGCCGGCTGCTGCGCAGCTGAGGCCGGGCCGGGCGAGCGGGTCCGGGCCGCGCACGCCCCCGGTCGCCGACACCCCCGAGCCGCGAACGCCCTACCCGTCGGCCTGCCGCCAGGCCTCGCCGTCGGTCCGCCCCGGCTCGGTCCGGTCGAGCAGCACCTCGTCGATCCGCTCGGTCGGCAGCCGGTCGCCGGTGCTGGCCGTCGCGGCGATCATCAGCTCGCCGGCCAGATCGATCTCGTCGAGGGCCGCGTCGTCGTGGCCGCCGCTGCGGCCGCCCGTGGACGACACCACCTGCACCACCCCTTCAGTGCCTCGCCAGCCCGGGCGGCAGCCACCCGACGTCCAGCCTAGGCACTTCGGAGCCCGTCCACATGGCACGGACGGGCCATCTCGACGCCGCCGAAACGGGTGACCGCCGCTCCCCGGGCGGCCACCCGCTCCGGCGGCGCCCCGGTTCGCCCCGGCGCCGGAGCCCTGCCCCGGCGGCCTACTTCGGACTTTCCGAGGGCTTCATCGCGTAGATGTCCGAGGCCGGCGGCTCGGCCGCCTCCACCGGCTTGCCGAAGTCCGTCACCGAGGTGGTCGACGTCACCTTCACCTGGTCCTTGGCCTCCTTCGAACCGGCCACCCCGGCGAAGGTGAACACCTCGACCACCTTGTGCAGCCGGCCCTGGTCGTCCAGCCAGGCGTCGTACGGGACCTCCTTCACGGTGAAGGTCTGGGCCCCCATCCGCAGGCCGTCCCCGCCGCGGCCGCCGGTCGCGTCGGCCGCCTTGGCCAGGTCCAGGGTGCCGCGGTAGTGGTGCAGCGCCACCCCGTCGACGGTCTCGGTGCCGACCGCGTCCGCCTTCTGCGCCCCGCGCAGGGCGCCCGCCGCCGAGGCCGGGTCGGTGGCGCCGCTGCTGACCAGGTTGCCGTCCGGCAGCTGGCGCACGTCCAGCTTGACCCACTTGCCCTCGGGCACCTTGGCGCCGCTGTTCTGCAGGTAGACGGTGCCCGGCAGGACCACCTCGACGATCTTCCCGGTGGTCGCCGCGCCCGGCGGCACCTGGACCTCCAGTCGGCCGATCCGCTTCACGTAGTCGTAGCCGCCCGTCCCGGTGAAGACGGCCTTCTTCTCGGACGACTCGGTGACCAACTCGGTGGCGGTGTGCGCGGAGCCGGTGCGGCCGGTGATGTCGGCGGTGTTGCGCACCGCCGTCAGCGGGTCCGCGGCGAGCTGGTCGGGGGCACCCGACTGCTGGTCGGAGGAGCCGCCACCGGAGCCGGCCGCGCAGCCGGCGGACAGGCCGGCCAGGGCGGCGGCGAGCAGGGCGGCCCCGGCCGCCGAACGCAGATGCGGCCGCGGACGGCGCCCCGGCCGTCCGCCACGCTGCTGGTCGGTCATCTTCATCCTCGCGACAACCCCCTCGGGCCCGACTGCCCTGCCGACACCACCAGGTGAACAGAGCTCTTTCCGGGCAAACGAGTTGAGCCGCGAAGGGTTACGCGGAAGAGGTCTTGTGGACGGCATCGCGCGCCCGGCGCCCGGCGCGTTACGGTGAACCACGTGCACAGTGAGCTGCCGGCCTCCCCCGGCACCGCCCGGATGCCCGAACACCGCGTCGCGGTCAGCGAGCGCGGTTCCTTCGCCTTCGCGACCTGCAGCTGCGGCTGGTTCTCACCGGCCCGCCGCTCGCGCGACCTGGTCCGGCGCGAGGGGGACGACCACCTCGCGCTCGCGGAGAGCGGCGGCGGACCGGGGTAGCCGGGCCGGGCGGCTCACGCGGCCAGATCGGACTCCGGCGGCTGCTCCTCGGAGCGCACCGCCCCGCGCTCGCGCCCGCGCCGCCGGCCGCGCGGGCCGCCGCCGGCGCGCTCCGGCGCCCGGATCAGCGGGGCGAGGGCGGTCCGGCCCAGCGCGTGGCAGAGCGGGACGAGCACCGCCATCGCGATCGGCGCCAGCAGCAGCACCACCGCGGCGGCGAGCGCGAAGCCGCCGATCACGTCGGTCGGGTAGTGCACGCCCATGAACATCCGGCAG
Source organism: Kitasatospora sp. NPDC043950 (assembly GCF_056435345.1). NCBI lineage: Bacteria > Bacillati > Actinomycetota > Actinomycetes > Kitasatosporales > Streptomycetaceae > Kitasatospora > Kitasatospora sp. NPDC043950. The sequence goes on from NZ_JBWKER010000049.1 coordinate 14,264, forward strand.
AAGCCCTGCAACAGGGCCAGGCCCCCGGCGATCCAGCCGAGCCGCCGGTTCACCAGGAACAGCGCCACCGCCACGCCCATCGTCATGGTCGAGTGGTCGCTGACGAAGGAGTGGGTGCCTGCCTTGCCGTCCACCAGCACCAGCAGCCCGCTGTGGTCGACGAACGGGCGCGGACGGTTCACGATCGCGGCGATCGGCAGGTTGGCCAGCTCGGCGATGGCGACGGAGAGCGGCACCCAGAGCAGCCCGGCGACGGCCACCGGCGCGTCCGGGCGGCGTCTCGCCTGCAGCCAGGCCACCAGGCCCAGCATCGCCAGGCCGATCAGGATGCCGTACTCACCGATCCACGAGACCAGGTGGTCCAGCCACTGCGGGGAGCGCTTGGCCAGTCCGTTGACGGCGTAGAGCAGGCCGAGGTCGGGGTTGGTCGTGTCGGCAAGCGGCGTCGACACGCCGCACCTCCTTCTGGTCCGCTGCAGCTGTTCGATCCGGTCGGGGCCCTTCCCGGCGCGGGAAGCTGACGGTGGGCCATCGGGACCAACGTCATCGCCGGGGCACAGCGTTCCACGGAAACGCGCGGTTATGGAAACTTGACTCAGCGTCCACAGGGCACTCACACCTCGGGGCCACGGGCGGCTCAGTTCTTCGCCGCCGGCCGCCCCGCCCCGGCGGGGTCCGGGCCGGTCGGGGCGGGCGGCGCGGCGGCCACGGGCGGTCCGGCGGCGGGCCGGGTGGCGGCGCTGCTGGGGCTCACCAGGGCTGCCGGGGCCACCGGGGCCGAAGGGGTGGTCGCCGCGGTCGGGCCGGTCGGCGCCGTCGAGCCCGGGCGGCTCGGGGCGCTCACGGAGCCGTCCGCGTTGCGGGCCGGCAGCGCCTGGGCGCCGTCCGAGGTGACCCGGGTCGCGCCGATGTACTCCCTGGTGTCGATCTTGTCGTAGCGGATCACCGCGCCGGTGTGCGGCGCGTTGATCATGTAACCGCCGCCGACGTAGATCCCGACGTGGTGGATGCTCCGCGGATCGTTCAGGTCCGTCGCCCAGAACACCAGGTCGCCCGGCCGCAGCTGGTCGCGCGACGGGTGCGGCCCGGCGTACCACTGGTCGTTCGCCACCCGGGGCAGCGTGATGCCCACGCTGGCGTACGCCGCCTGGGTCAGGCCCGAGCAGTCGAACCGCCCGTTCTGCGAGGGCAGCCCCTCCCCGCCCCACAGGTACGGCGTCCCGAGCTTGCTCTGCGCGAAGTAGATCGCCCCGGCCGACTGCCCGGACACCTCCACCGGCGCCGTGGGCACCGAGAAGCTGCGGGCCATCGCCTGAATGTTCCTCACATAGCCCTGGGTCTCCTTGTACGGCGGCACCCCGTTGTACTTGGTCACCGCGTACGGGCCGGCGTTGTAGGCGGCCAGCAGGTTGGCCTGCCGGTCGCCCGGGACCTTGGCGACGTCCTTCGCGAGCGCGCAGTCGAAGGTGGCCGCCGAGGCGATCGCGTCCAGCGGGTCCCAGACGTCCTTCTTGCCGTCCCCATTGGCGTCCGTGCCGTACGCCGCCCAGGTATCGGGCATGAACTGCGCCATTCCCTGTGCCCCGACGCCCGATTGGGCCTTCGGATCGAAACCGCTTTCCTGGTAGAGCTGTGCCGCGAGCATCGGCGGCGAGATCTCCGGGCAGAGCGCGCCCCACTGCTGGATCGGCGCCTGGAACGCCGCCGGGACCGTCCCCGGCGAGAGTGCGGCGCGATTCGCCGACTGCTGCGGCGTCCCACTCGCCGCGAACGTCCCCACCGTCACCAAACCGAGCAACCCGAACGTCACAACTCCCGCAGCGGCGGCGGCCGTACCGGCCTTCCGGAGTACCATCAGCACCATCCCGACGAATCGTCAGTCGAAGTGTTCCGGAAGGCGTTGCTCACCGCAATCATCAGAGATACAAAGAGTGAGCGCTATCCTTCGTACGGTGGACATCCTCGCGTACGTGCCCGGTGCCTCACGACCAATCCGCGAGAAGTAGCCAAGTCGACATCAGATCTGGCCAAGAATAGGTACCGACCCTTCGCGCGGGCGGGGTCAGGGCCCTTGAATTTGCCTGATCGGGCGGTGAGATGGAAATGAACCTGAGCAGCGTGCACACGAACGCGATCGGCCACCTGGCCGAGGACCCTCCAAAGAAGCCGAATATCGACACCATCATCGGCGGGATCGCCCCGGACTGGGGCCCGTTCGCGACCCTCGGGTCGGAGGCCAGGGTGATGGTCGAGGTCATCATGGCCGTCGCCATCCTCATCTGCCTCGGCATCGCCGTCTGGGGGGCGGCCAAACAGCGGATCGGTGCGACCGCGATGCGCGACAGCTTCGGCGCCGAACAGGGCAAGGGGCTGATCGTCGCCGGTCTGACCGGCGTGTTCATCATTGGATCACTCGGCACGCTGTTCACCATTGTCTACGGCATGGCGATCTGACGATCGGACAGCAGTAGTCAGGCCCGCCCGCCCGCCCCGGGGCCAGGTCCCCGTCCGGACCGCCCCGAGCCCACCCGCCAGCAGTCCACCCCCCGTTCCCACCCTCCGTCCGCGCCCGCCCCCGGCGGAGGGCCCCCGGAGCCCCCCGGCTCCCCGCACCAGGAGGGCCGCCGTGCCGTTGTCCGACGACCAGCCGCACACCCGTACGCGGCTGCCGGTCGGCGAACAGCCCTCCTCCCAGCCGACCCCGCGTCAGGCCCGACCGCTCCGCACCCTGCTGACCGTCCTCGTCGTCGTCACCCTGCTCGTCGTGGCCATCGCCATCGCCAACCGCGACAAACCCGACCCCGGCAGCACCGGCCGCTCCGCCGACCACGCCGCCCCCACCGCGCCCGCCGGCGCCGGCCCCGCCCCCAGCGGCGACCAGCCCGTCGGCACCACCACCAACGGCATCGGATCCGGCTACCCGCACACCGACCAGGGCGCCCAGTCCGCCGCCGCCAACTACGCGGTGGCGATCGGCTCCGCCGACATGTTCCGCGCCGACAGCCGCCACGCCATCGTCGCCACCATCGCCGACCCGGGCGCGGTCTCCGGCCTGCAGAGCCGCCTGGACCAGGGATTCTCTCCCGAGACGGCGGCCAGGTTCGGGGTCGATGCCCAGGGACAGCCGCCCAAGGGGATGGCGTTCGTCAGCCGGACCGTCCCGGTCGGGACCAAGAGCAGCAGTTACACCGCGGAGAGCGTCAAGGTCGACGTCTGGTGCACCGGGTTGTTCGGACTGGCCGGCGAGCGTTCCACCAGGCCGGTGTCCGAGGAGTGGTTCACCCTGACACTCAGCCTGCGGTGGACCGGGACGGACTGGAAACTCACCGACTTCAGCCGGGCAGCCGGTCCGGCGCCGGTTCCGCCGGACCAGCAGGCCGCAACCGCCGAGGAGATCACTGGTGCCGTCGAGCAGTTCGGAGGCTTCCGTTATGCCCGCTGACGGTTGTTCCGGTTTCGTGCGGCGGGGCATGGGCCGCTTGGCCGGCGGGGCGCTGTTCGGCGTCCTCACGGTGGTCCTGACGGCCCACCGCGCCATGGCTGAGCCGTCGCCGACCCCGACCTCAGGGGCGACCAATACGAGTTGCCCGGGTGTTCCCCTGCCCGGTAACGACGTCTACTGCGCTCCGGGCGGATCCGGCTCGCTCCCGGGCAGTGGGACCGTCGGGAGTGTGACCGATCCGTTGGGGTCGTTGGCCAAGGGGTGTGCCCAGGCGGCGGCTTGGGTGGTGCGGAAGCTGTCGAGCGCGATCGACGGGACGACGCAGGTGGACTTCACCAATGCGTCGTTCCTGCAGCAGTACGCGGTGGTGTTCGCCGTGTCGACGGTGATCACGCTGGTGCTGTGGCTGCTGGCGGTGACGAAGCGGGCGGTGCGGGGGGCGCCGTTGGCGACGGCGTTCACGGAGGCGATCGGCTTCCTGTGGCTGACCGTCGTGGCGTCCGCGTTCACGCCGCTGATCCTCTACACCGTGGTGAGCGTGACGGACGGGCTGACCAAGGCGATCGCGGTGGGGACGAAGTCGGACACCGGGTCGTACCTGGGCGCGTTCGCCGACACCCTGGAGAAGGGTGACATGGGCGGTGGCCCGCTGATCCTGATCATCGTGTCGCTGGTGGCGGTGCTGGCGGCGGCGGTGCTCTGGATCGAGCTGCTGATCCGGGCGGCGATGCTGTACGTGGGCGCGCTGTTGGGTACGGCGGTGTACGCGGGGTTGGTGGACAAGCAGCTGTGGAAGCACGTGCGCCGGTGGGCGGGGGTGATGGTGGCGGTGGACCTGGCGAAGCCGATCATCGTGGTCATCCTGGGCCTGGCGGGTGCGGTGGCGACGGGTGCCGGGGCCAGCGACGACTTCGCGCGGGTGCTGTCGGGGCTGGCGATCCTGTTCCTGTCGATCTTCGCGAGTGCCGCGGTGTACCGCTTCGTGCCGGGCTTCGGCGACGAGATCATGAACATGCGCCATGCCCGGGCGAGCGCGGTGTCGGCCGGATCGGCGATGATCAACGGCACCGCGAACCTGATGAAGCAGGGCATCACCACCCACGGTGACCGCGGGCCGGTCGGTGCGGGTGGCGGCGGCGGGGGTGCGGGCGGCGGTTCCGTCGCGCCGGGCATCGCCGCGCACGCCGGGCGGACGCCGGCGCCACCACCGCAGGCCGGGCCGCCGCAGACCTCGGTTCCGATCCGCGACAGCAACTCAGCGAAGGGAGGGTGACGGGTAAGTGAGCAGTGAACCGCTCGGCCAGTACGGAGCCCAGTACGCCCAGCCGTACGTGCACCAGCGCCGCACCTACCTGATCGGCAAGGCCCGCCCGAACGCGCCGATCGGCCGCAACCGGGAGTCCGGCGAGATCGTCCTGATCATCTTCGGGGCGTTCCTCGGCATGCTCTGGGGCCTGCTGATGCCGATCCTGCCGCTGCGGATCGGCGGCCTGATCGGCCTGCCGATGGTGGCCATCGCGGCGGTGTACGTGCCGTACCGCAGGCGGACGTTCTACAAGTGGGCGGAGATCAACCGCACCTACCGCCGGACGGTGCGGAGCGGCCGGTCGGTGTGGCGCTCGGACGTGATGGACGCCGGGACCCGGATGGACGGCCGCGAGGTGGAGGTCGGCCCGCCGCCCGGGGTGGGGCGGCTGCGCTGGCTGACCGCGCCGTTCGGGCCGGACGAGGTCGGGGTGCTGATGCACCTGGAGCGGCGGACGGTGACGGCCGCGATCGAGATCGAGGGCCCGGGTGTAGGCCTGCGCGACTCGGAGGACCAGGAGGCGCTGGTCGACCGGTTCGGCACGCTGCTGAAGCACGTCGCCAACGGGGACGGCTTCGTGACCCGGTTGCAGATCCTGGCCCGGACGCTGCCGGCCGACCCGGACGCGCACGCCAAGGACGTCGAGCGGCGCGGGGACCACGACGCGCCGCGCTGGCTGCAGGACTCGTACGACCAGTTGCAGTCGATGGTGTCGACCTCCTCGGAGCAGCACCGGGCGTACCTGGTCGCGTGCATGCACTACACCCGCGACCTGGCGGCCGAGGCGCACGCGATGGGCCGTACGGCGACCGGTCGGCGGGCCCGGGACGACGAGGGGCTGGCGGCCGTGATGGCGCGCGAGCTCACCGACATCTGCGCCCGGCTGGCGGAGGCGGACATCCGGGTGCGCCAGCCGCTGGGGCAGGCCCGGCTCTCCTCGCTGCTGCACTCGATGTACGACCCGGACCACCCGATCGACCACATCCAGGCGATGTCCCGGCGCAACGCCTGGCCGGCCGAACTGGACGCGACCAACCCGCAGTACCTGGAGGCGAAGACCCGCGAGTCGGCGACCCGGGAGCCGTGGTGCCACGCCACCGCGTGGATCAAGGAGTGGCCGCTGACTCCGGTGGGGGTCAACTTCCTGGCGCCGCTGCTGGTGCACACCCCGGACGTGATCCGGACGGTCGCGGTGACGATGGACCTGGAGCCCACCGACGTCGCGATCGAGCGGATGCTGACCGAGAAGACCAACGACGAGGCGGAGGCCAGCCGCGCGGCCAAGATGAACCGGACGGTCGACCCGCGCGACCTGGCCCACACCGGCCGGGTGGACCAGCGCGGCGACGACCTGGCCTCCGGCGCGGCCGGCGTGAACCTGGTCGGCTACATCACGGTGTCCTCGCGCAACCCCGACGCGCTGGCCCGGGACAAGCGCACCATCCGGGCCTCGGCCGGCAAGAGCTACCTCAAGCTGGAGTGGTGCGACCGCGAGCACCACCGGGCCTTCGTCAACACCCTGCCGTTCGCGACCGGCATCCGCCGCTGACACCCGGTTCGCACCGCTCCACCACCGCCCGTCGACCAGACCAGGAGGCCGTACATGGCGCTCGGCAACCTCTCCGAGGCGTTCACCAGCCTGATGTTCGGCAAGGTGGAGACCACCCGGCTGCCGGTGCGCACCTCCACCGGCCAGGCGCAGGCGGTCTACCTGCCCACCGCCGCGCCGGGGCTGGGCGACTCGGGCGTGATCATCGGCCGTGAGGTGTACAGCGGCAAGGGGTACGTCTACGACCCCTTCCAGCTGTACGGGCAGCAGCTGCCGGCCCCGCACTGGCTGGTGCTCGGCGAGTCCGGCAACGGCAAGTCGGCGCTGGAGAAGACGTACGTGCTGCGGCAGTTGAGGTTCCGCGACCGGCAGGTCGTGGTGCTCGACGCGCAGGGCGAGGACGGCGTCGGCGAGTGGAACCTGATCGCCAACGCGCTGGGCATAAAGTCGATCCGGCTCGACCCGATGGCCGCCCGGGACGGCGGGGTGAAGCTCAACCCGCTGGACCCGGCGATCACCCAGACCGGCCAGCTGTCGCTGCTGCGCACCATCGTCGAGGTGGCGATGGGGCGGGGCCTGGAGGAGCGGGCCGGGTTCGCGCTGAAGGCCGCGCACGCCCATGTGGTGGCGACGGTGACGGACCGCCAGCCGGTGCTCGACGACATCATCGACACCCTGCGCAGCCCCGAGCTGTCCTCGGTGGAGTCGCTGGGCGTGGCGGTGGACGAGGTGCAGTCCTGGGGCCTGGACGTGGCGCTGGTGCTGGACCGGCTGGTCGACGGCGACCTGCGCGGCATGTTCGACGGGTCGACCACCGACGGCATCGACCTGGACGCGCCGCTGATCGTCTTCGACCTCTCGCACATCGACCGGAACTCGATCGCGATGCCGATCCTGATGGCGATCGTCGGCGTGTGGCTGGAGCACACCTGGATCCGGCCGGACCGGAAGAAGCGCATCTTCCTGGTCGAGGAGGCCTGGCACATCATCAACAGCCCCTTCGTGGCGCAGCTGTTCCAGCGGCTGCTGAAGTTCGGCCGCCGGCTCGGGCTCTCCTTCGTCGCGGTGGTGCACCACCTGTCGGACGTGGTGGACGGCGCGGCGGCCAAGGAGGCGTCGGCGATCCTGAAGATGGCCTCCACCCGGACGATCTACATGCAGAAGGCGGAGGAGGCGCGGGCCACCGGCCGGGTGCTGGGCCTGCCGCGCTGGGCGGTGGAGATCATCCCCACCCTGTCGCCGGGCATCGCGGTCTGGGACGTCAACGGCAACGTCCAGGTGGTCAAGCACATCATCACCGAGGCCGAGCGGCCGCTGGTGTACACCGACCGTGCGATGACCGAGGACGCGGTGGCCGAACGGGACCGGGCCGAGCGGCAGTTGGCGGCCGAGCCGGGAGTCTGAGCGGCCGGCGGGGGTCCGGGCGGCTCTGCAGGGCGGCGCCGGGAGGCTCGGACAGGCGGCGCCGGGAGGCTCGGACGGGGGCAGCGGCCCTGGTCGGACGGCGACGGTTCGTCAGGAGGTAATCCTCTCGTTACGTTCGACATCCTGACAGCTACGCGCGTTGACTCTAGGCTTCACAGGCGCAACACATCGCTCAGACGCCCGGTCCAGTCCACAGCGGGCGCTCCTCCAAGGTGCAGGGGACCCTCATGCTCACCGTCAGATCCCGACGCGCGGCGCTCGCCGTCGTCGCCGCCGCAGGTCTGTTCGGCACGGTGGCCGTGCCGACGGCCGCGCAGGCCGCCGACGCCAACGCCAAGCGTCACAAGACCGTCAACCTCCAACTGCTGGCGATCAACGACTTCCACGGCAACCTGGAGCCCCCGGCCGGCTCGTCCGGCACCATCCGGGAGATCGACCCGGCCACCGGCAAGGAGGTCTCGACCCCGGCCGGTGGCATCGAGTACCTGGCCACCGAGCTGCGCAAGGCGCGGATCCCGGCCGACGACTCGATCACCGTCGCGGCCGGCGACATCATCGGCGCCAGCCCGCTCACCTCGGCGCTCTTCCACGACGAGCCGACCATCGAGGCGATGGACAAGCTCGGCCTGGACGTCACCTCGGTCGGCAACCACGAGTTCGACGAGGGCGCGCAGGAACTGCGGCGCATGCAGGACGGCGGCTGCCACCCGGTCGACGGCTGCTACGAGCCCGGCCGCACGTTCAAGGGCGCCAACTTCAACTACCTGTCGGCCAACGTCACCGACGAGAAGACCGGCAAGCCGCTGCTGGCCCCCTACTGGGTGACCAAGTCCCAGGGCGTGAAGGTCGGCTTCATCGGCGTCACCCTGGAGGGCACGCCGAACATCGTGACCGCCGAGGGCGTCAAGGGCCTGAAGTTCGCCAACGAGGTCACCACGATCAACAAGTACGCCGCCGAGCTCAAGGCCAAGGGCGTCAACTCGATCGTCGCGCTGATCCACGAGGGCGGCTACCCGGCCAGCAGCGTCTACAACTACGACTGCGGCCCGGCCGGCCAGGGCATCTCCGGTCCGATCGTCGACATCTCCAAGAAGCTCGACCCGTCGATCGGCGCCATCGTCACCGGCCACACCCACAACGCGTACGCCTGCACCATCCCCGACCCCAACGGCGTCCCGCGCTCGGTCACCAGCGCCGCCTCCTTCGGCCGGCTGTACACCGAGATCGACATGAAGCTGGACAAGACCACCGGCGAGATCGTGCGCCCGACGGTCAAGGCCGAGAACCACGTGGTGCGCCGCACCGTCGAGAAGGCGCCCGACATGACGGCGCTGGTCGACCACTACTCCAAGCTGGCCGCCCCGATCGCCAACCGGCCGATCGGCTACATCGCCTCGGACATCAACGGCCGCGGCAACAGCGACCTGGAGAAGCCGCTCGGCGACCTGATCGCCGACGCGCAGGTGGAGGGGCTCGCCCCGGCCGCCAAGGGCGGGGCGCAGATCGCCTTCATGAACCCCGGCGGCATCCGCGCCGACCTGGTCTACAAGGCCTCCGGCGCCGAGGGCGACGGCGTGGTGACCTACGGCGAGGCGTTCACCGTCCAGCCGTTCACCAACATGATGCAGGTCAAGACACTGACCGGCGCCCAGCTGGTGCAGCTGCTCCAGCAGCAGGTCAGCGGCTCCAACGAGGCCGCGCCGAAGATCCTCCAGGCGTCCTCGGGCCTGCGCTACACCCTGGACATGCGCAAGACCGGCGCGGACCGGGTGGTCGTCGACTCGATCCGGCTGAACGGCGCTCCGATCGACCCGGCCGCCAAGTACCGGGTCGCGGCCAACGAGTTCCTGGCCGGCGGCGGCGACGGCTTCCCGGCCTTCGCGGCCGGCACCGACAAGCTCGTCGGCGCCTCCGACCTGGACGTCTTCGCGGCCTACCTGGGCGCCCACAGCTCGGCGGCCTCGCCGCTGAAGGCCCCGGCGCAGGACCGGATCAAGGTCATCGGCCCGGGCGTCGACATCGACTGACCGTGAGCCGGTACGGGACGGGCGGGGCGCTGTCGGGGCGCCCCGCCCGTCCTGCGTTGTCCGCGGTCCCGCCCTATTCGGGGGTGGGGCCGCCGGGCAGCCGGACGGTCGCCAGCGCGCCCGGGCCGCCGTCCCCGGCCGGGCCCAGCGACACCTCGCCGCCCGCCTCCCGGACGCTCTGCGCGACGATCGACAGGCCCAGGCCGGAGCCGGGCAGCTGCCGCGAGGACGGCGAACGCCAGAACCGGTCGAACACGTACTGCAGTTCCTCCGGCGGAATGCCGGGGCCGTGGTCGCGGACGGTCAACACGCCCTGCTGGAGCCGGACTTCGATGGTGCCGCCGGGCGGGCTGTACTTGACCGCGTTGTCCAGCAGGTTGATCACCGCGCGTTCGAGCCCGGGGGCGTCGCCGTGCACGAACCAGGGGTCGGTCGCGGTCTCGAAGACCAGCCCCGGGCCGCGCAGCTTCGCCCGCTCGACCGCCCGTCCGGCGATCTCGTGCAGGGCCACCACGGTGGGGTTGTGGACCGGCTTGGGGGAGTCCGGGCGGGACAGCTGGAGCAGGTCCCCGATCAGGACGGTGAGCTCCTGCATCTGCGCCTTCATGTTGCCCAGCAGCTTGGTCTTGGTCGCGGCGGGCAGCGGGCGGCCCGTGTCGTTGCTGCGGATCAGCAGGTCGACGTTGGTGCGCAGCGAGGTGAGCGGGGTGCGCAGCTCGTGCCCGGCGTCGGCGATCAGCCGGGTCTGCCGCTCGCGGGAGTTGGCGAGGGCGGTGCTCATCGAGTTGAAGGAGGTGGAGAGCCGGGCGATCTCGTCGTCCCCCTGGACGGGGATGGTGGTGCCGACCTCCTCGGTGCGGGCGATGTGCTCGACGGCGTCGGTGAGTTGGTCGACGGGCTTGAGCGCGGACCGGGCGACCACGCGGCCGGCGATGGCGGCGAGGATGATCCCGCCGAGGGCCACGCCGCCGAGGATGAAGGCGAGTTGCCGGAGAGATTCCTCGGCGGCCTGCGTGGAGGTGGCGACCAGCACCAGTGCGGTCGGATAGCCGAGGACCTCCGAGGGGGCGCTGGTCACCAGGACCATGGCGGGCTTGCCGTTGGTGTAGTGGCCGTCCCGGATGATCGACTGGCCGGGCTTGAGGTTCAGGACCTTGCTGTCGTCCGTCTGGACCAGGATCGCCTTGCTGGCGCTCATCGGCAGGCAGACCAGCGGGGGCCGGGCCGGGCCGAGCAGGACGTACTGGGTGTCCCGGGGGACGGAGGCTCCGACCGGGGGCTGCCGGACGTTGCCCTGGAGGTTCCGGAGGGCGGCCTGGGGGGTCGCCGCGCAGTCGCTGATGTTGATCGGGGGGAGCTGGACCCGGATGTTCTGGAGGTCGCTGCGGATCAGCCCGTACATCCGCTGTTCCACGATGAACCAGCAGGCCAGCGCCGACAGGGCGATGGCCACCGCGACCGCGGCCGCGCTCAGGAAGGTGAGGCGGCTGCGGAGGGAGCGGGAGCGGAGCCAGTGGGTGAGGCGCCGGCGGCGGGGGGCGCCGGGTGGAGCCAGTGGCGGGGGCGGGTAGGGCGTGGGGGAGGTCACGTGGTGGCGCCGGCGGCCGGGCGCAGGGCGTAGCCGACGCCGCGTACGGTCTGGATGAGGCGGGGCATGCCGCCCTGCTCGGTCTTGCGGCGCAGGTACATCACGTAGACGTCCAGGGAGTTGGAGGAGGGTTCGAAGTCGAAGCCCCAGACGGCCTTGAGGATCTGTTCGCGGGTGAGGACCTGGCGGGGGTGGGAGAGGAACATCTCCAGCAGCATGAACTCGGTGCGGGTGAGTTCGACGGGCTTGCCGGCGCGGGTGACCTCGCGGGTGGCGGTGTTCATCCGCAGGTCGCCGAAGGCCAGCACCTCGCTCTCGTCCTCGGCGGCGGCGCGGGCGGCGGCCTCGGTGGCGAGGGCGTTGCGGCGCAGCAGGGCGCGGACGCGGGCGAGCAGTTCGTCGAGTTCGAAGGGCTTGGCGAGGTAGTCGTCGGCGCCGACGTCCAGGCCGGTGACGCGGTCGCCGACGGCGTCGCGGGCGGTGAGCATCAGGACGGGGACGGTGTCGCCGCGGGAGCGCATCCGGCGGACGGCGGTGAGGCCGTCCATCCGGGGCATCATGATGTCCAGCAGGACGAGGTCGGGCCGGTCGCGTTCGACGGATTCCAGGGCCTCGTAGCCGTCGGTGGCGGTGGCGACCTCGTAGCCCTCGAAGGCGAGGCTGCTCTCCAGGGCGTCCCGGAGGGCGGGTTCGTCGTCGACCACGAGGAGCCGGGCGGAGGGGTGGCCGGCCTCGGCGGGGGTGCGGTCGTCGGCGGACGGGGTCATGGGCTGCTGCCCTTTCTCGTCGGGTGGAGGGCCTGCTGGGAGTACCGGGGGTAATTGTCCGTCTTACAGGTTCTGGCCGGCCTCCAGTTTCGGCAGAACCTGCTTGATGTCGTTGATCGGGATGGCGAAGCCGAGGCCGACGCTGCCGGCGCTGCTGCCGCCGCCGCCGGCGGTGGAGCTGGCGCCGCTGGGGGCGTACATCGCCGAGTTGATGCCGATGACCTGGCCGTTGGCGTTGATGAGCGGGCCGCCGGAGTTGCCGGGGTTGAGGGCGGCGTCGGTCTGGAAGGCCTTGTAGGTGGTGGTGCTGCCGCTGTTCTGCTGCGGGAGGTTGCCGCGCGTTCCGGGCAGGTTGGGCAGGCCGGGCAGGCTGGGGAAGCCGAAGCCGCCGTTGCTGCTGGTGGTGCCCTCGTCGAGCTGGACGGTGACGTCGCGGTTCTCGGCGCTGATGATGCCGGAGGTGACGGTGCCGGTGAGGCCGTCGGGGTTGCCGATGGCGACGACGGGGTCGCCGACGGCCACGCCGGAGGAGTCGCCGAGGGTGGCGGGGGTGAGGTTCTTGCCGCCGCCGGCGGTGATCACGGCGACGTCGAGGGACTTGTCGGTGCCGGTGACGGTGGCCGCGGCGGTGGAGCCGTCCTTGAAGGTGACGGTGATCTGGCCGCCGTCGGCGGCGGTGTCGATCACGTGGTAGTTGGTGAGGATCCGTCCGCTGGTGTCGAGGATGACGCCGGTGCCGGTGGCGGTGCCGTTGCCGTTCTTGACGGTGATCTGGACGACGCTCGGCGAGACGGCGGCGGCGATGGCCGGCACGTCGGCTCCGCCGTCGGAGCGGGCGGAGACGGGGCTGGCGACGGTGCTGGTGCGGGTGGCGGAGCCGTGCTGCTCGGCGGCGACGAACCCGCCGGTGACGCCGCCGATGACGGCGGCGACCGCGGCGACGGCGGTGACCAGGGCGAGCCGCCCGCGCAGCAGGCCGCGCCGGGTGCGGTTGCCGTGGCCGCCGTGGCCGCCGGGCCGGCCGGCGGTGGGCGGCTCGGGGGGCATGGGCGGGGGCGGGGAGTCGAAGCCGCCGGCCGAGTGGTCCTCGCGGTACCCGTAGGCGGTCGTGGCGGCGCTGCTGCCGAGGACGGTGCCCTCGACCACGCGGGGCTCGTACGGGCCGTACTGCTCGTCGTGGTGCTGCTGCTGTTCGCTCATGCAGACCAAAGTCCGCCTGGTGGATGAGGATGGCATGAGAACCGGCTCAGAAGGGTCCGAGAAGCCCGTTGGGTTCTCATAAAGCCTGGTCAGGCGGTGTGCGGCGGCGGGTGGAGCGGAGTGCGCTACTCCGCTTCCCCGGTCGGGACCGCCGCGGCGCCGCCGCAGCCGCAGGAGCGCCGGATCACCAGGCGGGACGGGAACTTGCGGACCCGCTCGGTGTCCGATCCGGGCACCATCAGCGAGTCGTCGAGCACCAGGTCCACGGCGGCCCGGGCCATCGCGTCGCGGTCGGAGGCGACGGTGGTCAGCGGCGGGTCGGCGAGCGCGGCCTCGGGGACGTCGTCGAAGCCGGCCACCGCGAGGTCCTCCGGGACCTTCAGGCCGACCTCGCGGGCGGCCCGCAGCACGCCGATCGCCTGGTCGTCGGTGGAGCAGAAGATCGCCCGCGGCCGGTCCGGCGAGCGCAGTACCCCGAGCGCGACCTCGTACGCGCCGTAGCGGTGGAAGGGCGCGTCGATCAGGTGGGGCTCGGTGGGCAGGCCGTGCGCGTCCATGGCGCGCTGCCAGCCCTCGACGTGGTCGATGACCGGGTCGCCGGGGGCGGGGGACTCGACCGGGCCGCCGAAGCAGGCCACGTACGGGTGCCCGTGCACCTCCAGCAGGTGGCGGACGACGGCCTCGGCGCCGCCCACGTCGTCGGTGACCACCGCGACGTCGTCGATCGCCTCGGGGCGGCGGTGCAGCAGCACGACCTTGGCGCCCTCCATCGCGGCGAACTCCTCGGCGGCACGCTGCGAGGGGCCCTGGCTGACCAGGATCAGGCCGGAGACGCGCATGCCGAGGAAGGCCCGGACGTAGTGCACCTCGCGGTCGTCCACGTAGTCGGAGTTGCCGATCAGCACGAGCTTGCCGCGCTCGGAGGCGGCCCGTTCCACGGCGTGCGCCATCTCGGCGAAGAAGGGCTGGCGGGCGTCCGGGACGACCATGCCGATCAGGTTGGTCCGGCGGGAGGCCATCGCCTGGGCGACGCTGTTCGGCCGGTAGCCGAGCTGCTCGATCGCGGCGAGGACCTTCTCCCGGGTCGCGGGCGCGACCGGGCGCGGCCCGTTGTTGATGACGTAGCTGACGACCGCGGTCGAGGTACCAGCCAGCCGGGCTACATCGTCGCGCGTCACTTTGGCCACGGGGGGAGTCTACGCGTGTGGCGTGCGCGTCGGCAGTGGGACCTGGGGCTTTCCGGCAGGGCTTTCGGCAGGTGCCGGGGGAACGAACCGGACAAGCCGGGCGGGGTCGGCCCGCCCGGCCGCCGGTCAGGCCTCCAGCGGCGCCGAGGGGCGCTGGGCGAGCTCCGGGCGCTCGCCCTTCTCCGGCTTCTCCGGGACGACGAAGCGGTAGCCGACGTTGCGCACGGTGCCGATCAGCTGCTCGTGCTCGACGCCGAGCTTGGCGCGCAGCCGTCGGACGTGCACGTCCACCGTCCGGGTACCGCCGAAGTAGTCGTAGCCCCAGACCTCCTGCAGCAGCTGGACCCGGGTGAAGACCCGGCCGGGGTGCTGGGCGAGGTACTTGATCAGCTCGAACTCCTTGAAGGTGAGGTCGAGCGCCCGGCCCTTGAGCTTGGCGGAGTAGGTGGCCTCGTCGACCGAGAGGTCGCCGTTGCGGATCTCCATCGGGCTGTCGTCGGTGCTGATGTGGAGCCGGCCGAGTGCGAGCCGCAGCCGGGCCTCGACCTCGGCCGGGCCGGCGGTGTCCAGCAGGACGTCGTCGATGCCCCACTCGGCGGTGACGGCGGCGAGGCCGCCCTCGGTCACCACCAGGATCAGCGGGCAGCCGATGCCGGTGGAGCGCAGCAGCTGGCAGAGGCTACGGATCTGCGGCAGGTCGCGCCGGCCGTCGACCAGGATGACGTCCGCACTGGGGGTGTCCACCAGGGCGGATCCCTCGGCGGGGGCCACCCGGACGTTGTGCAGCAGCAGGCCGAGGGCCGGCAGCACCTCCGCGGAGGGTTGCAGAGCGTTGGTGAGGAGGAGGAGAGAACTCATACCCGGTAGTCCCCTTTCCGGGTCGTCGCGGTCGCGTTACGGCTGCCGCCACAGCCGGATGGCGCACGTGCTGAGGGCGGGGGGAGGAGGACGGACGCCCGAGGAGCGCCGGAGGACCGGCCGGTGCGCAGGACGCGACGGCGCACGCGCCGAGGGTCCCGCAACCCCTGGCGCACCGTTTCTGCCCTGTTCATCCCGCGAACCCTCCGGTTTGTTCCGGTCCCGGGCGGCGGCCCGGGTGCCGGGTGGACACCCCGGCCGGCCGGGGCACGTCGTCGTGCCGCGTGGGGCGGGGCGGTTCCCGCGACGCGCCGGGGGTGGGCCGACGAATCGCAAGAATGTCCGTACTGGCGTCCTGAAAGCACAAAAGGACCCGGGGGCGACTCTGCCCGGATCCCTCTTGGACGTCGAGAATAGCCGACGGCCCTCCGCGCCGGGAGGGCTCGAATCCGGCGGTTCGCCCAATCCGGGCGCGCGCCGGGTGAGCCTGGACACAGCTTCGAGCCGTCCTCCGGGCCCCCTCGGCCAGGGCGATTGCCCCTCGTGGCGGCGGACACGCCATCATGGGACGCACATCGGCGGCGCCGTGCGAGTCCATCTTTCGGGTGGTCGGGCGGCCCGGTGGCGAGCCGGACCGGGGCACCGGGGCCGGGCGAGGACGACGAGAAGGGGTGGCCCGATGGGTGCGACCACGGAGCCCGCGAGCGGCGCCCGGGTGCGCGGGACGATCCGCTACTGGGCGGCCGCGAAGTCCGAGGCCGGGCTGGCCGAGGAGCCGTACGAGGCGGTGACCCTGGCGGACGCGCTGGCACAGGCCAGGCGGCGGCACGCGGACCGGCCGAAGCTCGTCCAGTTGCTCGGGCACTGCTCCTACCTGGTCGACGGCTCCCAGGTCGGCGGCCGGGACCACACGGCCGTGCCCCTCACCGAGGGCGGCACGGTCGAGGTGCTGCCCCCGTTCGCGGGAGGCTGAGCGGCGTGACGGACATGAACAACGCGAACCAGGGCGGCTACGGCGAGTGGCCGCAGCAGTCCCCGCCGCCCCAGCCGCCCTACCGGCATCCGCAGCAGCAGCCCCACCCCCCGTACCCGCAGCCGCCGTACCCGCAGGCCCAGGCGCCGCAGCCGGGGCAGCAGCCGCCGTACGGCTACCCGGGGTACGGTCAGCCGCCGATGGATGACGCGGCGACCACGCTGCTGCCGCCCGTCCCCGCGCTGGACGACGCCACGGCGACCACGCTGCTGCCGCCCGTGCCGCCGATGGACGACGCGGCCACCACGCTGCTGCCGCCCGTGCCCCCGATGGACGACGCGGCCGCGACGACGCTGCTGCCGCCGGTGGTCGTGTCCGGCGCGATGCCGACCGCTCCGCCGGCCTGGACGCCCGCCCCGCCGCCGCCGGCGGCACGGCATGCCGCGCCGCCGCAGGCCCGGCACGCCGCTCCGGCACCGGTCCCGCGGCAGGCGGCCCCGCCGACGGCGCCCCCGCAGCAGGGGCAGGGAGCGCCCGCCCTCGACTCGCCGACCATGACGCTCAAGCGCCCGGTCGCCCCCGGCGGCCCGGCGGGCGCCCCGGCCGCGCCGCCGTACGCGGCCGTCCCGGCGCGGCCCGCGCCGGTGGCACCGCCCGCCGGCCCGCGCGGCCGGACCGGTTCGCCGATCATCGATCCGGGCCTTCAGCCCGCGCTGATCACCGCCGGCGTGGCCGCGCTGCTGGCCGGCGGCGCCGCGCTCGGGCAGGTGGCGCTGGCACTGGTGGTGGCGCTGCTCCAGGTGCTGACGGCGGCCGGCTGGTTCCGGCTGAACGGGATGTGGCCGGCCCGCCAGGGCATCGCGCTCGCCGCGCTGGCCGGGCTGACCGCGGACGCGGCGGTGCTGCTGGCGGACTCCGAGGGCAGCGTGGCGGCGGTGGTCGGCACGCTGGGCGGGTTCTTCCTGCTGGTCCTGGTGCTGCAGACGTTCCGTCCCTCGGACCCGAAGGAGCGGTTCTACGCGCTGACGGTGCTCGGCTCGGCCACGGTGGTGACGGCGCTGTGCACCTCGCTGCTGGTGGCCGACTGGGTGCCGGCCGGGGTGGGCGCGGTCGCGCTGGCCACCGTGCTGGCGGCGGCGCCGTTGCCCGGCCCGAAGCTGCTGGGCCCGGTGCTGGGCCTGGCGGCGGCGGTGCTGCTGGGTCTGCTGGTGGGCGCGCCGCCGGCGCTGGGGGTGCTGGCGGGGCTGGGTGCGCTGGTCGGCCGACGGGTCGCGGCGTACGACTTCCCGTCCCGGTTCGTGCACATGACGGCGGGCGTGGCGCTGCCGCTGGCGGTGGCCTCGCCGCTGATCTGGATCGCCACGGACCTGCTGGCCGGCTGACACCCGGCCGACGACGGCGAGTCCCGCTCCGGAACCATGCTCCGGGGCGGGACGTCGTACGGTCGGGCGGGAACGGCCTTGGCCGGGGCCGCCATGGAACGCCGGGCAGGGAACGCCGGGCGAGGAACACCGGACGAGGACAGCGAACGACGACGGCGACCGGCGACGACGGGGAGTGCGATGCGCGGATGGCTGAAGGCGACGATCGGCCTGGTGGTGCTCTCCGGCCTGCTGGTCGGTGCCGACCGGATCGCGGTCGGGGTGGCCGAGGACCAGGCCGCCGACCGGATGGTGAGCAGCGGCCGGATGAGCCAGCGGCCGGACATCTCGATCGAGGGCTTCCCGTTCCTCACCCAGGCGCTGTCGATGAAGCTGGACGACGTCCGGATCTCCTCCGACGGCCTGACCGTCGGTGACGGCGGCCGCCAGGTGGCGCTGCGCTCCTTCAAGGCCCGGCTGTCCGGCGTCACGGTGAGCGACAGCCTGAGGAGCGCCACGGTGGACAGCGGCACCGGCAGCGGCCTGATCTCGTACGCGGACCTCGCGCAGCTGCTGCCGCCGGCCTCCCAGCTGATGTCGGGGGCGGGCAAGCTGCCGGTGGGCGGCAACACCCGGCTGGCCCTGTCGTACGGCGGGCCGGGCAAGATCAAGGCCGCGCTGGGGCCGGTCGCGGTCGGCGAGGGCTCGGTGCACAGCAGCGGGAGCACCGTCACCGCGGACGGCTTCCAGCTCAGCGCGCTGGCCGGGATGTTCGCCGGGGTCACCGACCAGCGGCTGAAGCCGATGAGCTTCACCCTCGACTCGCTCCCGGCCGGGCTGAAACTGGCCGACAAGGACGGGGCGACGCCGCTGCCGGAGGGCCTGCAGCTGACCTTCGAGGGCAAGGGCGTCAACCTGCTGGGCTGACCGGCCGGTCACTTCCGCTCCCGTGCCGTTCCCTCCCCCCGTTCCCTCCCCCCCCGCTCCCTCCCTCCGTTCCTTCCATTTCTTCCGTCTCCTGCGTTCCGCTCCGCGAGACGCGCCGTCCGGTGCCTCTCGCGGAGCGGTGTCGTTTCCGCCCGTTGTGGGCCGCCCGGGGCCGCCGGCCTCGGGCGGGACGGCGGCCCCGCAGGCCATGAAAGGGTCAAATCTCGGTATTCGGGCTATTCAGTCTCGACATTCGGTACGCTGATGACAGCGGGCCTCCGGTGTCCCTAGCATCGTCGACATGAAGCGACAGACGGATCTCACGAAGCGGCGGGCGGTCGACCTGTGCCGCGTGGCCGCCTGTCTGTGTCGAATGCGCTAACTCGGCGTTTTGGCTGGGCAGTTGAAGCCCGCCGCCGATTTTCCCGGTGACCTTGCCCGGCCACCCCGGCCGGCCGTCGCCGCCGCACCCCGCAGCTCCCCGCCGGTCGGCCCGGACCGCCACCCCCGTCCCAGTATTCGGACAGGAATTCGGACCGCAGTCGCCCGGGCACCCAGCAGCACCTCCCGAGCAGAACCTTCCGCACACCGCCCTCGGATGGAGAACACCACCATGAGCCGCAGCGACGTCCTGGTCGACGCCGACTGGGTCCAGGCCCACCTGGACGACCCGAAGGTCGTCATCGTCGAGGTCGACGAGGACACCTCCGCGTACGACAAGAACCACATCCGCAACGCCGTCCGGATCGACTGGAAGCAGGACCTCCAGGACCCGGTCCGCCGCGACTTCATCGACCAGGCCGGCTTCGACGCGCTGCTCAGCGCCAAGGGCATCGCCAACGACGACACCGTCGTGCTCTACGGCGGCAACAACAACTGGTTCGCCTCGTACGCCTACTGGTACTTCAAGCTGTACGGCCACGGTGACGTCCGCCTGCTGGACGGCGGCCGCAAGAAGTGGGAGCTGGACTCCCGCGACCTGGTCGCCGAGGTGCCGGCCCGCGAGGCCACCGAGTACCGGGCGCAGGCCGCCGATTCCTCGATCCGCGCCTTCCGCGACGACGTGCTCGCGGCCATCGGCCAGCTCAACCTGGTCGACGTCCGTTCGCCCGACGAGTTCTCCGGCAAGCTGCTCGCCCCGGCGCACCTCCCGCAGGAGCAGTCGCAGCGCCCCGGCCACGTGCCGAGCGCCCGCAACATCCCGTGGGCCAAGAACGCCAACGACGACGGCACCTTCAAGAGCGACGACGAGCTCAAGGCGCTGTACGAGGCCGAGGGCATCGACCTGGCGAAGGACACCATCGCCTACTGCCGCATCGGCGAGCGCTCCGCGCTCACCTGGTTCGTCCTGCACGAGCTGCTCGGCCAGGAGAACGTCAAGAACTACGACGGTTCGTGGACCGAGTACGGCAGCCTCGTCGGCGTGCCGATCGAGCTCGGCAGCAACTGAGCCCGCGGCTCGACCGTCGTCAGAAGGGAAGACAAGACATGTGCGGTGCGAAGGCCGGCGGCCCGGACCTGGCAGGAGTTGACGTGGCGAACGAGACGATCATCCAGGGTTCGGTGACCCGCGACGGTGAGCCGGTCAACGGCTACGTCCGGCTGCTCGACGAGGGGGGCGAGTTCACGGCCGAGGTGCCCACCTCGGCGACCGGCCAGTTCCGGTTCTTCGCCCGCCCGGGCAAGTGGACCCTGCGCGCGCTGGTGCCGGGCCAGACCGTGGACCGTCAGGTGGTGGCCTCCCAGGGCACCGCCGTCGAGGTCGCGATCGCGGTCTGATCGGTACCCGATCCGCCCGTTCCACCTGAGCCACCCGAACTACCCGATCCGCCTGATCCACGGGCGGAGTACACCGAGGGCCCTGCCGCGGCAGGGCCCTCGGTCGTACCGTGGAGACGTGCAGACAAGGCGGCGGCGGCATTACTACTTCGCCCTGATGGGCGTCTGCCTGGGCCTGTTCGTGCTGGCCTGGGGCGTGGTGAGGTTCTTCTCCGTGCCCGCCGCCATCGGCATGTGCGTGGTCGCGATGGTGATCCCGCCGGCCGCCGCCGTGTTCGCCAACAAGCGGGACCCGGACGACGACTGGTGGAACGACCCGCGCTGGGACGATCCGAAGTGGGACGAGCCCGGCCACGACCGGGACCGCCCCGACCACGAGGAGCACCCGTAGCCGTCAGTAGACGAGTGCCTGGACGTTGTCCGCCATGATCTCGCTGACGAAGACCTGCGCGCCCGCGATCCGGACGCCCTCGACGGTGTCCTGCTGCACGATCCCCCGGCGGGCCGCACACTGGGTGCACAGCGTCACCGAGCCGCTCGCGAGGATCGCCTCCAGCAGGTCCGGAAGCGGTGCCGCGTGCGGCAGTTCGAACTCCGCCGCCCGCCCCGGCAGGGCGAACCAGGAGGACTCCCCGGTCAGCCAGAGCGAGACCTCGATCCCGCTGGCGACGGCCACCGCCGCGACGGTGAACGCCTGCGAACACCGCTCCGGCGCATCGGCCCCGGCGGTGACCTTGATGACGAGTTTCTTCGACATGGCGCCACCTTAGAGGGCTCGCGGCCCCCGCTCGCCGTCATCCCGGGATCCCTTGGGGAAACCTTGGACGGCGGAGGAGAATCGGCGCGAACGATGACGTGGTGGGGCTCACCGCGACCGGTCGATGACCGGCGGATAGAGTGAGCGGCAGCAAAATCCACCACACTGTCGCCGCCTGGGAGCCACCCGTGTCCGGTCTGGAAATCTTCTTCGACGGTCTGCTGGCCCTCATAGCCGTGCTGATCACCTGGTTCGCCATCTTCTCGGTGATGAAGCTCTACCAGGGCCAGCGCTGATCCTGCCGTACGGTTGAGGCAGCCCACACCGACGACGACAGCGACCAGGAACATGATCGAGATCCCCTCTGACCTCCACAAGGACGTCGTCCCGCTCGCCTTCCTCCTCGGCACCTGGGAGGGCGCGGGCGTCTATGCCCCGTTGCCAGATGAAGAGGGCCCTGGCACCGAGAAGTGCAACTTCGGCCAGGAGATCGTGATCCGGCACGACGGCCGGCCCTTCCTGGAGTTCCGCTCCCGCACCTGGGTGCTGGACAACGAGGGCGAGAAGGTCCGCCCGCTGGAGAACGAGCACGCGTTCTGGCGCATCACCAGCAACCACGACGGCACCAGCGGCGTCCGCGGGATCGAGATCTCGTCCGTCCGCGACGACGGCACCGTGGAGATCTGGTACGGCGAGCTGGCCGACGGCAAGCCGCAGATCGACGTCTCCACGGACGCGGTCGCCCGGATCGAGGGCTCGCCGGAGTACTCGGGCGGCAAGCGGCTGTACGGCTTCGTCAACGAGGAGCTGCTCTGGGTCGGCGAGAAGGCTGCCCCGAACGTGCCGCTGCGCCCGTACATGTCGGCCCAGCTGAAGAAGGTGCTCAGCCCGGCCCAGCTGATCAAGGACATCAACGACCTGCCGGACGACGGCATCGCGTTCTTCAAGTGAGCCCGGCGCTCCGCTGAGCGGTACGGCTTTCGCGTGAGGTAGGGACCGGCCGCCGGCCGGTCCCTACACTTGCCTCAGGACCCCCGACCTTGGCAGGGACAGCACCGTGGCGGACACCGGCACCACCGACTGGCAGCTCTCCGGCGACTGGAAGGCCGACCTGCGCGAACGCGGCTACCGGCTGACCCCGCAGCGGCAGCTCGTACTCGAAGCCGTCGACCGCCTCGACCACGCCACCCCCGACGAGATCCTCTGCCACGTCCGGCAGACCGCCAGCGGCGTCAACATCTCCACCGTCTACCGGACCCTGGAGCTGCTGGAGGAACTCGGCCTGGTCTCGCACGCCCACCTCGGCCACGGCGCCCCGACCTACCACCTGGCCGGCCGCCACCACCACCTGCACCTGGTCTGCCGGGACTGCGACAAGGTCTCCGAGACCGGCACCGAGATCGCCGAGCCGCTGATCCGCAGCCTGCGCGAACAGCACGGCTTCGACACCGACCTCAAGCACTTCGCCATCTTCGGCCGCTGCGCCGACTGCACCGCCAAGCTCGCGGACGGCCGGTCGTAAGCTGGCCGGTATGAAGAGCCCGCTGCTGAGCCTGCCCGGAGCCGTCCCCGCCGAAGGCGCCGACGAGGGCGTCGCCGCCCACTACGGCGACATCTTCCGCGAGCAACGCAACCTCGCGCGGGGCACGGGCTTCGTGGACCTCTCGCACCGCGGCGTGCTCACCGTCACCGGCCAGGACCGCCTGGCCTGGCTGCACCTGCTGCTCACCCAGCACGTCAGCGCGCTGGCGCCGCAGGAGGCCACCGAGGCGCTGGTGCTCTCCCCGAACGGGCACGTCGAGCACGCGCTCTACCTGGTCGACGACGGCACCACCACCTGGGCGCACGTCGAGCCGGGCACCCAGGAGGCGCTGCTGGGCTACCTGGAGAGCATGAAGTTCTTCTACCGGGTGGAGGTCGCCGACGCGACCGCCGAGTACGCCGTGGTGCACCTGCCGGCGGGCTCCACCGCCTCCGTCGAGGGCGCCGCGGCGGTGCGCGAACTCCCGTACGGGCGCGACCTGTTCGTGCCGCGCGCCGAGCTGGCGAAGCTGACCGCCGGGTACGGCCCGGCGGCGGGGGTCTGGGCGTACGAGGCGCTGCGGATCGAGGGCCACCGGCCGCGGCTGGGCTTCGAGACCGACCACCGGACCATCCCGCACGAGGTGGACTGGCTGCGCACCGCCGTCCACCTGCAGAAGGGCTGCTACCGCGGACAGGAGACCGTCGCCCGGGTGCACAACCTGGGCCGGCCGCCGCGCCGCCTGGTCTTCCTGCACCTGGACGGCACCGAGGAGACGTTGCCCCCGCACGGGACGCAGGTGCGGCTGGCCGCGGAGCCGGACGGGCGCCCGCTCGGCTTCGTCACCTCCTCGGCCCGCCACCACGAGCTGGGGCCGATCGCGCTGGCGATCGTCAAGCGGAACGTCCCGGTGGACGCGGTGCTGCTGGCCGGGACGGTGCCGGGCACCCAGGACGTGATCGTCCCGCAGTAGCCCGTGCGCCCGGCTGCGGTCAGACCTCCACGAGGACGGTGAACGGGCCGTCGTTCACCAGCGCCACCTGCATGTCGGCGCCGAACCGGCCCGTCTCCACCTTGGCGCCGAGCGCGCGCAGTCGGGCGACCACCTCGTCCACCAGGGGCTCGGCGACCGGGCCGGGGGCGGCGGCGTTCCAGGTCGGGCGGCGGCCCTTGCGGGCGTCGCCGTAGAGGGTGAACTGGCTGATCACCAGCAGCGGGGCCCCGAGGTCGGAGCAGGACTGCTCGACGCCCTCGTCGTCGGCGGGCAGCAGCCGCAGCGTCCACAGCTTGCGGGCCAGCTGGGCGGCCTTGGCCGGGGTGTCCTCGTGGGTGACGCCGACCAGGACGCAGAGTCCGGGCCCCTCGATCGCGCCGACGGTCTCTCCGGCCACGGTCACTCTGGCCTCGGTCACTCGCTGCACCACTGCTCGCATGCCGCCATTGTGCCGGAGGCCCGGGGCGTGCCCGACGGGCACCCGGCGCCGTGCCCGACGGGCATCCGGGGCGTGCGGGAGGGGCGCGTGTACAGGTGGTGCACGCTGGGTGGTGCGCGCCTGCGCGGGGTCGGGCGCCGCTCTTCCTGCGGAAAGGTCCGGTCATATCAGCCACCCCCGTTCGCCAGGGGGCCGTTCGGGTGCACGGGCGGTGCGCCCGCGCCGGGCGGGGTGGCACGCTGGTGGACCGTACGGAGGGCCCGGCGCGCCATATGGTCCGCCGCACCGGGCCGGGCTCGGCCGGGCGGTCGAGCCCGTAGGTCAGGCGTTCTGGCGGCATCGCCCCGGTGGGTGGTTCCGGCCGGGAACCGGAACCTTCGGGGGCGGCCGGGCGTGCCAACGGACGGGACGCGTGAGCCCGTCGGGGGACGGGCCGGACCGGCGGCAGGGACGCAGTGCCGCGAGCGGGCGGGATCGGACGACGGCAGGTGGGTTGGTTGATGGACGCGAGCAGCGCGGCGTGGGACCGGTCCGGGCACGTGGCGGAGGTCGCCGGGGGCGCCGGGGCCCTGGGCACGGCGATAGAGCCCGATCTGGAGCGGCTGGGCCTGGACCAGCTGCGGATCCTGCGCCGGGAGACCCTGGAGCAGGAGGCCGACCTCTCCTACCTGCGGCGGCTGCTGCACGGGCGGATGGACATCCTGCGCGCCGAACTCGACCGCCGGCCCGGCGGTCCGGTCCGGGCGGCCGGGCCGGCGGGGGCGGGCGGCGCCGACGGGCCCCCCGGCGACCTGCTGGACCGCCTCCCGGCCATCCTGACCGACGCGCCCTCCACCGTGCGGCGCTCGGCCCGGCACGTCACGCTCGGGCCGCCGCGCGGCCACGAGTCCCAGCTGGAGGCGGCCGAACTGATGGGGGACGTCCAGCTCGCCGACCTGGCCGCGCACCCGGCGGAGGAGCTGCTGGCCGCGCTGGAGCGGCTGCGCGCGCACGAGCGCGAGGTGTCCGGGCGGCGGCAGCGGCTGCTGCGGACGGCCGACGGTTGCAGCGCGGAGATCACCCGCAGGTACCGTGATGGGGAAGCACGGGTCGAGGACCTGCTCGCAGGGGGGCCGCTCTGACCGGGTGAGGTACCACGGGCGGGCGGGGCCCGGCTCGCCCCCCGGTCCACCCTCACCCCGGAAGGCTCCCGCCATGTCCCAGTCCGCCACCCCGCCCGTCGTCCTCGCCGAGGTCATACGCTCGGGCTTCACCGAGGGCCGCCACCACGGCTCCCTGGTGCTGCTCGCCGCCGACGGCTCGGTGGAGTTCGCGCTCGGCGACCCCGACGCGCCGGTCTTCCCCCGGTCGACCGCCAAGCCGTTCCAGGCGGTGGCCACGCTGCGGGCCGGGCTGGCGATCGAGGGCGAACTGCTGGCGCTGGCCGCCTCCAGCCACTCCGCGGAATCGTTTCACCTCGACGGTGTCCGGACCATCCTGAGCTCCGCGGGGCTCGACGAGTCCGCCCTGCGCACCCCGGCCGACCTCCCGCTCGACGAGACCGAGGCGGAACTGCTGCTCGGTTCCGGCGGCCGCCGCGCCCCCGTCCTGATGGACTGCTCCGGCAAGCACGCCGGCTGGCTGGCCGCCTGCGTCGCCAACGGCTGGGACACCGCGAGCTACCTCGACCCCGGGCACCCGATCCAGCGGCTGGCCCGCGAGGCCCTGGAGGAGGGCACCGGCGAGACCGCCACGCACGCCGGGGTGGACGGCTGCGGCGCGCCGCTGCTGGCCGTCACGCTGACCGGCCTGGCACGCGGCTACCGCGGCCTGGTGCTGGCCGCCGAGGGCACGGCGCCCCGCCGGGTGGCCGACGCGATGCGCGCCCACCCCGAGTACGTGGCCGGCACCCGCCGGGCCGACACCTGGCTGATGCGGGCCGTCCCCGGCGCGCTGTCCAAGATGGGCGCCGAGGCCGTCCAGGTGGTGGCGCTGCCGGACGGGCGGGCGCTCGCCTTCAAGATCGACGACGGCGGCGAGCGGGCCCGCGGCCCGGTGCTGGCGGCCGCGCTGCGCCGGCTCGGGGTGACCGGCGCGGACGAGACCGTCGAGCGGATCGGGGCGGCCCCGCTGCTGGGCGGCGGTGCCCCGGTCGGGCAGGTGCGGGCGGCCTTCTAGCGGCCTCCGCGGCCTCCCTCGGCCGCCCCGGGGTGCGCCGGCGGCCTCCCCGGGGCCTGCCAGGGGCCTGCCGGCGGCCTTCCAGGGGATGCGGGGAGGCCGGAGGCGGCCGTCGGCGTGCGGGCGGAGCGGTGGCGGTGCACGGTGGACCGGGGGCCGTCGCACAGCTGAGGGAGTCCGCCATGACTGACCACGTGTACCGGGTGACCGAGATCGTCGGATCCTCGACCGAGAGCGTCGACGCCGCGATCCGCAACGGGGTGGAGCGGGCCTCCCGGACGCTGCGCAACCTCGACTGGTTCGAGGTGACGCAGGTCCGGGGCCACCTGGAGGACGGCGGGGTGAAGCACTACCAGGTCGGGCTGAAGCTCGGCTTCCGGCTGGAGGACTGAGCCCGCTTCCGCGGCCCGCCCAGGCCCGTCCGCAGCCCCGCCGCGCCGGCCCCGCGCCCGGTCAGCGTTCGGGCAGCACCAGCGGCACCCCGGTGCGCGGGTGCGCCAGCACCTCGACCGGGTGGCCGTACACCTCGCTGAGCAGCGGGGCGCGCAGCACCTCGGCGACCGGCCCGTCCGCGACCGTCGCCCCGGCGTTCAGCAGTACCACCCGGTCCGCGTAGGCCGCCGCCAGGGACAGGTCGTGCAGCACCACGACCACGCCGTCCCCGGCGGCGGCGCGCTCCCTGGCGACCCGCAGCACCAGCTCCTGGTGGCGCAGGTCCAGGGCGGCGGTCGGCTCGTCCAGGAGCAGCAGCGACGCGCGCTGGGCCAGCACCCGGGCCAGTGCCACCCGGGCCCGCTCGCCGCCGGACAGCGCGGTGAACGGGCGCCCGGCGAAGGCGGCGGACTCGGTGGCGGCCATCGCCTCGGCGACCACGGCCTCGTCCTCGGCGGCGGACGCCGTGCCGGTCCAGGGGGCGCGGCCCATCCGGACCACCTCGTCGGCGGGGAACGGGAAGGACAGCGCGGCGGACTGCGGCAGCAGCGCGCGGTGCAGGGCGAGCTCGGCGGCGCCGTAGCCGGCCAGCGGGCGGCCGCGCAGCCGGACCTCGCCGCCGTCCGGCCGGACGTCGCCGGCCAGGACGGACAGCAGGGTGGACTTGCCGGCGCCGTTCGGCCCGAGCAACGCGACCACCTCTCCGGCGGCGACCCGCACCGACGCGCCGTCCAGCAGGGCGCGCCCGCCGATGGTCAGCCGGACGGTCTCGGCGGTCAGCAACTCGGTTCCGGGCAGGGGCCGTTCGGGCACCTGCCGGGGGGTTCGCAATCTCATGCCCAGCCTCCCTGCCGACTCCTGGTCCGGCGCAGCAGCCAGAAGAAGAACGGACTGCCGATCAGTGCGGTGAGCACCCCGAGCGGCAGCTCGGCCGGCTCGGCGACGGTGCGGGCGGCGAGGTCGGCGGCCACCAGGACCAGCGCGCCGCCGAGGGCCGAGGCGGGCAGCAGGAAGCGGTGGCCGGGCCCGGCCAGCATCCGCAGCAGGTGCGGGACGACCAGCCCGACGAAGCCGATGATGCCGCTGACCGCGACGGCCGCGGCGGTGAGCAGCGCGACGACGGTGATCAGCACCAGCCGCATCCGCTCGACGTCCACCCCGAGGTGGCGGGCCGGGCGTTCGCCGAGGGCCAGCAGGTCCAGCTTGCGGGCGTACAGCGGGGCGACGGCCAGGCCGACGGCGGCGAACGGCAGGACGGCGAGCACCTTGCCCCAGGTGGCCTGGGAGAGCGAGCCGAGTTGCCAGAAGGTGACCTGGCTGATCGCGGCGGAGTCGGCGGTGAACAGGAAGATCCCGATCAGCGCGCCGCAGAAGGCGTTCACGGCGACCCCGGTGAGGATCAGCGTGACCACCTCGGTGCGGCCGCCGGAGCGGGCCATCAGGTACACCGCGAAGACGGTCAGCAGGCCGCTGGCGAAGGCGAAGGCGGTGATCGTCCAGCTGCCGAGGGCGTCCAGGCCGAGCACGATGCAGGCCACCGCGCCGACCGCGCCGCCCGAGGAGACGCCGATCACGGCGGGCTCGGCCAGCGGGTTGCCGAACACGCCCTGCATCAGCGCCCCGGCGCAGCCGAGCGAGCCGCCGACGAGCAGGGCGAGCACCACCCGGGGGAGCCGGACGTTCCACAGCACCGACTCGGGCACCCGGTCCAGGGCGTGCCCGCCGAGGCCGAGCCGGTGGGCGGCGGAGGCCAGGATGTCGCCGAGCGGGATGCGGTAGGCGCCGATGCCGGCGGCGAGCAGGGCGCAGAGCACCAGGGCGGCGGCGAGCCCGGCGGTGATCAGGGTGGTCCTGCTGACGGCGGGCGCGGTCTTCGCCCGTACGGCGGTGGTCACTTGGCGTCCGCCGGGTAGAGCTGGGCGGCGATCTCGCGGAGCACCTGGGGGGTGCGCGGGCCGTAGCTGAGCAGTTGGCCGTCCTCGATCGAGACGATCCGGCGGTCGAGGCCGGCCGGGGTCTGGGCGACGCCGGGCAGCTTGAGCAGGCCGTCGACGCCGCCGACCGAGTCCAGGCCCTTGCTCATCACGAGGATGGCGTCGGGCGCGGCCTTGACCAGGGCCTCGCTGGTGAGCGGGGTGAAGTCGCCGGTGAGGCCGGCGGCGGTGCCGGCGTCCTGGCCGCCGACCGCCTCGATCAGCGAGCCGGCGCCGGAGGCGGGCCCGCCGAGCAGGTAGACGGAGGCGCTGCCGCGCAGGTAGAGGAAGGCGACCTTGGGGTGGCGGGCGGCGGCCGGGGCGGCGGCCCTGGCCTCGTCGATCCGCTGTTCGGTGCGTTCCTTCAATTGCCGTCCGGCGTCCGGGACTCCGAGGGCGGCGGCGACGGTGTCGATGCGCGGGCCGACGTCGGCGAGCCGCTTGGCGTCGTCCAGGACGAGCAGCGGGACGCCGGCCGCGCGGATCTGCGCGATGGCCTCGGCCGGGCCGGTGGAGCGGTCGGCGAGGACGACGGTGGGGTGCAGCGACAGCACGCCCTCGGCGGACACGTCGTGGGCCTGGGTGATCACCGGCAGGGCGGCGGCCTGCTGGAAGGTGGTGGAGACGTCCCGGGCGACCACCTTGGGGCCGAGGCCGAGGCTGAACACCAGCTCGGAGAGGCTGCCGTTGAGCGGGATGATCCGCTCGGCGCTGGTGACGGTGACCTGGCGGCCGTCGACGGAGGCGGTGGTGGCCGGGAGCTGCGGGACGGGCTCGACGGGCAGCGGTTCGACCGCGTCGGGGGCCCGGGAGGAGCTCGCCGCGGCTGCTCCGCCGGCGGTGCCGGACGGGCCGCAGGCGGTGAGGGCGAGCAGCAGGCCGAGGGCGAGCAGCAGGAGGGCGGGCCCGCGGGCCGCCCCGGTTCGGATCGTACTGCTGCTCAACGTGCTTCCCTTCACTGGGAGTTGTCGCCGCTCCGGTCCTGGTGGAGGGGTCGCGGCGGGACTCTTGACTCATATATTAGGTTAGCCTTACCTGAGTTCCGCAAGGGGGTCAGCGCCACGCCCGACCCCTCCCTTGCCGCGTCCTTCACCGCCACTGACCGCACCCCGCCGAGGAGTGATCCGCCGTGCCCCTGTCCAGCCGGCTCCGCCGTCTGGCCGCCACCCTGGTGGCCGCCCTCGCCGCCCTGCTGGCGGTGGGCCTGTCGCCCGGCCCGGCGCACGCGGCGGAGGGCAAGGTCGCCGGCGGACGGCTGGACTGGGGCATCAAGCAGTCCTTCCTGACATACATCACCGGGCCCATCGCCAAGGGGAGTTGGACGCTCAACGGCGGCGCGGCCACGGTCGGCGGCAGCACCTTCCGGTTCCACTCCGCGACCGGCGGCTACGACCCGGCGACCGGTGCGCTGACCGCCGCCTTCTCCGGCGGGGTCCGGTTCACCGGGCACCAGGAGAACGGCGCCAACGCGCTCGACCTGAGCCTCGGCCGGCTCACCGTCCGGGCCGTCCAGGGCGGCGCGGCCGGGCTGTACGCCGACGTCAGCAGCAAGTCCAAGGACACCGGGCAGGTCAGCAGCGCGAGCCAGGCCAAACTGGCCGAGCTCTCACTGGCCGGCGTCGACCTGCGCGGCGCGGCCGGCACCCTGACGCTCAGCAACGTGCCGGGCACCCTCACCGACGCCGGGGCCAAGGCCTTCGGCAACTTCTACCCCGCCGGGACGGCCCTGGACCCGCTCACCCTCTCGGTCAACCTGCCCGCCGCGCAGCCGACTTCGTCGACCCCGTCGCCGACCGCCGCGGCCACCCCCTCGGCGGCCGCCGTGCCGACGCCGTCGGCGACCGCCGAGACCCCGACCGCCCCGCCCGTCGCCCAGGCCCCCGCCCGGACCGAGTTCGCGAACGGCGCCCTCGACTGGGGCGTGCGCCGCACCTTCCGCGACTACGTCACCGGCGCGATCGCCCAGGGCCGCTGGGAACTCGGCGCCGGCGCGGCGGACGGCGGCGCCTACTTCCGCTGGACCCCGGCCAAGGGCGGCTACGACCCCGCCAACGGCGACCTCACCGCTGCCTTCACCGGCACCGTGCGCTTCACCGGCCTGCGCAGCGGCGACACCTACGGCCTGGACCTCACCCTCGCCAACCCGGGCGTCACCGTGGCCGGAGGCCAGGGCCGACTGGTCGCGGACGTCTCCGGCCGGACCCCGGACGGCGCCACCCAGCAGCTCACCGGCGTCGAGCTGGCCGCCTTCGACCCGGCCGGCCTCAAGCCCGAGGGCGGCCTGCTGAAGGCCGTCGAGGTGCCGCTGAAGCTCACCGAGGGCGGCGCCAAGGCCTTCGGCGGCCTCTACCCGGCCGGCACCGAGATGGACCCGCTGAGCTTCGCCGTCGCGCTCGACCCGGCCGCCGCGCTGCCCCCGCTGCCCGACCTCGGCAGCGCCCCGGCCACCGCGCCGAGCGCCACCGCGACCCCCGCCACCGGCCCCTCCGCCGCGCCCGTCGCCGCCGCCTCCTCCCCGGGCGGCTTCCCGGTGGCGGCCGTGGCCGGCGGCGCCGTGCTGGTGGCCGCGCTCGCCGTGACCGGCGGCCTGCTCGTCCGGCGCCGCCGCGCGGCCGCCGCGTCGGGCGCGGGCGCCGACGGCGGCCCCGGTGCCGCACCGGGCCCCGGCGACGCGGCCTGACACCCCGGAGCGTCCCCCCGCTCCCTCCCCCCGCCCCATCCGAACGGAGTACCCACCATGTCCCGCAACCGCACCCGGCTGGCCGCCCTCGCGGCCGCCACCGCCGGCCTCGGCCTGACCGCCCTCGGCGCCCCCGCACTGGCCTTCGGCGCGGGTGGTCCCGGCAGCGTCACGTACGACACCGGCTCGCTGGACTGGGGCGTGAAGGCCAGCTTCCGCAGCTACGTCAGCGGCCCGGCCTCCCAGGGCGGCGCCATCGAACTGACCGGCGGCGCCACCACCAACGCCGACGGCACCTTCCACTTCGGCCTGGCGAACGCCACGTACGACCTCGCCACCCACGCGCTGAGCTCCTCCTTCACCGGCGGGGTCCGCTTCACCGCCCACCACGGCGCGCTGGACGTCGCCCTCAGCGACCTCAAGGTCACCACCGCCGGGACGACCGGCACGCTCACCGCCGACACCGCCTCCAAGGAGTCGATGGGCGCCACCGAGGTCACCCGACGGGACGACGTGCCGCTGGTGACGTTCACCGTCGGGCGGGACACCACCACCGGGGTGCCGACGGCGGCGAAGCTGACCGAGCAGGGCGCCAAGGCCTTCGCGGGCTTCTACACGGCCGGGACGGACATGGACCCGCTGTCGCTGCTGCTGAAGCAGAGCCCGGCGACGCCGTCGCCGACCGCCACGGCGACCGCCACCGCTTCGCCGACGACCCCGACCCCGACGTCGACGCCGTCCGCCACGGGCACGCCGACCGCCTCGCCGTCCGCCACCGGCACGCCGACGGCCACGCCCTCCGCCACGCCGTCGGCCACCTCGACGCCGTCCGCGACGCAGTCGCCGAGCGCCACCGCCTCGCCGTCCACGAGCGCCACCCCGTCCGCGACCGGGACCCCGGCGCCCACCGGCGCCCCCGGCCGGCTGCCCGTGCTGAACGGCACCCTCGACTGGACGGTCAAGGAGAGCTTCCGCGCGTACCTGGCCACCCCGATGGCGAGCGGCAAGGTCGAGTTCGGCGGCGGCGCGGCCGACTACCGCTTCGGCGGCGCCACCGGCGGCTACAACACCGCCGACCACTCGCTGACCGCCGCCTTCGACGGCTCGGTCCGCTTCCTCGGCCACCCCGGCAAGGACGGCTGGGCGCTCGACACCACGCTCTCCAAGCTGGGCCTGGCGATCGACCAGGGCGGCGCCTTCCTGACCGCCGACGTGAACGGCAAGTCCCCCGACGGCAAGGCGACGTCGCTGAGCGGCGCGCGGATCGCCAAGCTGGATGTGCCCGCCTCCGCCCTGAAGCCGGTCAACGGCGTGGTGACGCTCTCCGGCGTCCCGGCCACGCTCACCGCCGAGGGTGTCCCGGTGTTCTCCAACTACCCGGCGGGCACGGCCCTGGACCCGGTCAGCGCCACCCTGGCGTTCGACAAGGACGCCAAGCTGCCGGCCACCCCGCCGACCGCCGGGTCCGGTGCCGGTGCCGGTGCCGGTGGCGCCAACCAGCCTGCCGGAGGCCAGGGTTCGGGCACCGGAACGGTCGGCGGCGCCTCGCTGACCACCGGCGGCGGCCTGACCGGTGCGGGCAGCGCGGGCGGTGCGGGCGGCGTGCTGGCCGCCACCGGTTCGGAGACCCCGGTGGTCCCGCTGCTGGCCACCGCGGCCGGTCTGCTGCTGGTCGGCGGCAGCGCCACCGTGCTGGTGCGCAACCGGCGCGGCGCGCGCTCCTGACGCACCCCCGGGACGCGCGGCGGCCCCGGCGAGCAACCGCTCGCCGGGGCCGACCCGTTGGCGCACCCGGGCGGGTGCGCCTCGGGAGAAACGTTCAGGCGCTCAGGGGGTAGCGCGCGTCCAGGTCCCGGAAGACCGCGCCGTTGAGCACGAAGGCCCGCTTGCACTCCTCGACCACCCGGCGCCGCTCCACCTCGTCCATCGCCAGCCCGGCGGCGTCCAGCCGGGCTCGGTACTCGCGCTTGAAGGCGGCCGGATTGTCGACCTCCTCGAAGACGTAGAACCGCACGCCGTCGCCCTTGCGCTCGAAGCCCCAGGTCTTCTCGGCGATGCCGCGGATGATCTGACCGCCGGACAGGTCGCCCAGGTAGCGGGTGTAGTGGTGCGCGATGTACCCGGCCGGCCACGTCTCGGCCAGTTCCTCCACCCGCGCGACGTACGCGGCGGTGGCGGGCAGCGGCGCCAGGCCGTCCCGCCAGTCCGGCCCGCGCAGGTGCGCCAGGTCGCGCTCGATGGCGGCGGTGCGCAGCAGCGCCCGGTCGATGAAGGGCCCGGCGAGCGGGTGCTCGGCCAGGTGTCCGGCGCGGTTCTCCAGGGCCCGGTAGACGTACCAGAGCTGGCCGGTGAGGTCGGCGTAGGCCTCGACCCCGAGCCGTCCGCCCAGCAGGTGGCTCATGAACGAGGACTGCTCCGCAGCCTCGTGCTCCTCGCTGCTGGCGGTGCGGAGCGCGGTGGAGAACGGGACGGGCTCGGGCGTGGGCATGCGGCCTCCAGGATCGGATTCGGCCCCGACTGTTTTGGTTAGCCTAACCTAACAAGCCGTCTTGCCGACAGGCTGTCGGCAAGACGGCCGCGCCCGGCCCCGGACACGGCGAAGGCCGGGGCCCGCGGACGAATCCGCGAACCCCGGCCTCCGGCTGCCCCGACCTACCTCGAACTGCTCAGAACTATCTGATCGAACGAGATCGGAACGACGGCTCAGTGACCGCCCTGCTCCGCCAGACGCTTGATCGAAGCGGTGACCTCGGCCTCGGCCTCGGCGCGGCCGACCCAGTTGGCGCCCTCGACGGACTTGCCGGGCTCCAGGTCCTTG
The DNA here is from genome assembly GCF_056435345.1 of Kitasatospora sp. NPDC043950. Lineage (NCBI taxonomy): Bacteria > Bacillati > Actinomycetota > Actinomycetes > Kitasatosporales > Streptomycetaceae > Kitasatospora > Kitasatospora sp. NPDC043950. Next base: position 48,425 of record NZ_JBWKER010000049.1, read on the forward strand.
TAGACCTCGAAGAAGTGCTGGATCTCCAGGCGGTCGAACTCCGACACGTGGTGGATGTCCCGCAGGTGCTCCCAGCGCGGGTCGGTGGCCGGAACGCACAGCAGCTTGTCGTCGCCGCCGGCCTCGTCGGTCATCTGGAACATGCCGATGGCACGGCACTTGATGAGGCAACCCGGGAAGGTCGGCTCGTCCAGGATCACCAGCGCGTCCAGCGGGTCGCCGTCCTCGCCGAGCGTGCCCTCCACGTAGCCGTAGTCGGCCGGGTAGCGGGTCGAGGTGAAGAGCATCCGGTCGAGCCGCAGCCGGCCGCTCTCGTGGTCGACCTCGTACTTGTTACGAGAGCCCTTCGGGATTTCGATAAGGACGTCGAATTCCAACGGTTCCTCCAAGGTAGGGACTGACAGAATCCAAGTGTCTCCTACGGGAGTGAGTGCTCAGGAAAGGGGCCGGTCGGTGGGAACAGGGGTCGGGGCGGCGCGCCGCCGCAGGGGGACGGCCGCGGGACTGTTCGGAGCGGCCCTGCTGGTCGCCGGAACGGTCCTGACCTCGGGCGGAGCGTACGCGCAGCCCTCCCCGGGCCCCGGCGGCCACAGCACCGAGCACGGCGAGGGCGACGGCCGGGGCGACGGCCGGGACGGCCGCGACGGCGGGAAGGGCGGCCGGGGGAGGGGCGACGGCAAGCCCAGGCCGGGCGACACCCCGGCCACCCGCCCGGGCGAACAGCCCACCGCCCCCGGCACCGCCGGCGGCTCCACGCCCACCGGCACCGGCTCCACGGGCCCCACCGGCTCGGCCCCCGCCCCGGGCGGCGGCGCCCGCCCGGCCCCCGCCCCCGGCGCCGTCCTGGCCACCGTCGAGGCCGGCGGCCCCGCCGCCGCACCCACCGCCCAGGGCCTCCAGCAGGCGCTCGCCGCCGCCGTCGCCGACAAGAGCCTCGGCACCGTCACCTTCGCCGTCGCGGACGCCGCCGACGGCCAACTCCTGTACGGCTCCGGCGAGAACACCCCGGCCACCCCCGCCTCCACCACCAAGCTGGCCACCGCGATCGCGGCCCTGTCGCTGATCCCCGGCGACACTCGGCTGACCACCCGGGTGGTCCGGGGCGCGGACCCCGGCACGATCACCCTGGTCGGCGGCGGCGACCCGACGCTCACCGCGCTGCCCGCCGACCAGGTCCAGATCGGCGGCCGGGCGGCCGACGCCGACACCGCCCCCGCCTCGCTCGACGCCCTGGCCCGGCAGACCGCCGCCGCCCTCAAGGCCGCCGGCACCACCACCGTCAAGCTCGACTACGACCTGTCGATGTACGCGGGCAACCCGCAGCACAAGAACCACGACGGGCAGAACATCGCCCTGGTCGTCCCGTTGATGGTCGACGAGGCCAAGGTGGACCCCAAGAGCCGTGACGATGCGCCGGCCCGGGTCGCCGACCCGGCCGGGAAGGCCGCCGAGATCTTCGCCGCTCTGCTCAAGGCCCAGGGCGTCACCGTCGACGGCGCGGCCAGGCCCGCCGCCGCCCCGGCCGCTTCCGCCGCCCCCGTCCTCGGCCGGGTGGACTCGCCGACCGTCGCCCGGCTGGTCGAGCGCATGCTCACCACCTCCGACAACCAGATCGGCGAGGCGATGGCCCGTCAGGCGGCCCTCGCCGCAGGCCAACCGGCCAGCTTCGAGGGCGCCGCCACCGCCGTCACCCGGGAACTCGCCAAGCTCGGCGTGCCGATGGCGGGCGTGTCCCTGAACGACGGCAGCGGACTGCACCCGGGCAACGCCGTCCCGCCGGCCGTCCTCGTTCGACTCCTCGCCCTGGCCGCCTCCGACCAGCACCCGACCCTGCGCCCGGTCCTCACCGGCCTGCCCATCGCCGGCTTCACCGGCACTCTCGGCAAGCGCTACGGCACCGGCTCGGGCGCCGCCGACGCGGCCGGCCTGATCCGTGCCAAGACCGGGACCCTCAGCGGCGTCAACACCCTCGCCGGCACCGTCGTCGACGCCGACGGCCGCCTCCTCGCCTTCGCCGTCATGACCCGCACCACCGCCCCCGCCGACACCGCGCGCGCCGCCATGGACCGCATCGCCGCCCGCCTCGCCGCCTGCGGCTGCCACTGACCCGCCCCCGCCCGCCCGCGGCCCCCGCCCCGCCGGGGGCGGGGTGAGGGTGTTCGTGGCGGGTGGCTGCCGCTGGTGGGTGGGAGCACGTACGGTGAGGGCATGACGAGCGCGAGTGGCGGTGCTGGCATGGTCGACTGGAATCTCGCGGTCGCAACCGCGACCAGGTTGGTGCGGCCGGGGCCGGAGGTGAGTCGGGCGGAGGCGGCGGCCGTGGTCGCCGAACTGCGCCGGCACGCGCTGGAGGCCGAGGAGCACGTCCGGGCGTTCACGGGGATGCGGTCGAGCAGTCTGACGGCGGCCACCGCGACGCCGGTGCTGGTGGTGGACCGCCCGGGCTGGGTGCGGGCGAACGTGGCCGGCTTCCGCACGGTGGTCCAGCCGCTGGTGGAGAAGCTCCAGGCGCGCCGGGCGAGCAGCCCGACGGCCGGGGTGTTCGGCGCGGTGGGGGAGAAGGCCACCGGGATCGAGGTGGGCGCGCTGCTGGCGTTCCTGTCCGGGAAGGTGCTCGGCCAGTACGAGACCTTCGCCCCGGCGGAGCCTTCGCTGGAGGCCCCGGACAGCCCGGCGGCGCTGTTCGACAAGCCCCGGCTGGGGCCGGAGGGCCCGGGGCCGGGCCGGCTGCTGCTGGTGGCGCCGAACATCGTGCACGTCGAGCGGGAGCTGGACGTCGACCCGTCCGACTTCCGGCTCTGGGTCTGCCTGCACGAGGAGACGCACCGGACGCAGTTCACCGCGGTGCCGTGGCTGCGCGACCACATCCAGTCCGAGGTGCAGTCCTTCCTGGCGGAGACCGACGTGGACCCCGGCGCCCTGCTGGAGCGGCTGCGGGACGCGGCGGGTTCGCTCGGCGGCGGGCTGCCGGGTGCCGGGGGCCGGGACGGCATGCCGTCGGCGGGGCTGATGGAGGTCGTCCAGTCGCCGGCGCAGCGCGAGATCCTGGGCCGGCTGACGGCGGTGATGTCGCTGCTGGAGGGCCACGCGGACGTGGTGATGGACGGGGTCGGCCCGGCGGTGGTGCCGACCGTGGCGGAGATCCGGGAGAAGTTCCAGCAGCGCCGGGACCGCGGGGCGAACCGGCTCGACCTGCTGTTGCGCCGGCTGCTCGGGATGGACGCGAAGCTGCGCCAGTACCAGGACGGCGCGGTGTTCGTGCGCGGGGTGGTGGAGCAGGTCGGCATGGAGGGCTTCAACCGGGTCTGGACCTCCCCGAACACGCTGCCGACCAAGGAGGAGATCCACGATCCGGCCGCCTGGGTCGCCCGCGTCGCCCGCTGAGGCGGGCACGGACGGGGCTCGGACGGGGCTCGGACCCCAAGCGCCGGGCGGTGGTCGGTGGTGGTCAAACCCGCTCGTACGAGTGGTCCAATCGGGCAGACGGAGGGTGAAGATACGTTTCTCCATTCACCCGAACGTGGGACGGTGGTCGTACCGGTGGCGCGGGTGGCGTAGCGGGGTGCTCCTTTCTGCCACCATCTGTGAGCGCCCGGTAACAGGGCGCTCATGAAGCTGCGCGGCCCCGCCGCGCGAGCCGCCGTCCTGTCCCCTCCGTCGAGGAGTCGTCCGCCGTGGGTCCACACCCCGCAGTCGCAGCGATACGCCTGGCCGTCCGCCGCACGCTCACCGACCTCGCCGCCGAGGCCGGTACCACCTTCACCGCGCCCGTGCGTGAGCCCCGCCAGCGTCCGGCCGGGGCGCCCCTGGTGGGCGCCGCCGTCGGCACCACCCTGATCGGCAACGCCGCCCGGCACCCGTCCGGACTGCCCCGGACCCCGGCCGCCCCCGGCTCGCCGCTGGTGCTGGTCGCCGTCAGCGGCGGCGCCGACTCGATGGCGTTGGCCATCGCCGCCGCCTTCGAAGCCCCCAAGATCGGCCTGCGGGTCGGCGCCGTCACCGTGGACCACGGCCTGCAGCCCGGCTCCGCCGACCGGGCCGCCCAGGTGGCCGAACGGCTGCGCTCGCTCGGCCTGGACCCGGTCGAGGCGATCCCGGTGCGCGTCGGCCGGTCCGGCGGCCCGGAGGCCGCCGCCCGGGACGCCCGCTACGCGGCCCTGGACGCGGCCGCCGAGCGGCTCGGCGCGCTCGCGGTGCTGCTCGGCCACACCCGGGACGACCAGGCCGAGACGGTGCTGCTGGGCCTGGCGCGCGGTTCGGGCTCCCGCTCGTTGGCCGGGATGCCGGCGCAGAAGGGCCGCTACCGCCGCCCGCTGCTGGAGCTGGACCGGGCGGCCACCCGGCAGGCCTGCTCCGCCCAGGCGATCCCGGTCTGGGACGACCCGCACAACTGTGATCCCGCCTACACCCGCTCCCGGGTCCGGCACGAGGTGCTGCCGGTGCTGGAGAAGCACCTGGGCGGCGGGGTGGTCGAGGCGCTGGCCCGCACCGCCCGGCTGTTCCGCGACGACGCGGACGCCCTCGACCAGTGGGCCTCCCTGGCCGAACGCGACCTCCGGACGGGTGAGGGCGCCCTGGACGCGGTGAAACTCGCCGAGCTCCCGCCCGCGGTCCGCCGCCGGGTGCTGCGCCGGGCCGCGCTGCGGGCGGGCTGCCCGGCCGGGGACCTGTTCGCGCGGCACCTGGAGACGATCGACCTGCTGGTCACCGGATGGCGCGGCCAGGGGCCGCTGCACCTACCCGGGGGCGTCGAGGCCACCCGCAGGTGTGGCACGCTGGTCTTTCGGCGGCAGGGCGACTGACGGGCGGGCATGTCCCGGGGTAGTCGGCCGCCGGCCACACAGACCCCGAACGTTTGAGGACGTATCCCCGGTGGACCAGAACGACATGGGCGCTGACCTCGCGAAGGTGCTCATCAGCAAGGACGAGATCGACGCCAAGCTCCTGGAGCTGGCCGAGCGCATCGACCGGGACTACGCAGGCAAGGATCTGCTGATCGTCGGCGTTCTCAAGGGGGCTGTGATGGTCATGGCCGACCTCGCCCGGGCCCTGCACTCGCAGGTCACCATGGACTGGATGGCGGTGTCCTCCTACGGCATGGGCACCAAGTCCTCCGGCGTGGTCCGCATCCTGAAGGACCTGGACACCGACATCGCCGGCCGGGACGTCCTGATCGTCGAGGACATCATCGACTCCGGTCTGACCCTGTCCTGGCTGCTGGGCAACCTGAGCTCGCGCGGCCCGGCCTCGCTGGAGGTCTGTGCCCTGCTGCGCAAGCCGGACGCGGCCAAGGTCGAGATCGACGTGAAGTACGTCGGTTTCGACATTCCGAACGAGTTCGTGGTCGGCTACGGCCTGGACTACGCGGAGAAGCTGCGTAACCTGCCCTTCATCGGGACGCTCGCCCCGCACGTCTACGGGGGCTGAGGGCTCCGTTCGGGCTACGGGTGGGAACAGGAGCCGGTTCCCGCCCGTTGGACCGGGGGGACCAAGAACGACGGCCGTGTCGCTGCGCTCCCGCCATGGGCGGGTGCGACTGCGGTACGGTCCATTAAAACCGCTCTTCACATGAGCACCGACCAGGATGCGCCGGCGGCACCCAGCCCGCGGCGCCGCTGAGTGGCAGGAGGGACGGGGCGGCAACGCCCCGCATGGATGGACGTCAAGCGATACTTCCGTGCGCCGATCATGTGGATCGTGCTGGCCGTCCTCGCCGTCATCGTTTTGATGCAGGTCGTTTCGGATTCGAACGGCTACAAGACGGTGGACACCGGTCAGGTCGTCGCGGCGATCGACGCGAAGCAGGTCAAGTCGGCGCAGATCACCACTGGTGACTCGAACACGATCAAGATCCAGCTGAAGGACGGCGCCACGCTGTCCAACGCCGGTACCGGCAAGACGCCGTCCGGCAGCAAGTTCCAGGCCTCGTACATCGGCGACCAGGGTGTTGCGATCGCCGACAAGCTCCAGGCCCAGATCAACGACAACGACCAGAGCACGCTCGCCGAGGGCTACACCATCAGCCCCGAGAAGCAGAGCACCTTCGTCAGCCTGCTGCTGTCGATGCTCCCGATCGTCATCATCGTCCTGGTCTTCCTGTTCCTGATGAATCAGATGCAGGGCGGCGGCTCCCGGGTCATGCAGTTCGGCAAGTCCAAGGCCAAGCTGCTCACCAAGGACACCCCGAAGACGACCTTCGCGGACGTCGCGGGCGCCGACGAGGCGGTCGAGGAGCTCCACGAGATCAAGGAGTTCCTCCAGGAGCCGGCCAAGTTCCAGGCCGTCGGCGCCAAGATCCCCAAGGGTGTGCTGCTCTACGGCCCGCCCGGTACCGGCAAGACCCTGCTGGCGCGTGCCGTCGCGGGCGAGGCCGGGGTGCCGTTCTACTCGATCTCCGGCTCGGACTTCGTCGAGATGTTCGTGGGTGTCGGCGCCAGCCGCGTCCGCGACCTCTTCGAGCAGGCCAAGGCGAACGCCCCGGCGATCGTCTTCGTCGACGAGATCGACGCCGTCGGCCGGCACCGCGGTGCGGGTCTGGGCGGCGGTCACGACGAGCGCGAGCAGACCCTCAACCAGCTGCTGGTCGAGATGGACGGCTTCGACGTCAAGGGTGGCGTGATCCTGATCGCGGCCACCAACCGCCCCGACATCCTGGACCCGGCGCTGCTGCGCCCGGGCCGCTTCGACCGCCAGATCGCGGTCGAGCGCCCCGACCTCCAGGGCCGGCTGGACATCCTCAAGGTGCACCAGAAGGGCAAGCCGATCGCGCCCGACGTCGACCTCTCGGCCGTCGCCAAGCGCACCCCCGGCTTCACCGGCGCGGACCTGTCGAACGTCCTCAACGAGGCCGCTCTGCTGACGGCCCGTTCGGACAAGAAGCTGATCGACAACGGCATCCTGGACGAGGCGATCGACCGCGTCGTGGCCGGTCCGCAGAAGCGCACTCGGATCATGTCCGAGAGGGAGAAGAAGATCACCGCGTACCACGAGGGCGGCCACGCCCTGGTGGCGGCGGCGTGCCCCAACAGCGACCCGGTGCACAAGATCACGATCCTCTCGCGCGGCCGGGCCCTCGGCTACACCATGGTGCTGCCGGACGAGGACAAGTACTCCACCACCCGCAACGAGATGCTCGACCAGCTGGCCTACATGCTGGGCGGGCGCGCGGCGGAGGAGCTGGTCTTCCACGACCCGACCACCGGTGCGTCGAACGACATCGAGAAGGCCACCGCCACCGCCCGGGCCATGGTGACCCAGTACGGCATGACCGAGCGGCTCGGTGCCATCAAGTTCGGCTCGGACAACGCGGAGCCGTTCCTGGGCCGTGAGATGGGCCACCAGCGCGACTACTCGGAAGAGGTCGCCGGGCTGGTGGACGAAGAGGTCAAGAAGCTCATCGAGAACGCGCACAACGAGGCCTGGGAGATCCTGGTCGAGAACCGCGACGTGCTCGACAACCTGGTTCTGGAGCTCCTGGAGAAGGAGACCCTGAACAAGGAGCAGATCGCGGAGATCTTCGCCACGATCGTGAAGCGCCCGGCCCGGCCGGCCTGGACGGGCTCGTCCCGTCGCACGCCGTCCACCCGGCCTCCGGTGCAGTCCCCGAAGGAGCTGGCGCTCACCAACGGCGCCGCCGCGATCGACACCGCCCCGGTGGACATCGTGAAGCTCCCGCCGTTGCCGACGTCGGAGCCGCCCGCCGAGGGCTGATCCCGCGCACCGTACGGAATGGATGCCGCGTCACCGGGGTTTGTACCCTGGAGACGCGGCATCCGTGCTGTTCAGCAAAGTCGTCCCAAGTAAGCGAGGCCCGCATGATCGACCCGGTGACGCTCGACGGTCCACCCACCGTCGGGACCTTCGACCAGAAGCGGGCCGAGAACGCCATCCGCGAGCTGTTGCTCGCCGTGGGTGAGGACCCGGACCGCGAGGGGCTGCTGGAGACCCCGGCCCGGGTCGCGCGCGCCTACAAGGAGATATTCGCGGGCCTCTGGCAGGAGCCCGAGGACGTCCTCACCACCACCTTCGACCTCGGGCACGACGAGATGGTGCTCGTGAAGGACATCGAGCTGACGTCCGTCTGCGAGCACCACCTGGTGCCGTTCCGCGGTGTGGCGCACGTCGGGTACATCCCGTCCGCCAGCGGCAAGATCACCGGCCTGTCCAAGCTGGCCCGGCTGGTCGACGTCTACGCCCGCCGCCCCCAAGTGCAGGAGCGGCTGACCAGCCAGGTGGCCGACGCGCTGATGCGGATCCTGGAGCCGCGCGGGGCGATCGTCGTGGTCGAGTGCGAGCACATGTGCATGTCGATGCGCGGCATCCGCAAGCCCGGCGCCAAGACCATCACCTCGTGCGTCCGCGGCCAGCTGCGCGACCCGGCCACCCGGGCCGAGGCGATGAGCCTCATCATCGGCCGATAGCGGAACGGCCGGCCGGTCCCCCCGGACCGGCCGGCCGTCACCTGCCCGCGTCACCTGCCCGCGTCAGCCGAGCCGCTCGCCGATCCACTCCAGCGAGGACGGCAGCTCACGGGTCCAGCTGTCGAAGTTGTGGCCGCCGTCGTCCAGGTAGAGCGAGTCGACCTTGAACTGCGGGTTGGCCGCGGCGACCTGCTGGGCGTGGTCGACGAACTGGAGGGTCTGCGCGAAGTCGCCCTCCTTGCGGGAGGAGACCACCAGCAGCGAGAGGGCGGGGGCCGGGAGGTTCGTCAGCCGCCAGTCGAGGTCGCTCTGCTGGGCCAGGGCGGCGTCGCCGGCGAACAGGTCACCGCCGGTGAACTGGTCCTCCTTGACCTTGTACTCGCCGTGCAGGCCCACCCCGATGCCGTAGACGTTCGGGAAGCGCATCGCCAGCCGCAGCGCGCAGCTGCCCCCGGTCGAGTAGCCGAAGACGGACCAGGAGGCGGCCGAGCGGCCGGTCCGGTAGGTGGTGCGGAGCGCGTCCGGCAGGTCCTTGGTGAACCAGGTCTCGGCGCGCGGGCCGCCGGGGACGTCCACGCACTCGGTGTCGCGCGGCGGGGCGACGGTCGGGCGGGCCATGACCACGACGGTCGGCGGCATCTTGCCGGACTTCCGCAGCTCGGCCGCGGTGCGCAGGAGCGGCAGCTCCTTGATCAGGTTGAGCGAGGTGCCGGGGAAGCCGGAGATGGCGACCAGGACGGGGAAGCGGACCAGGGCGAACTTCGAGTCGAAGTACTCGGGCGGCAGGTAGACGAACAGCTGGTCGGACAGTCCGGTCTCCTTGCCGGTGACCCGGACCGATTCGACCTTGCCGACCTCCTCGGGCGGGCCCTTGGGCAGGTCGGCGACGGTCTCCAGACCGCCCTCGTCGGTCGGCTGGAGCTGCGTGTCCGAGGCCGGGGCGTCGCCCTTGTGGTTCTCGTTGCTGGTCAGCGCGAGCTTGGCGCTGCCGGGGCTGAGCAGGTCGTCCCACGAGGTGTAGAACCCGAAGGAGTTGTTCACCGCCAGCGCCAGCACGGCCACGACCGCGACTTGAGTGACGGTCAGCAGGCCGATCCGGCCCAGGACGGGCAGCGGGCGCTGGCGCGCCAGTCGCGGCCAGAGCCACAGGGTGGTGACGAGAGCCGCAGCGCCGAGTGCGAGCAGCGAGTTCACCAGCGCTTCGCTGGTCAGTTCCATGCCGTCGGCCTTCCGGTGGGACACTGTCGGTGCACGCCTCATCGTCTGGCGGTCCGTCAGCTCCGGCCACCGCGGCTAGGCTGTCCGGATGCCCGGGCGAGCTGGGAGGGCGGGGGGAGCCGCAGGCAACCGGCGCCCTAGAATGCGGCGTCCACCGTACGTACGGCGTACCGGAGGACCCTGCCGCGCCACGCGGCGGCAGGCCCTCGGCTCCGTCCCCGGCTCCACCGCAGCGCGCCCACGGCACCGGTTTACCGACCGTTTCCGGGTCCTTGGTATGCGCATTGCCTGATGAAGGAAAAGGCATTGAAGGTCCATCACACGTGCTCCCCCGGAGTGACCGGACGGCGTCCCGCAGCCTCTACGCTGAGCTTCCATGAGCGTTCCCGTGTCCGTTGAGCCGAGCCCCGAGCAGCCGCGTCGTCGACGCGGCCTGCAGACGCTTCGCACCCAGGCGGCGGCTGTTCCGAGGGCCTGGCTGCCCGGCGCGGTCGGGTACGCCTGTCTGCTGATCGGCCTGGTCGACATCGCCAGCGCGGTGTTCCCCAAGCTCCGGCACTCCAAGATGCACACCTTCACCGGGCAGCTGCCCGGCGGCACCACCTCGCTGGCCGCGGTCGGGACGATGATGGTCGGCCTGCTGCTGGTGCTGCTCGCGCACGCGCTGCGCCGGCGCAAGCGGCGGGCCTGGCGGGCGGTGTGCGTGCTGCTGCCGGTCGGCGCCGCGCTGCACATCGTGCGCTGGCACCAGGTCGGCCCGGCGGTGGTCTCGCTGGCGGTCTTCGTGGTGATGCTGGTGCACCAGCGCGAGTTCTACGCCAAGGCCGACCCGCGCACCCGCTGGCGGGCGCTGGTCAACCTGATCGTGATGGGCGCCGTCAGCGTGCTGCTCGGCCTGCTGATCGTGAGCACCCGGACCAAGTACGAGATCGGCTACCCGGCCCTGCCCGAGCGCCTCCAGCACGTCGTGTACGGGCTGTTCGGCTTCGAGGGGCCGATCCGATACAACAACGTCCGGATGTCCGACCTGGTCGCCTACCTGCTCGGCGGGCTGGGCCTGCTGACCGCCTTCACCACCGCCTACCTGGCGCTGCGCCCCGGCAAGCCCAAGCCGGAGCTGACCCCGGAGGACGAGGAGAAGGTCCGCGAGCTGCTCACCCGGCACGGCGAGCGCGACTCGCTCGGCTACTTCGCGCTGCGCCGCGACAAGAGCGTGCTGTTCTCGCCCACCGGCAAGGCCGCGATCTCCTACCGGGTGGTCTCCGGCGTGATGCTGGCCTCCGGCGACCCGGTCGGCGACGTCGAGGCCTGGCCGGGCGCGATCAAGGTGTTCATGGCCGAGGCCCGCGAGCACGCCTGGGTGCCGGCCGTGATGGGCTGCAGCGAGGTCGGCGGCGAGGTCTGGACCCGCGAGGCGGACCTCGACGCGCTGGAGCTGGGCGACGAGGCGATCGTCGACACCGCCACCTTCTCGCTCGCCGGCCGGGCCATGCGCAACGTCCGCCAGATGGTCAAGCGGATCGAGCGCAACGGCTACTCCTGCCAGGTGCGCCGGGTCAGCGACCTCACCCTGGAGGAGAAGCACCGGATCGCCGACGCCGCCGCCCGCTGGCGCGGCACCGACACCGAGCGCGGCTTCTCGATGGCCCTCGGGCGCTTCGGCGACCCGCTGGACGACGACTGCGTGGTGGTCACCGCCCACAAGGCCCCGGAGGAGGGGGAGGGCGGCGACGACCTGAAGGCCGTGCTGCACTTCGTGCCCTGGGGGCCGGACGGCATCTCGCTGGAGCTGATGCGCCGCGACCGCGCGGCCGACCCGGGCCTGAACGAGCTGCTGATCGTCGCCGCCCTCCAGGCCGTGCCCGCGATGGGCGTGCGCCGGGTGTCGCTCAACTTCGCGATGTTCCGCTCGGCGCTGGCCCGCGGTGAGCGGATCGGCGCCGGCCCGGTGCTGCGGGCCTGGCGCGGACTGCTGGTGTTCCTCTCGCGCTGGTTCCAGATCGAGTCGCTGTACAAGTTCAACGCCAAGTTCCAACCCGAGTGGGAACCGCGCTTCCTGGTCTTCCCGAACACCCGGGACCTGCCGCGGATCGGCTTCGCCGCGATGCAGGCCGAGGCCTTCATCACCCTCGGCATGCCGCGCTTCGGCCGCCGGCGCCAGCGGGAGGGCCTGATGCCCACCCCGGGCGCCCGCGACGTCACCTAGGCCGCCTGAGGCACCGCCGCGACCAACGGGGCCCCCGCCGAGAATCCTCGACGGGGGCCCCGTTCGATAATGGGCGCATGAGCAACTCGCCGTCCTTCTCGCTGCCGGCCGGACTGCCGCGGCTCGACCGCTGCGCCGTGATGGGTGTGGTCAACGTCACGCCCGACTCCTTCTCGGACGGCGGCCTCTGGCACGACCCCGCCAAGGCGATCGCGCACGGGCTCGCCCTGCGCGCCCGCGGCGCGGACCTGGTGGACGTCGGGGGCGAGTCCACCCGGCCCGGCTCGCAGCGGGTGCCCGAGGAGGAGGAGCTGCGCCGGGTGCTGCCGGTGGTGCGCGAGCTCGTCGCCGCCGGGGTCGTGGTGTCGGTCGACACCATGCGGGCCTCCGTCGCCGAGCAGGCCGTGGCGGCCGGTGCCGCGCTCGTCAACGACGTCTCCGGCGGGCTCGCCGACCCGGCGATGGCCCGGGTGGTCGCCGACACCGGCGCGCCGTTCGTGGTGATGCACTGGCGCGGCCAGTCCGCGGACATGGAGCGGCTGGCGGTCTACCGGGACGTGGTGACGGACGTCGTCGCCGAGCTGGCCGTCCGGGTGGACGCGCTGCTGGCGGCCGGGGTCAAGGAGGACCAGCTGATCCTCGACCCGGGCCTCGGCTTCGCCAAGACCCCCGAGCACAACTGGGCGCTGCTCGGCCGGCTGGACGCGCTCACCGCGCTCGGCCGTCCCGTCCTCGTCGCCGCATCGCGCAAGCGGTTCCTGGGTACGCTGCTGGCCGACCCGCAAACCGGGGCGCTGCGCCCGGCCCGGGAGCGCGACGACGCGACCGCCGCGGTGTCGGTGCTGTCGGCCCAGGCCGGCGCCTGGGCGGTGCGGGTGCACGACGTGTCCGGCACGGCGGACGCCGTCCGGGTGGTCGCGGCCTGGCAGCACGCGGCCCGGCAAGGGGTGAGGGAGGGTCTGTGACAGGTGACGGCAGGCTGAGCGGCGGAACGGCCGGCCAGGCCCGCGAGGCGGACCTGGAGGCGGTGCTCGCGGCGAACCAGGCGCTCTACCAGGCACTGGAGGAGGGGGACCTGGAGGCGGTCGAGGACGCCTGGCTGGGGGCCGCGGACGCGGACGACAAGGGCGGCGTGGTGTGCGTGCACCCCGGCTGGCCGGTGCTGCGCGGGCGGGCGCAGGTGACCCGCTCGTACATGCTGATCATGATGAACACGGAGTACATCCAGTTCTTCCTGACCGATGTCGAGGCCGAGGTCCACGGAGATGTGGCCCTTGTCACGTGCACCGAGAACATCCTCTCCGGCGGCGAGGCGGAGGAGGAGGGGGAACTCGGTCCGCTGGTCGGCGGAAAGGTCGTGTCGACGAATCTGTTCCGCCGTACCCCGGGCGGGTGGAAGCTCTGGTCGCACCACGGTTCACCCGTTCTGACCAGCGGCGACGACGAGGACGAGGACTGATTCGGGCGGCCTTCGGAAAACGCGGCCGGGAGGTCGCCCGGGAATTCCCGAGTGGTCACCGAACGTTCACGTCAATCGCCATTCCGGTGCGCGTGGCGACGGTTCGTGCCGGGTAGGACGGTCAGACGTTGTCAGCGCCCGCGGGTAGATTCGAAACGGAGTGGCGGGTGTGCTGCCCGCCTTCGCCCCGCTCGTCCATGCCATTCTCCGGGTGGGGCCCGTCCGACTGGGAGCAGTGATTCGTTTGCTGGACCGCGTCACCCTGCGGGGGCTGCGTGCCCGGGGCAACCACGGCGTCTTCGAGCGCGAGCGCATCGAGGGCCAGACCTTCGTGGTCGACCTCGTGCTGTACCTGGACACCCGCCCCGCCGCGTCCGGCGACGACCTCACCCGCACGGCGCACTACGGCCTCGTGGCCGAGGAGGTCACCGCGATCATCGCGGGGGAGCCGGTCGACCTGATCGAGACCCTGGCCCAGCGCATCGCCGACCAGTGCCTGAAGCACGAAGCGGTCGAGGAGGTCGAGGTGACCGTGCACAAGCCCGACGCCCCGATCACCGTGCCGTTCGACGACGTGACCGTGACCATTCACCGGGGCCGCGCATGACCGCCGCCGTGCGCCCCGTTCCAGTTGCAGAGGGATCTCGATGAGCACCAGCGACCCGACCGCCTCGCCGACCACGTTCGACCTGGAGAGCCGGGTGGACTCCGCCGACACCACACTGCACAGCCAGCGCTGCGCGGTGATCGCACTCGGCAGCAACCTGGGCAACCGCCTGGACACCCTCCAGGGCGCCGTCGACGCGCTCGCCGACACCCCCGGGCTCAAGATCAAGGCCGTCTCCGCGGTCTACGAGACCGAGGCCGTCGGCGGCCCGGACGAGCAGCCCAACTACTACAACGCGGTCGTCGTGCTGCGCACCTCGCTGCCGCCGCGCGACCTGCTGGAGCGCGGCAACGCGATCGAGGACGCCTTCGGGCGGGTCCGGACGGTGCACTGGGGTCCGCGGACCCTGGACGTCGACATCCTGGCCTACGAGGGCGTGCTCAGCGACGACCCGCAGCTGCTGCTGCCGCACCCGCGCTCGCACGAGCGGGCCTTCGTGCTCGCCCCCTGGCTGGACGCCCAGCCGGAGGCCGAGGTGCCCGGGCACGGGCAGGTCGGCGAACTGCTGGACGCGCTCGGCGGCCCGGGCGCGCAGGGCGTCCGGCGGCGGGACGACATCCGGCTGACGCTGCCGGAGTGACCGGCCCCGGCCCGGCGGCCCGGTGAGGGCGGCCGGGGAACTCGACCGGGGGGCCCGGCCGTACGAGTAGGTGTCCGCCGTTCGCGCGGGTGTCCGCCCGGTCGGGCCCGGTACGGTGGCCTGGCGCCGCCGTGCCGGGCCACCGGGCGGCGGCCGGCTCTGGTAACCCCGGGAAGGACCTCCTCCGAGTGAAGCTGCTTCGCCTACGCCTGCTGGTCGGCATCACCGCTGCTACCACGGCGCTGTCCTGGGCCGGTGCCAAGCTCTGGGCCTCCCTGGACACGCTGCCGGCCGTGCCGGTCGCGGCGCCGGTGGTGCTGGCGGCGGTGGCGGTGGTCCTGTTGGCGACCGCCCTCTCGCTGCGGTCCCGGCTGAAGGCGGTGCGCGAGCGGCAGCCCGGCGCGAAGGGCGTCGACCCGCTGCTGGCGGCCCGGGCGGTGGTGCTGGGGCAGGCCAGCGCGCTGGTCTCGGCGGTGGTCACCGGCGTCTACGCGGGCGCGGGGATCTTCCTGCTGGGCGAGCTGGACGTGTCGGCGCGCAAGGACCAGGCCGTCACGGCCGGGCTCGCGGTGCTGGCGGGGGCCGCGGTGATCGCGGCGGCGCTCTGGTTGCAGCACGTGTGCAAGCTGCCGGAGAACCACGACGATCCGGGCGGCCCGGCGCCCTCGCCCCGCTGAACAGGTCTTTTTTCGTGATCTTGAGTGAAACGCCGGGCACGTGCGGTAAAACTTGCGCACTGTCAAGGGCGGAAGAGGACCCTGGGCTGACACGGCCCCAATTCGCACGCTAGTTTCTTGGCATGTCTCGCGGACGCCACCGTCATTCCTCCGTCCTCGGCCGGATCTTCCCCCCCACCGCCGCCGGCGTGCTGCTCGTCGCCGCGCTGGCCGCTCTGCTCTTCAGTCAGGACGCCGTCCTGGTGCGTTCGGTGGGTGTCGCGGCGGTGGTCGCGACGCTCGGCTTCGCGCTGCTGCTGCGGCAGCGGGACAAGGCGGCCCGGGCGGCCGCCGAGATGGCCGCGGCGCAGCGGCTGCGGGCCGAGGAGCGCTTCGAGGAGCAGCTGGCGGAGGCCGAGTACGCGGCGGAGGTCGCCGAGGAGCGGGCCACCCGGTTCGGGCGCCGGCTGACGGCGGAGAAGTCGCGGCTGGCGAAGGCCGAGACCGAGATCGCCCGGCTGCTGCGGGAGCGGGCCGTGGCGGTGGCCGAACAGGCGCTCAAGGAGGCCGAGGCGGCCCAGCGGGCGCTCGCCGCGAGCCGCCCCAAGTATCCGGCCAGCCCGGCCGCGTTCGTCCGTGCCGCGTCCGTGCTGCGGCTGCTGGAGCGGCGGGCGGCGGAGCAGGAGGCGCGGCGGGAGCGGACGGCGGGCTCGGAGGTCGCGCTGCGGGCGCGTACGGCGCCGGCCGCTGCGGCCCCGGCGCCCGCGCCCGCTGCGGTGGCGCCCTCGGTGCCGGCGCCGGTGGCCCCCGCGGTGCCCACTCCGGAGCAGGCTCCGGTGGCACAGGCACAGGCACAGGCACAGGCACAGGCACAGGCACAGGCACAGGACCAGGCACAGGACCAGGCCCCGGCGCCGGTGCGGCCCGCGCCGGTGCGCCCGGCGCTGACCGCCACGGTCGGGCAGCTCGGCGGGACGCCGTCCGCTCCGGTCGCGGCGCCCGCGCCGGTGGAGCGGCAGCGGCCGCGGTCGGCGCAGTCCGGGGCGGTGCGCGGGCCGGGCTTCAGCTTCTTCGGCCGGGGTGCGGGCGCGGCCGTGCGGGCGGCGGCCCCGGCGCCGGCGGTGGGCAGCGTCGCCGAACTGGGCGAGCGCACGGACCTGGCCGACGTGGTGGGCGACGAGGCGGTGGCCGCGCAGGCGAAGGCCGAGGCGCAGGAGGCCCAGGAGGCTCGTGAGGTGCAGGAGGCCGTGGCCGGCTCGCAGGCGTCGCAGCCGGCGGCCGAGCCGGCGCCGGGTGCGCCCGCGGTGGTGGACCTGACCCCGGAGGACGAGACCGAGCTGATCCAGCTGCCGGAGCTGCGTGCCTCGCGCTAAGGGCCCTCTTTCGGATCACGCCGGGCGCGCGACGTGATCCGAAAGAGAGCCCCTAGGGCCTGAGCCCGGGCCGGGTGCGCGAAAGCGGCGCGGGACGTCGGTGTGACCGATGTCCCGCGCCGCTCTCGTTCCGGCGGTGTGCCGGGCCGGGAGGGGCCCGGCGGGGCGTCAGAGCTGGACGCCGAAGTCCTGGGCGATGCCCGCCAGGCCGGAGGCGTAGCCCTGGCCGACGGCGCGGAACTTCCACTCGCCGCCGTTGCGGTAGAGCTCGCCGAAGATCATGGCGGTCTCGGTGGCGGCGTCCTCGGAGAGGTCGTAGCGGGCGATCTCGGCGCCGCCGGCGGCGTTCACCACGCGGATGTACGCGTTGCGGACCTGGCCGAAGCTCTGGCCGCGGGCGACCCCGTCGTAGATGGTGACGGGGAAGGTGATCTTGACGGCCTCGGCCGGCAGGCCGGCCAGGTTGACGTTGATCGACTCGTCGTCGCCGGCGCCCTCACCGGTGCGGTTGTCGCCGGTGTGCACGACGGTGTTGTCCGGGCTGCTGGTGTTGTTGAAGAAGACGAAGTGCCCGTTGGAGAGCACCTTGCCGTCCGCGTTCAGGACGATCGCGCTGGCGTCGAGGTCGAACTCGGTGCCGGTCGTGGTCCGGACGTCCCAGCCCAGGCCGACACTGACCGCGGACAGGCCCGGGGCCTCCTTGGTCAGCGAGACGTTGCCACCCTTGGAAAGGCTCACTGGCATGGCGATTGCAGTCCCTTCGTTCGCTTTTTCCGGGACAACGCAATACCCCGGTGGGTTGGTTCCGCGAAGTCCGTGAATTCTTCGTGGACGCCAATCCACTGGCAAAGGCCTGACAATGCCCTGGTCAGATCCGGGGGAACCGGCCCTGCAGCGACCAGATGTTCGGATTGTCGGCCAGCTCGGGGTGCATATCGAAGAGGTCGGCGAGGGTGTCCTGGAGGAAGTCCCGGGCCTCGCGCCGCAGCTCGCCGTGGCGGACCACGGCGGGCGGCTCGTCCGGCAGCCAGGTCGCGGTGATCTCGACCCAGTTGAAGCGGCGGGCGAACCGCAGCAGCTCGGTGTTCTGGGTGAAGTCGAGGTCCGCGGTCTGCACCCGGGCGGCCCGGCCGCCGTCCGGGTCGCGGTCCAGCTCCTCGGCGATGTCGCACAGCGCCCAGGCGAAGTCGAGCACCGGCACCCACCCCCAGCCGGTGGACAGCTCGGCGCCCTCGGCGTCCAGGTAGACGTCGCCGCAGAACAGGTCGTACCGCAGGGACCGCACCGGGGCGGAGCGGTAGTCCGTCTGCGGGGGGTCGGGGAAGCGGTTGGAGAGGGAGTAGCCGAGCTCGATCACGTACGCCATTGTCCGGGCTGCGGGCGGTGGAGCGGAACCGGGCCGCTGGCCGTCGCGGATAACCGGGTGACCGGGCGGTGCGGGCGCGGGATGATGGACGCATGCCCGAGCCCATCCGCGTACGGGGGTCGGTGGTCGTCCCCGACACCGAGCTCGTCTGGCGCTTCTCGCGTTCCTCCGGCCCCGGTGGCCAGCACGTCAACACCTCCGACAGCAAGGCCGAGCTGCGCTACGACCTGGCGGCGTCCAAGGCGCTGCCCGAGGTGTGGCGCGAGCGCGCGCTGGAGCGGCTGGCCGGGCGGCTGGTGGACGGCCGGGTGCTGGTGATCCAGGCCTCGGAGTTCCGTTCGCAGTGGCGCAACCGGGAGGCGGCCGCGGCCCGGCTGTCGGCGGTGCTGACCGAGGCGTGCGCGCCGCCGCCGAAGTCCCGCCGGGCGACCAGGCCGAGCCGGGGGATGGTCGAGCGCCGGTTGTCCAACAAGCGGCGCCGCTCCGAGCTGAAGCAGGGGCGGCAGTCGCCGCGGGGCGGCGAGTAGCCGGGGCGGCTCAGCCGAGGGCGCGGTAGCCGCCGCGGAAGTAGAGCAGCGGCCGGCCGGCCGGGCTGGGTACCGCGGCCTCCAGGACGCGGCCGAGCAGCAGGGTGTGGTCGCCCGCCGGTATCCGCTGTTCGGTGCGGCACTCGACGGTGGCGAGCGCGCCGTCGATCAGCGGGGCGCCGGAGCGGGGGCCGCGGTGGTGCGGGGTGTCCGCGAACAGCAGCCGGTCGCTGAGCCGGCCCTTCATGGCGAAGCGGGAGCCGAGCGCCTTCTGCCCCTCGGTGAGCAGCGAGACCGCCCAGGTGTCGGTGCGGGAGAGCACCTCGTCCATCCGGGAGTCCTCGCGGACCGAGATCAGGACCAGCGGCGGCTCCAGCGACACGGACAGGAAGGACGTGGCGGTCATGCCGACGTCCTCGCCGTCCTCCGGATCGTGGACGGTCACCAGGCTCACGCCGGAGGCGAGCTGGGAGAGTGCCGCCCGGAACTCGTCGGGCGTGGCGTGGGAGGCAGCTTCGGGCTGCGGGGACGAGTACACGTACCGCACGGTAGTCGGCGTCCGCCGGAATCGGCATCGGGCCGAGGTCGTAGGACCAGCGGCGCACGGGGCGGGGTTGCGGCCGGGTTCGGGACTCACCCTCAGGAGTGAAGCAAGGGGCCTGCCGGGCGGCAGCGGGCTTCAGCGCGAGGCCGATGCGGTCGACCAAGGGAAATATTCCGATAGCGCTTTATGTCCCGCTATGGGGCGGATGAGCTGATTAAGGGTGCATTAGTGTCGTGTGATTTAAGTCACAAGTGATGGCCTATTGCTGACCGAGCGTGCCGAACGCTGTGCTCCCTGTGATTCAGTTCTTCTGGCAATCGGACGATAACCAATCAAGAACTATCCGAAGCAGCCGGGGAGCCCCCGCATGGAAGCCGAGTCGGAGCCGTACGTCCGTCTCGCGACCCTCCGCACCTTGCACCGGGTCGTGGCGGACCTCAACGCTGCCCGCAGCCTGGCGGGCACGCTGCAGGCCGTCGTCGAGGGTGCGGTGCACGGGCTCGGCTTCGACGCCGCCGCGGTCAGCCTGGTCCGCCCGGACGGGGACCTCGTGGTGGCGGCCGTCTGGGAGCTGGAGGAGAGCACCATGGGCGGCCCCTCCGTCCTGCTCGGTCAGGTCGGCTCCCGGGAGTCCTGGGACCGACTGCTCGGCGTCAGCGACCACTGGGGCACCCTGCGTTTCCTGCCGTACGACCGCGGCTGGGCCGTCGCCAGCGACATCCCGCGCTGGATCGGGGACGGCCCGCTGCCCGTCTACGCCAACGACTGGCACCCCGCCGACGGGCTGCTCGCCCCGATGTACAGCGCCGGCGGCGACCTGCTCGGCGTCCTCTCGGTGGACCGCCCGCGCAGCGGCAAGCGGCCCGGGGCGTGGACCCGCGAGGCGCTGGAGATGTTCTCGCTGCAGGCCTCCATCGCGATCGGCAACGCCCGGCTGCGGGCCGAGATGCAGCGCGCGCTGGCCCGCCTGGAGAAGGAGCAGCAGGCCCTGCGGGCCAGCGAGGAGAGCTTCCGCCAGGCCTTCGAGTACGCGCCCAGCGGGATGGCCATCACCGAACTGCACGGCGCCGGGCGCGGCCAGCTGACCAGGGTCAACGACGCGCTCTGTCGCCTGCTCGGCCGACCCCGCGCGGTGCTGCGCCAGCAGAGCTTCGCCGACCTCGTGCACCCGGAGGACCGGGCGCTGCTGGAGCGCACCAGCGCCGAGAGCGGCCGGGCGGAACTGCGGCTGTCCCGGCGGGACGGCGGCTACCAGTGGGTGTGCCTGCGCAACTCGATCGTGGCGGACGCGGCCGAGGGTCCGAGCTTCCTGCTCACCCACGTCGAGGACATCGAGGACCGCAAGCGGCACGAGTTCCAGCTCGCCCACCGGGCCAGCCACGACGCGCTCACCGGCCTGCCGAACGGCGCCGAACTGAAGGCCCGGCTGGGCCGCCGGCTCTGTGCCGAGCCGCAGACCGTCGGGGCCCCCGCCGGGCCGGGCGAGCCGGCCTACCCGGCGCCGTACGGCTACCCGGCCGACTCCTACAGCGCGCACGCCGCGTACGACCGGTTGGAGGGCGCGGACCCGTACGGCGGGCCGGTGCACGGCTACGGGATGCCCGAGGGCGGCCCGCCGTACGGCCTCGCCCCGGGCTACGGGGAGCACGTGCACGCGGTGGTCCCGGCCGACCAGGGCCCGGGCGGCGAGGCGTGGTCCGCACCGTTCCGCTCCGGCGTCGCGGCGTCGCTGGACAAGGGGCTCGCGGTGCTCTTCTGCGACCTGGACGGCTTCAAGTCGATCAACGACCGGTTCGGCCACAACGCGGGCGACGCGGTGCTGGTCGAGGTCGCCCGGCGGCTGAGCCAGGCCGTCCGGGACGGCGACACGGTGGCCCGGCTCGGCGGCGACGAGTTCGTCGTGCTGGCCGACGGGATCGGCCGCGAGGAGGCCAAGGACCTGGCCCACCGGCTGCGGGGCGCCATCATCCCGCCGATGCGGATCGACGGCCGGGCGATGCGGGTGGGGGTGAGCCTCGGGGTCGGCTGGGCGGGCTGCGGGATGAGCATCGAGGAGGTGCTGCACACCGCGGACGAGCGGATGTACGACGAGAAGCGGGCCCGGGGCGGCGCGGTGCGCGGCGCGCGGGGCGAGCGTTCGCACCGACGGGCGGGCTGAACCCGCCGGTCCTGGTTACCCACGGGTTGTCAAGGGCTCTTTTCCGGCTGTCACAAAGGACAGGTAGGGTTCCCGGGTACGACAGCGTCCATGATCTGCGCCGGCGGCCCCGCATCCCGGCGGCGCGAACCGGATGGGGGAGTTGACCACCGTGACGACCGCCGGCAACAACGGAGCGCCCGAGGGCGGTGCCCCGCAGGACGACGACCCGTTCGGCTACCTCTACCGCCCGGCGGAGGGTGCCTCCGGGCAGCCGGCCGAGCCACAGCAGGGCGTGCCCCGGACGCCGTACAGCCGTCCGATGGAGGTCGGCCGGGCCCAGTACGGGCAGCAGCCCTACCAGCCGCGGCCGCAGCAGCCCCAGTACGGCCAGCAGGCGGGGCCGCAGCAGGGCTACCCCGGCGGCCAGCAGCCGTACCCGCCGCAGCAACAGCAGCCCGAGTACGGCACCGCGCCCACCCAGCAGACCCGTTACGCCGAGCACTCCCGGCCGCAGCCGGGGGAGGACCGGTCGAGCAGCGGCCGGAGCAAGGGCGCGGTGATCGGCGCGGTCGCGGTGGTCGCGGCCATAGCGATCGGCGCGGGGATCGCGCTCTCCACGGGCGACCCGGACGGCGACAAGACCGCCAAGGGCGGCGCCCAGACCACCGCCGCGGCTCCCCCCAGCACCCCGGCGACCGGCAGTTCGTCCCCGACCGCCTCGGCCTCGGCGAGCACCACCGCCCCGGCCGGCCCGTTGACCGTGGACGCGGGCCAGCTCCAGGCCCAGAACGCGCCGTCCGGCAACGGCGTCAAGGGCGCCAAGTCCGCCGACGGCAGCTACCTGACGCTCCAGCCGGGCGGCTCGGTGACCTGGAGCGGCGAGGTCGCCGCGGCCGGCACCTACAAGCTGAACGTGCACTACAACAACACCGGCGGGGACCTGAAGGGCGCCGCCTCGGTGAACGGCAAGGACTGGCCGAGCGGGCTGCTCTTCAAGAACTACGCGTCCGGCAAGGACCCGGCGTCCTCCTGGTTCAACACCTGGATACTCCCGCAGCTCCAGGCCGGGGCGAACACCATCACCTTCACCGTGCCCTCCGGTTCGATCCTGATCGACCAGATCACCCTCGAACCGAATGCGACCGGTTGACCGGTTGACCGGTTGACCGGTTGACCGGTTGATCGGCAGAGCGGCTGACCGGCTGAGCCGGAACGCGAGACGGCCGCCCGTCCCCGTGGGGGAAGGGCGGCCGTCGGCGTTCCGGCGGGCCGTCAGGCGGGCTTCACCACGTCGAAGCGCTCGCCGCCGAGGACCCAGCGGCCGCGGCGCATGACGGCGACCAGGTCGTAGCCCTCGGAGTCGAGCACGACCAGGTCGGCCTGCTTGCCGGCCTCCAGCGAGCCGATCGAGTCGGCGAGGCCCAGCAGGCGGGCCGGGGTGGCGGACAGCGACTCGACGGTCTGGTTCAGCGTCAGGCCGTTGACGGTGAGCGAGCGCTTGAACGCGACGTCCAGCGTCAGGGTGGAGCCGGCGATGGCGCCGCCCTCGACCAGCCGGGCGACGCCGTCCTTGACCTCGACCTGGAGCGGGCCGAGCGGGTAGAGGCCGTCGCCCATGCCGGCCGCGCCCATCGCGTCGGTGATCAGGGCGAC
>NZ_JBWKER010000050.1:0-47627 GCF_056435345.1 Kitasatospora sp. NPDC043950
CTCCACCAAGCCCCACTCGGCATCGGAGAGTTCATGGCGACGTATCACCACACCATGATCCACTAGCCAAGATCACTTTGACGACACTGCCTAGCGCAGCCGCCAGCACCGCCCGCGACACCGAGCCGACCACCTCCGTCGCGCTCACCCCGTACGGCCTCGCCGCCCGCGCCAGCACCACCGGCGCCACCCCGTCGGGCACGGCGCGCAGCGCCTCCAGCGCCTCGCCGACCGTCGCGCCGGCGTCGACCGCGACCAGCGGGCCGGCCCCGGCGAGCAGCGACCGAAGGCTGTTCGCCGCCTCCGACTCCGCCTCCGCCTCCGACTCCTCCAGGAAGCCCCACTGCCGCATCCAGTCGTCGCTGTGCACCTTGGACAGGTACGAGCGCCCGGAGTCCGGCAGCAGCACCACCACCAGGTCGTCCGGCCCGAGCCGCCGCGCGACCCGCAGCGCCGCCGCCACCGCCGTGCCCGAGGAAGGACCGGCCAGGATGCCCTCCTCGCGGGCGAGCCGACGGGCCGTCAGCAGCGACTCGCGGTCCGGGATGCGTTCGAAGGCGTCCACCACCTCCGACCGGTAGGCCTGCGGCCAGCGGTCCTCGACGGTGCCGGGGTGGAGGAAGTGCCCGATGCTCTCGACGAACCACGGGCTGCCGTCCCCGCCCCCGTACATCGAGGACTCCGGGTCGGCGCCGATCACGGTCACGGAGCCGCCGGACACCTGCTGGAGGTACCCGCCGGTGCCGGTGACGGTACCGCCGGTGCCGACGCCCGCGACGAAGTGGGTCACCCGGCCGCCGGTCTGCTCCCAGATCTCGGGACCGGTGGTGCGCACATGGGCGTCAGGATTGGCCAGGTTGTCGTACTGGTTGGCGAGCCAGGCGCCGGGGATCTCCTCCACCAGCCGCTGCACGACGTTGAACAGGTGCGCCGGGTCCTCGGCGGGCACGGCCGTCGGGGCGAGCACCACCTCGGCGCCGTACGCCCGCAGGATGTCGGACTTCTCGGGCGCCGACTTGTCGGACACCCCGGCGATCACCCGGTAGCCGCGCTGCCGCCCGACGATGGCCAGCCCGATGCCGGTGTTGCCGGAGGTCGCCTCGACGATCGTCCCGCCCGGCCGCAGCAGGCCGTCCCGCTCGGCGGCCAGCACCATGGACAGCGCGGCGCGGTCCTTGACGCTGCCGCCGATGTTGAGGAACTCGGCCTTGGCGTAGATCGGCGCGGGCAGTCCGGCGCCGAGCCGGGCGAGGCGGAACAGCGGTGTCCCGCCGATCGCGTCGAGTACGGATTCGTGCACTGCGGCCATCACGGCCTCCTTCGATCGGTGTCCGCCCGAGCCTGCCCGAACGCGCGGTCAGATAGTCGCTGGCAGCCCCGGATCGTCGGGGCCGGGCGTGCGAGGGTTCTCGACCTCAAAGGGGCGCGAACAGAGGCGCGTGGTGCCTCTTGCGCGCCCCTCAGATTTGCCGCGCTCCAAAGTGCGCAACGGTGCGGCCTGCGCCCGCCCCGCCGATCGGGGTGTGTGCGGAGAGTGATCGGCGCGCGATCAGATCAGCGGGTCGAAGAGGTCGCGCCCCCAGTGGCCGAGCCAGGACGCGGTGGTGGACCACCGGCCCTGACCTTCCACACCTTCCGTGGACTCGTCGTACGGCAGCACGGCGGTCGGGGCGAGCCAGCCCTCCCCCGGGTCGATGCGGACCCGCAGCAGCTTGAGCGGCTTGCGCAGGGCGACGAACATCCGCAGGTCGTCGGTGTGGGGGCAGTGAGTCTCGTAACGGTCGTGGACGGTACGGCAGATGGACTTGATGTCGGTGTCCGCGAGCAGGAGGTAGCGGCTGCCGGGGCCGAGGTTGACGCAGAGGCGGCGGCGGGCGGTGTCGCGGTCCGGGTACGGCAGGTTCTGGTGGTTGTCGACATGCAGGCCGAGACACAGGCCGTTCTCGGGCAACCGGTGGGTGACCAACTCGCCGGGCGGGTCGTCGGCCTCGTCCAGGGCAACGTGCAGCGGATCGCCGAGGAGGCCGACGAGCGCGGCGACGGTGTGGACGTCGGTGACGGTCCCAGGGAGGCGGAAGAACTCGACCAGGCCGCTGTCCTTGGTGAAGGAGCCCGGCGCGTAGCGCTCGGGGTGGTCCTCGGGGAGCGGGGACCAGTCGCCGGCGGGGACGACGGCTCCGTTCTCGTAGTCGGGCTCGCCGTGGACTCTGCGGACGTTGCCGATGTCGCAGCGGGCGCGGAGGGCCGCCGGGTCGCGGAAGGCGATGGCGGCGGGGTGCATGGTCGTCATGGGGTGAGCGGCCTCGGTTCAGTCGTTGTCGTCGTCGGAGTTGTCGCTGTGGCGGTTGATGCCGGTCATCAGGGCGGCGGCCAGGGTGGTCCACCAGACGACGTCGGCGGTGGCCGGCTCGCGCGGCGGAACGAGGTCCGAGGCGAAGCAGGCGAGGGCGAGGCTGGCGGCGGTGATCGCAGCCGTGGTGGCGAGCTTGATGACGCTCAACTTTCGGGCGAGGGAACGTTGCTGTTCGCGGTACGGAGGACGCGCGCCCAGACGCGCTTGCCCGTGCCGCACCGCGCGACCACCCCGAAGTCGACGGCGAGCCGGCGGGCGAGTTCGATCCCGCGGCCGCACTCGTTGAAACGGCCCGGACGCCGCTCCAGGAGCGGGAGGTCGCTGCGGGGGTCCCAGACTTCGAGGCGGCAGTCGCCGTCGAACTCCTGGAGGTAGAGCCGGACTTCGCCGTCGCCGTGACAGGCGTGGACGACGGCGTTGGTCACGAACTCGGAGGCGATGAGGACGAGGTCGTCGACCGGGTCACCGGCCCAGCCCCAGGAGGTGAGCTGGTCACGGACCAGGCGGCGGGCGGTACGGACCGAGGTCTCGTGCTCGGTGAGGGTGGTCTCCCAGGTTCGGAGGACCGGGTTACGCAAGGTGGACATGAGTCACCCCACACCTTCAGTGGCGTGTTCGTGCGGTCACAGTGAGTGTGGGGCATCGAAAATCGAATTTGCAACCCGAACAATGCCAAGAGAAAAATAAATTATTTGATCTTGGACTTGGCTTGAGCCCTGTAGCACGGCCAGCAAGACTGGGGCCGCAGACCAAGGGAGGGGCGCGTTGAGCAAGGACCCGTCAGCGATCAGGCAGATCCGGCTCGGAGACGAGCTACGAGCATGGCGCACAGAGAACAACAAGACGCTCGCCGACGTGACCGCCGGCCTGAAGGGCTGGAACCCGGCTCGACTCAGCAAGGTCGAGAGGGCGCTGCTGCCGGTGACCGCAGCTGACTTGGCCGCGTTCATGGACCACTGCGGGATCACCGGCCCGGAAAGGGCAGAGATCGAGGCGTTGGCCACTGACGGCCCTTCACGGCACTGGTGGCAGGATCACGAGTTTGCCGACACGATCAGCTCCGCTTTCGCTGAGTACCTCAGTCTTGAGGCCGATGCCACTCAGATGCTCGACTACTACCTGTCGGCCTTCCCTGGACTGCTGCAGACCGAGGATTACGCACGCGAGGTGATCGCCGCCGGTCTCGACGGTCTCAGCGAGGACCAGAACGAGGCTGCTGCCGAGATCCGCATTCTTCGCCAACGCAGGCTCACCAAAGCGCCACTACTCAATCTCGACGCCTACTTTGGCGAGGTGGCCCTACTCGTCGGCGGCGACGAAGAGGTTCTTGCCGGTCAGATCCGGCACGTTCTCAAGGTGGCTCAGTACCCCAACGTCATCCTTCGCATGGTTCCGCTCAGCGCTGGGCGACCTGGGATTCTGGCGTCGGGGCTTACGCTTCTTCGCTTCCCTGGGGAGCCAGGTGAGAGCTTCGCATTCGTCGAAGCCGTCGGCGGTATGCTCCCGCGTAAATCGGGACGTGAAGTCCGTCGGGCCGAGCGGGCCTTCGCTCGGCTGAAGCGGTGCGCGCTTTCGCCGACCGCCACCATTGCCGCCCTTGAACGCAAGTTGGAAGAGATCACGTGAGCGAGAAGCGCGACCCGTACAACCACAACCCCGCCGACGCCGACTGGGCCAAGTCCCCCTTCTCCGGCGACTCCAATGGCAACTGCGTGATCATCGCCCGCTTCCCCAACGGCGACGTCTGGCTCGGCGACGACAAGAACCCCGGCCGCCCCCACCTCGCCTTCGACCAGGCCGAATGGGCCGCCTTCATCCAGGCCATCGAAGCCCGCGACCCCCGCTTCACCGCCTGACCACCCACCGCCCCGCACCACCCTGCGCCGCTCACCGCATGCCCTGCGGTGAGCGGCGTCGGCATTACCGCTCATCTGATCGACCGTCAACCAGTTCGTCCGAACCGCCCCACACGCACAGCTCCCGCCATTACGCTCCCAAGCGTGATCACGCCCGGCGTCGATCCGGGCGCATTCCGTCATCCCCACCACAGGGAGCGCATGCCATGAGCGAGCTGGTGTACCCGTCCGACCCCGGCCTCAACGGCCAGGCGGTGGACGCGGCCGAGCGCACGTACGAGATGAACGGCTTCGACCCGGCGCGGGAGGACTCGAAGCTCTCCTTCACCCCCTGCCGGGTCGCCAAGCCCGCCTTCAACACCTACCGGCGCAGCGGCGAGCAGACCGTGTCCGGCTTCCTGGACACCACCTGGGCCTACGACAGCCGCCTGACCGACGACAGCGGAGGCCCCACCGGCGGGCCGGGCGCGGACCTGACCCGGCTGGAGGCCGCGAACGGCGCCTTCGACGAGATCGTCCTCGGCCTGGTCGGCCTCGTCGGCGGCCGGGGCAGCCTGGGGCCCGCCACCACCCAGGCCGCCCAGGACTTCGGCATCGCCTCCTCCGAGCGCGGCGCCGTGACCTTCATCGACGCCTGGAGCGCGGCGGCCGCCTACCTCGGCTACGGGTTCGACGGCTGGGTCTCCAACGACTACCAGGACCTGTTCACCCAGCAGCAGGCCCAGGGCCTGCTGGGCGCCGCCCGTCGCCTCAAGGAGCGCAACCCGGACCTCGCGGTCGGACTGCACATCGGCGGCTGGGACCTGAGCGAGGCCTTCCACGCCATCGCCCAGGAGCCCGCCTCCCGGCGGCGGTTCGCCCAGTCCGTGGTACGGATCTTCCGCGCCTTCCCGATGTTCTCCACCCTCCACCTGGACTGGCGCTGGCCCGGCTCGGCCGGCGCCCCGGAGGCCGGGTACGGCCCGGAGGACGCCGGGAACTTCGCCGAGCTCATCCGCGAGACCAGGGCCGCGCTGTCCGCCGCCGACCGGAACGCGACGATCGCCGTCGCGGTGCCGGCCTCCGCCGCCCAACTGGACGCGATGAACGTCCCGCTCCTGGTCGAGGCCGGCGCCGACCGGCTGGACCTGATGTCCTTCGACTTCTTCGGCAGCCCCTGGTCCGCCGGGCTCGGGCACCACACCTCGCTTCGCCGCGACCCGAGCAGCAGCCAGACGGACTGCGTCGACAACGCCGTCACCCACCTGATCGAGCACGCCGGCGTGGCCCCGCACCGCATCCACCTCGGCTACGCCACCACCACCCGCAACGCCAAGCGGGCCCGGCTCACCCGCAGCTCGCCCCTGCGCGGCACGTACGACACCGCGTCGGGCCAGACGGTCGGCTCCTTCGCCCCCGGCACGAGCACCTACGCCGACGTGCTGCGCAACTACCTCGACCTGGAGCAGGGCGAGGGCCGCAACGGCTTCGAGCTGTACACGGACATCTCCGCCGACGCCGACTACCTCCACAACCCGAGCACCGGCGTCTTCCTCTCCCTCGACACCCCGCGCTCCGTCCGCGCCAAGGCCGAGTACGCCCGCGCCCGGGGCCTCGGCGGCCTGTTCGCCGAGCACGCCGAGGCCGACCCCGGCGTGCTCACCAACGCCGCCCGCGAGGGCCTGGGGCACACCGTCACCGCGACGGTCGTCGACATGAAGCCCCTCTACGTCACCGGCCGCAGCTGACGGCGGGCGACGGACCACCGCCCGGGCGCCGGCTCCCCACCGCCGCCCGGGTGGGAAACCGGTCGTGCCGACCGCCCCGACGCCGTACCGTGGTCCGGTCGACGATCTTGGGGCCAGCGGCTCCACGTGAACGAAGGAACGGGGCGGAACACCATGCAGCAGTACCAGGGCTGGACCGACGAACGGTTCGGCGCCGTGGCGGACGTCTTCGCCCGCAACTTCGACGAGTTCCCCGAACTCGGCGCCGCCGTCACGGTGTTCTCCGGCGGCCGCAAGGTGGTCGAGCTGTGGGACGGGACGGCCGACGAACGCACCGGCCGGGCCTGGACGCAGGACACCCTCGTCCCGGTCTTCTCCTGCGCCAAGGGCGCGGTGAGCATCAGCGCCCACCTGCTCGCCCAGCAGGGCCGCCTCGACCTCGACGCGCCGATCGCCCGCTACTGGCCCGAGTTCGCCCGCCACGGCAAGCAGGACATCACCACCCGCATGATCCTCGGCCACCGCGCGGGCATCCCGGCCCTGGACGCGGTGCTGTCCTTCGAGGAGATCGCCGGCTGGGCTCCCGTCGTCCGCGCGATCGAGGCGCAGGAGCCGCTCTGGGAGCCCGGCACGGCCTACGAGTACCACGGCCACGTCCTGGGCTTCGCGGTCGGCGAGGTGATCCGCCGGATCACCGGGCTCACGCCGGGCGAGTTCCTCCGCAAGGAGATCGCCGAGCCGCTCGGCCTGCCGGTCCGGATCGGCCTGCCGGAGAGTGAACTCCCGCGCTTGGCCCGGCTGGTGGAGGCGGAGGGCCGCCGTCCGATGCCCGGCCCGGAGCACCTGCTGACCCGGATCGTGACGATGAACGGCGCCCTGGTCTTCCCCGGCCTGGACGTGCCGCACGGCTGGAACGACCCGGCCCTGCACGCGATCGAGCTGCCCGGCGCGGGCGCGGTCGCCTCCGCCACCGGGCTGGCGGGGCTGTACGCGGCCGCCGCCACCGGCCTGGACGGCGGCCCGCGCCTGCTCTCGCACGAGACCGTCACCGACGCGGTGCGCGAAGTCTCCTCCGGCGCGGGCTTCCTGGGCTTCGACATGGGCGCCCGCTGGGGTTCCGGCCTGCTGCTCGACTCCCCCGCCTTCCGCCCGCTGCTGGGCGCGCGCAGCTTCGGCAACGACGGCGCGGGCGGCCAGTTCGCCTTCGGGGACGACGAGTTCGGCGTCGGCTTCGGCTACGTCGCCAACCGGATGATCGGCCACGGCGACGCCCGCGCCAACCGGCTGATCGAGGCGGTGCGCGGGTGCCTGGGGTGACGGACTTCCTCGCGCGGCTCACCGCGCTGGCGACCACCGGCGGCCTGGACGGTCCGGACGGGCTGCGCTACAACGCCTCGCTGCCCGAACTCGCCGCCCACTACGGCGATCCCTGGGACGGCGGGCGGATCCACCGCGAGTCCCGCTGGCCGCACGGCTTCAGCTGGGGCGACGTGCAGACGGTGTTCTGCCACTGCCGCCGGCTCCAGTCGCTGTCCCTGCCCGTGTGGCACGGCGAACTCGAACTCCCGCTGGCCGGTGGCGGGTTGCTGACGCTCGACACGCACGTCACCGAGTCGGCCCTGATCGCCGCGCTGACCGCCGCCGGCTGCCGCTGGGAGACCGTGACGTACGAGAACGTCCCCGACCAGCGCACCCTGGAGGTGGCGGTGGCCGAGGAGGTCCGGGTGGCGTTCGTCCTCACCGACCGCGACGGTCACCAGGCCCGCGACGGCCACGCGGCCCCCGAGGGCCATGATGACGCGCCGCCGCCAGACGACTGGGTGCTGAACAAGGCCCTGCTGTGGGGCTACGACCACACCGACTGCCCCGAGCCGGACCGCACCCTCCCGGACGACGGCTGGGGCGCCTCGCCCAACTGACGCGTGCGGTCGGCCCGTTACGCCCCAGCGCGCAACGGGCCGGGCGCGCTCCCGGAGTGGGGGCTCACGCCAGGGCGCGCGGCAGCACCACCCGCACCCATTCCTCCGGCTGCGACAGGTGCGGTGCGTGACCGGCACCCCGGTACAGGTGTCGTTCCACCTTCGACAGGGTGAGGTCGATGATGTCCAGCACCTCGCCGTACATCGGCGGACTGTTGTCACTCTGCGTGAGTAGAGCCGGTTCCGTGAAGCGGGCCAACGCGTTCAGGTCGAGGTCCAGGGCGTCCGGGTCCCGCAGCTCGTCCAGGTAGGTCGGCGCGTTGCGCACGTACGTGTGCCGCACCGGCGCGGGCAGCTGTGCCCAGGCCCCCGGCCCGAAGGTGACCGTCTCCACGAACAGCTCCGCCGCCGCGGCCGACTCGGCCTGCTCCAGCAGCTCCCGGACGGCGGTGATCCGGTCGGCGAGCGCGGTGGCGACCGGCCTCAGCTCGGGGTCGGCGAGCAGGATGCCGGCGCCGGGCGGCTCGTGCACGGCGATCCCCCGCAGCAGGTCGGGCCGGGCGGCGGCGAGCCGCAGCGTGATCAGCGAACCGTACGAGTTCCCGCAGACGAACGCCGGCGCGAGTCCGAGCCCGTCGATCAGCCCGGCCAGGTCGGCCGCGTCCTCGTGGACCGAACCCTGGGTGAGCGGGTCCTCACTGCGGCTGTGGCCCCGCCGGTCGTAGGCGACGACGGTGGTCGACTCGGCCAGGCCCGGCATCACGCGCGCCCAGCTGTCGGCGTCGCTCCACGAGCCGTGCACCAGGACGACGCCGGGCCCCTCGCCACGGGCCTCGTAGTGCAGCGACACCCCGTTCACCCTGATCTCGGCCATCACGAGCCTCCCGATCTCGGCGGTGCTCCCCCACCAGCCTGACACAGCCGCTCGGGGCGGCACCCCCGGGCCGTGGCCGTGACCGAGCGTGACGAACAACGGGCGATCAAGCGCCCCGCAGGCTCAGCCCATGCCCCGAGCCGGCTCAGCCCATGCCCCGGGCCGGCGGCTCGTCCCGCGTGCCGTCCTCCGCCACCACCGTGAACCGGCCGGGCCCGGAAACCGACAGGTCCACCGGGTGGACGGACTTGGAGTCGTTGACGTCCAGTTCACTGCTCTTCCGCCCGGTCGCGGCGTCGACCCGGGTCAGCTTGTCCCGGGTCAGCGCCCACACCGACGCGCCGTCCACCAGCAGCCCCGTCACCTGGTCGTCCAGCCCGGACGTCCAGCGCTTACCGCCGTCGGCGAGCGAGTAGGCGACCAGGCGCCCGGTGGCGATGCGGCTGGGGTTCTTCCCCCCGCTGATCCGGACGTCGTCCGGCTTCTCGCCGGGGACGATCAGCTGGTCGCCGACGACCACCCCGCCGAACAGCGGGCGGGCGGCGAACGCGTCGTACGCGTGGGCGCCGCCCAGCATGACGTCGAGGTCGTACTCGTCCCCCGCGACCGGGATCGACGCCCGCTGCCGCCCCGCCCCGTCGAAGCTGAGCACGGCGTGCGTCCCGCGCTCGCCCTGCGCGTCGACCCAGACCGCGAGGGGCTCGGTGGAGACCACCGCGACGTCCTTCAGCCCGCCCGTGACCGGCAGGGCGACCCGGGTCCGCTCCCGCCCGTCCGCCGGGGCCAGCGACCGCAGCACCGGCGCGGCGTCGCCGCACTGCGCGACCGTCACCACCTCCGCCGCCCCGCCCGCCACCTGCAACGGCGAGCAGCCGGCGTCCGCGTCGCCGCGCCAGGAAGCGCGCCCGTCGGCCAGGTGCACCGCGCGCCAGCCGGTCCGCTCCTGGAGGACGGCCTCGTCCCCGGCGACGGCGAGCAGATCGGGCGCCGCCGTGTCCCCGACGCGGCCGGGCGCGTCCGCCGCGGCGGTCCAGGCGGCCTTGCCGTCGGCGAGGTTGAGCGCCGTCACCGCCGCGCACGGCCGGTCGTGCGGGGAGTGGCCGAGCAGTCCGAGGCCGTGGCCCGTCCCGCGGCTCATGGCGCAGACGGAGTCCTCGCCCGGCGGCGTCCACCGCCACGCGACCTGCCCGGTGGTGCCGCGGTAGGCCACCACCTGGTCGGGCCGGACCCGCACCACCACGTCCCCGCTGGTCCAGCTGCCGACGGCGCGGATCGACGACGGCCGGTCCAGCGGCGCCTCCCAGGCGTCGTTGAGGCCGGTCCCGGCGAAGGAGACGAACGCGGCAAGCCCGAACAGGATCCCGACGGCGACCGCGGGGAAGCCGCGCCGGGGGTGGAGCAGCGCCCACAGCAGGCCGGCCCCGCAGGGCATCAGGCCGAGGATGCTGACGATGCCCATGATGTCGAGGCTCTCGCCGCCGTACCCCTGGGACGGCCCGATCAGCACGGCCAGGCCCATGCTCGCGAACATGGCCCCCAGCACCCCGCCGGAGACCACCATCCAGGCCTCCTTGTCCATGGCGAACCCGCCCCTGGCGAGGCGGACGGACCTGCGGGCCCGCCCGGCCCCGGCGGCACTGTCCACGGGCCCCTCGGCCATGTCGGTCACTCCCCCGTCAAGCGCCGCCCACGCACGAACGACGATCATCGGATGATCGCAGAGCCTGGCTCGATCCTGAACAAAGACAACGGAAAACTCCCGGCCCCGGCGACGGACGGTAGGTTGACCCGGGGGCCGGGGCGCGGCACCGGGGGCGTGAAAGGGGCGGGGATGCAGCCGGGCGACGTACTCGACGGGCGGTACGAGCTGGTCGAGCAGATCGGCGAGGGCGCCTTCGGCGCGGTCTGGAAGGCCCGCGACGCGCGGATCCAACGGCTCGTCGCCGTCAAGGTGATGCTCCCGGGCAGCAACAACACCCCCAAGGACGCGGCCCGGTTCGTCCGCGAGGTGGCCACCGCCGGCGCGCTCAACCACCCGTCCATCGTCACCGTGCACGACTTCGGCCGGCACGACGAGGCCGGCCGGCCGCTCTACTTCCTGGTCATGGAACTGCTCGACGGCGCCCCGCTCAGCCGCCACCTCGGCGACGGACCGCTGCCCCTGCGCCAGGCCCTCACCTGGGCCGTCCAGATCTCCCAGGCCCTCGCCACCGCCCACCGGGCCGGCGTCGTCCACCGGGACGTCAAGCCGGCCAACGTGATGATCCAGTCGTCCGGGGAGGTCAAGGTCGTCGACTTCGGCATCGCCCGGGTCGGCACCGCCGACGACGGCATCACCAGCACCAACGTCATCGTCGGCACACCCGCCTACATGGCCCCCGAACGCTTCGACAGCGGCGGCCTCGACGCCCGCTCCGACCTCTACGCCTTCGGCTGCCTCCTGTACGAACTCCTCACCGGCCGCACCCCGTTCCGCGGCACCCTCTACGAACTCATCCGCCAGCACGGCGAGGTCCACCCGGCCGCCCCCGGCACCCTCCGGCCCGGCCTGCCCGCCGACGTCGACACCCTCGTCCTCGAACTGCTCGCCAAGGACCCCGACCGACGGCCGCCGCACGCCGACCAGGTCGCCGAACGCCTGATCCACCTCGCCGAGCAGGCCGAACGACCCCCGGCCGGCTACCACGCCACCGTCCGGGACGTCCCCGCCGCCGAGGAGGACCCGTACGTCCTCGCCCGCCGGCAGGAAGCGGACGCGCTGTTCCAGCGCACCCGCGACCAGGCCGCCCAGGTCGCGCTGCAATTCGAGACCAGCATCGCCCAGCGGCGCCGCCGGCTCGACCAGGACCTCGCCGACCAGCGGGCCCGCGCCGAGGCCCGGGCACAACAGATCGTCGCCGAAGCCCAGCAACGTGGCGAGGAGCTCGAACGGGAGGCCGCCGCCCGGGCGGCGGCCAGCCTCAAGCAGCTCACCGAGGCCGAGCAGCGCACCGACCTGCTGCGCCGGCAGACCGACAAGCTGCGCAACGACGCCGAGAGCCTGCGCCGCACGGTCGACAACGCCCGCCGCCAGGCCTCCGACTTCCTCGCCGACGCGGCCGCCAAGGCCGGCCTCGGCCCGGCCCCCGAACCCCGCCGCTCGATCGCCCCGCCCGCCGGCACGCAAACCGGCTCTCAGAGCGGCCCGCAGACCGGCTCGCAGACCGGCTCGCAGCGCCGGAAGCTCCCGAGCATGCAGGAACTGCTCTCCGGCCGGAGCCGCTCCACCGGCGGCGGCGACCAGCCGGGCCGCCGCTCCTGACCTCGCCCCAACGCCTCGCACCCGCAGGCGAGTTGGCCCGCCCACCCAACGCCCTCCCCCCGCCCGCCAGGCCGGGCCCACGGGGGCCCCGCACCCGCGCCACCGGCTGGGCCCTGCGGCCCCTGCACGCGCACCGCGACCCGCCCGCCGAACCGTAGAATCCGGAGGTAGACACCAGGGAGGGATTTCGCGTGTTCCAGGCGCAGCGGCCGCGCACCGCACAACTGACCCCACGACTCGGCGACGACGGGACGGGGCGGGTCGACGGCGTCGCCCTGCTACTGCCCGGCGGGTTCCTGCGCAGCCGGCGCGGACCGCTGAAGGTCGCCGAACTGGGCCTGCGCGACCTCACCGCCGAACTCGCCGACCGCGGCCGCCCGCACGGCCTCGCCGTCCACCTGCTGCGCTACCGCTACAGCGGCTGGAACGGCGCCGACGCCGACACCGCCGTCGACACCCGCTGGGCCCTCGAAGAACTCGCCCGCCGCTACGGCGACGTACCCGTCGTCCTCATCGGCAACTCCCTCGGCGGGCGCGCCGCCTTCTGGTGCGCCGGGCACCCGAACGTCGTCGGCGTCGCCGGCATCGCGCCCTGGCTGCCCAGCGGCGACCCCGTCGACCACCTCGCCGGCCGACGCGTCCTGATCGTCCACGGCACCGGCGACCACAGCGCCGCCAACGCCAACCAGTCCCTCGAATACGCCCTGCGGGCCCGCCCGGTCGTCCCCGACCTCGCCCGCTACGAAGCCCCCGGCGCCAACCACTACCTCATCCGGCAGACCGCCGACATCAGCGCCCTCACCACGGACTTCACCCTCGACGCCCTCAAGGCCGAACCGGCCCCGCTCGCCTCCGGCACCGTCTGCACCCGCCTGCCCGGCAGACGCGCCTAGGTCCGCCCGGGAACCCACTGTCGACCAGCGAGCGGCACGAAATCGGGTTGGCGGTCGGCCGTCCGTCCTGCCTATGGTCGGGGGATGACCACTCGAACCTTCCGCATCATGGTGCGCGGCGTCTTCGACGACCTCAGCGTCGAGCAGCACGCCGAACTCCTCGCCCGCGCGCCCGAACACGACGTGCTGCGCGCGGCCTTCACCCGCGAGGGACACCTCAGCTACGACCTCGGCGCGCGGGCCGCCTTCACCTTCCGCTTCCTCGACTCGGGCGAGGCGGAGGAGGACATCCTGGCGGCGGCCGAGCGGGCCGAGCAGGCGGCACGGGCCTGGCTGGCCGAGCGCGGCTACGGCTACAAGAACCTGCGGTCCCAGGCCGAGGACCTCTCGCAGGCACCGCTCGGCAAGCGGCAGCGCCGCGCCGCCAACGCCGGCTAGCCCCCTCCCCCCCCTCCCGCTACCTCCTTGACGGCTCGCCGCACCGGTATGCTTGAGTAGTCAAGGAGGTAGCAATGACAGATCCGCACGCCGACCCGCACACGAACCCACCGGCCGACCCACCGGCCGACCCGCAGGCCGACCCGGGCACCCGGCCCGACCCGCTGGACACCGCCCTGCGGCTGGTCCGCGCCCAGGCAGCCGTGGCCAAGCGCTTCGACGCGAGCCTCGGCGGCCTGCACGGCGTGAGCCTGTCCGACTTCACCCTGCTGCTCCACCTCGGCCACGCCCCCGGCGGCCGGATGCGCCGGGTCGACCTCGCCGAGGCCCTCGGCCTCACCGCCTCGGGCGTCACCCGCGGGCTGGCACCGCTGGAGCGGATCGGCCTGGTGAGCCGGGAGGCGGCAGCCCGCGACGCCCGGGTCGCCTACGCGGCCCTGACGCCGACCGGCCGCGACCGGCTCGCCGAGATGCTGTACACGGCCCGGAAGGTCGCCGCCGACCTCTTCGCGGCCGACCAGTGGAGCCCCGACGACCTCGACCGCCTCGCCGTCCTGCTCACCCGCCTCGGCGGCACCGCCCCCGACCAGCGGCCGGGGGCGGCCACAGCCCGCGACTAACGGACCGTTGAACTGTCGGACTGTCGGACTACGAAACCGCCAGATCCCGAACGGCGCCGCGTACCGCACCGTCCCGGCGCCTAGGCTGAGCCCGGCACCCCTGCACCCCTGCACCCCGGCACCGCCGCACCACCGCGAAGGGCAGCAACCCCATGACCCACAC
Organism: Kitasatospora sp. NPDC043950; assembly: GCF_056435345.1. Taxonomy (NCBI): domain Bacteria; kingdom Bacillati; phylum Actinomycetota; class Actinomycetes; order Kitasatosporales; family Streptomycetaceae; genus Kitasatospora; species Kitasatospora sp. NPDC043950. The sequence continues at coordinate 14,124 of NZ_JBWKER010000050.1, forward strand.
CCCCGGACAGCAGCCCGGCCAGGAACCCGCCCCCGACCTGACCGTCGACGGCACCGGCCTGCTCTGCGTCCAACTGCTGCTGCGACTGCGCGCCCGGATCGCCGACCTGCCCGCCGGCGCGGTGGTGCACATCCACACCACCGACCCCGCCGCCCCCCTCGACCTGCCCGCCTGGTGCCACCTGACCGGCCACGACTACCTCGGCCCCGTCCCGCACCCGGCCACCGACCGCGAGGTGTACGCCCTGCGCCTCACCGCCGCGGCCCGCCCGACCCGCGCCGACCGCCCCTGGCACCCCGCGCCGACCCCGGCCACCGACTGACCACCCCGGCCCCCGCCCTCGGCCCGAAAGCCCCGCGCGCCCCCGCCCACCGCCGGCCGCCCGGCTCCCTTCGGCGGTCCGGTGTGCCACGATGGGGAGAGCCGAACGGCCAAGCCTCACAGGGAGGTTGACCACCATGGATCCGATCCTCAGCTGCCACTGGCACGACCAGGACGGCGAGTGGGCACTGTCCGTCAGCCGCAACGGCGACGGCTGGGAGCTGCTCGCCGCCGCGCCCCGCGGGTCCGAGTCGCTCCCGTTCGCCGGGCCGGACGACGTCCGCCGGCTCGCCCAGGCGCTGCTGGACCTGCCGTCCGATCCGGAGCCGTACGAGTTCGAATGGCGGCTCTCCCGGACGGAGTTCGAGCGCACCGAGAACGAGCGCACCCACTTCGCGACGCTCGCCGTCGGGCTGGACCCCACCGACGGCCACCGCCCCTACCTCGCCTACCAGTCGTACTACCACTTCGGGCAGGCGAGCGGGCTCGGCCTGGAGGTGATCTGCGAGGACCCCCCGGTCGACCGCCTCCGCGCCCAGGCCCACGCCCTCCTCACCGACCTCCCCGGGCCCACGCCCGCCCGGCCGCAGCCCCCCTCACCCGGCTGAGCGCACCGCCCTCCCCAGTCCCCCCGGATCACCGGATCACGGGATCACCGGATCACCGGATCACGCCGTCCGCCGCAGCAGCGCCAGGTACATCGCGTCCGTCCCGTGCAGGTGCGGCCAGAGCTGCACGTCCGGCCCGTCCCCGAGCGCGGGGACGCCCGGCAGCAGCGGGCGCGCGTCGATCCACTCGACCCGGCCGCCCTCGGCCCGCAGCACGTCGTCCACGACGGCCCGGGTCTCCGCGAGGTGCGGCGAGCAGGTCGCGTACCCGACCACCCCGCCGACCCGGGTGGCGTCGATCGCCGAGCGCAGCAGGTCCCGCTGGAGCGGGCCGAAGGCCGCGACGTCGGCGGGGCGGCGGCGCCAGCGCGCCTCCGGGCGGCGGCGCAGGGCGCCCAGGCCGGAGCACGGCACGTCGACCAGCACCCGGTCGAAGCCTCCGGAGCGCCAGGCCGGGCGGGTGCCGTCCGCGGTGATCACCGTGTACGGGCCGGGGTTGCCCTCCAGCGCCCGGGCGACCAGCCGCGCGCGGTGCGGCTGCTTCTCGCTCGCGACCAGCCCGGCGCCGCGTTCGGCGGCCAGCGCCGCGAGCAGCGCGGCCTTGCCGCCGGGGCCGGCACAGCCGTCCAGCCAGAGCCGGTCCGGGCCGTCCAGCGGGGCGTTGGCCAGGGCGAGGGCGACCAGCTGGCTGCCTTCGTCCTGGACGCCCGCCCGGTTGTCCCGGACGGCCTCCAGCGAGCCCGGGTCGCCGCCTTCGGCGAGCCGCAGCGCGAACGGGGACCAGCGGCCGGGCTCGGCCTCGGGCAGCGCGTCGGCGAGTTCGCCGACGTCGACCCGGCCGGGGCGGGCGACAAGGGTCACCTCGGGCCGGGCGTTGTCGGCGCGCAGCAGGTCCTCCAGGGCGCTGCGCCCGGAGGCGTCGGGCTGCCAGCGGCCGAGCGAGTCCCAGAGCGCGGAGACGACCCAGCGCGGGTGCGAGTGGACGACGGCGAGGTGGTCCTCGGCGTCCTTCTCGTACGGCGGGGCGACCTTCTCGATCCAGGCGTCCAGGTCGTGGGCGCTGATCCGGCGCAGGACGGCGTTGACGAACTTGGCCTTGCCGTCGCCGAGCACCACCCGGGCCAGCTCGACGGTGGCCGAGACCGCCGCGTGGCTGGGGATGCGGGTGGTGAGCAGCTGGTGGGCGCCGAGCGAGAGCACGTCCAGGACCGGCGGGTCGACCTTGCCGAGCGGCCGGTCGATGCAGGCGGCGATGATCGCGTCGTAGGTGCCCTGAAGGCGCAGGGTGCCGTAGACGAGCTCGGTGGCGAGGGCGGCGTCGCGCCGGTCCATGCCCTTCTGCTCGGCTTCGCGGAGCAGCGACGGCAGGATCAGGTTGGCGTACGCGTCGCGCTCGTCGACGGCGCGCAGCGCGCGGAACGCGACGATCCGGGCCGGGTCCTTCTTCGGGCGGCGGTGCGGGCGGGGGGCGCGCTGGGCGCTGGGGGTGGTCACAGGATGCCTCAAGGTGCTGCGGTGGTTATCGGTGGTTATCAGAGGATTATCAGTGGTTATTGGACGAACAGTAACGCTAAACCTGAGCCTCAGCCCTCGGAGCCGAAGCGCTCCCCGGACTCCAGCCGCGCCCCGCGCGCCCAGTCCGCCGCCCGCATCTCCTTCTTCCCCTGCGGGCGGACCTCCCCGAGTTCGACCTCGTGGCTGCCCGTCCCGACCCGCACGCTGTTCTTGCCGACCACGGCCAGCTCCCCGGGCGCCAGGGCGGACGAGTCGGTCAGCAGCTTCACCGGCCCGGTGATCTTCAGCCGCTCGCCGCGGAACTCCGTCCAGGCGCCGGGCGCCGGGGCGCAGCCGCGCACCACGCGGTCGATCCGCAGGGCGGGGTGGCTCCACTCGACGCGCGCGTCCTCGACGGTGATCTTCGGGGCGAGCGTGACGCCCTCGGCCGGCTGCGGGAGGGCGTGCAGGGAGCCGTCCTCGATGCCGTCCATGGTGGCGGTGAGCAGGCGCGCGCCGGACACCGAGAGGCGGGTGAGCAGTTCGCCGCTGGTGTCGGTCGGGCGGATCTCCTCGGTGATCACGCCGTAGACCGGACCGGAGTCCAGGCCCTGCTCGATCAGGAAGGTGGCCGCGCCGGTGACCTCGTCGCCGGCCAGCACGGCGTGCTGGACGGGGGCCGCGCCGCGCCAGGCGGGCAGCAGCGAGAAGTGCAGGTTGACCCAGCCGTGCTTGGGGATCTCCAGGGTGCCGGGGCGCAGGAGCGCGCCGTAGGCGACCACCGGGCAGCAGTCGGGGGCGAGTTCGGTGAGCCGGGCGACGAACTCCGGGTCGCTGGGCTTCGCCGGCTTGAGGACCTCGATCCCGGCCTCCTCGGCGCGCTGGGCGACGGGGCTGGCGACCAGCTTGCGCCCTCGCCCGGCGGGGGCGTCGGGGCGGGTGACCACCGCGACGACCTCGTGCCGGTCGGAGGCGAGCAGGGCGTCCAGGGCGGGAACGGCGACCTCGGGGGTGCCGGCGAAGACGAGACGCATCAAGTGCCTTTCTGCAAAAGAACGTTGGAGATCAGAGGGTTCAGCGCGCGGCGCCGAACGTGCTGTGCGGGGAGACCTTGACGACCGGCGCGGGCGCGCCGCCCCAGTCGGTGTCACGGATCGCCTTCAGCGCGGCCTTGCGCTGCTCGCGGTCGAGCCGGTCGATGAAGATGATGCCGTCGAGGTGGTCGGTCTCGTGCTGGATGCAGCGGGCGAGCAGCTGGGTGCCCTCCAGGGTGACCGGATCCCCGTACATGGTGAAGCCCTTGGCGACCACGCCGTAGGCGCGCTTGGTGTCGTAGCGCAGTCCGGGCAGCGAGAGGCAGCCCTCGGGGCCGTCCTGCTCCTCCTCGGTCAGCGACAGGTCCGGGTTGATCAGGTGCCCGGTGACACCGTCCACGTGGTAGGTGAACACCCGCAGGGAGACGCCGAGTTGGGGCGCGGCGAGGCCGGCGCCGGGGGCGTCGAGCATGGTTTCGGTGAGGTCGCCGACCAGGGTGCGCAGTTCCTTGTCGAACGTGGTCACCGGCTGGGCGGTGGCCCGCAGGACGGGGTCTCCGAAGAGCCGGATCGGCTGGATCGCCACGGGTACGGGCTCCTGTCCGTCGAGGGTGCTGGGCTGCGGGCAACTACGGGTTCCCGGCAAGTCTATGCAACGCACCGCGCCCGCCGCCCATGCCCTCACCCGGCTCCTCACACCGCCCCGAACGCCCCTCCCCCACCCCGGCACCGGCTTCTGGCATATCCCGAGTGTGCCCGGCGGCGTTACCCCGGCCCCCGCTTCGGCGTTGGTCAAGTGAGATTGACCGGGGCCGGGCGCACGGGACACCGCGCCCCGGCCGAGCCGAACCGTACGGAAGGTGGCACGTAGGCCATGGCCGAGCAGATCAACCACGACGCCCGGGCGCGGGCGAGCCTGCACCTGCTGGTGCGGGACATCGAGCGGGTGAGGCGGCAGGTCGACGCGCTGCGGACGCTCACCGCCCAGTTGGGCAACGTCTACCGTCCGCGCCGGCCCAGCACGTCGGCCGGCTTCGTCGTGTACGGGCGGGCGCCCGCGCCGACCGTGCGCCTGGCGCAGGAGCTGAGGGAGAGCGTGGAGACCCTGGTCGCGGCGGCGGTCGAGTTCGACCGGGCCCTGGGCTTCTCCTGGGACTCGGTGGGCTCGGCCCTCGGGGTCACCAAGCAGGCCGTGCACCGCCGGTACGGGATGCGCCGCCCGACCAGCGAACTCCTCGCCGCCAGCGGCGCCGTCCCGGGCCAGAGCCGCCCGGACCGCTCGGAGGAGCTGCCCGCCGCGCCGTCCGGCGGCCTGGCGGCGACCGTCCCGGCGGCCCGCCAGGGCGGCCTGGACCGCAGCAGCCTCGACCGCACCGCCCTGGAGCGCGGCACCCTGGAGCGCACCGCGCTCGACCGCACCACCCCGGAGCGCGGCACCCTCGACCGCCCCCCGGTCGACCGCACCACCCCCGAGCGCACCCCGGTCGACCGCACCGGCATCCCGCTGCGCGGCTGACGCCGCCGTCCGACCAGCGCCATCCGGGGCGGGGTGGCCACTCACCCCGCCCCCGCCGGCCTCACCCGATGTCGGTCGGATCCACCCGCACCCGTACCGCCTCCGGCGTCCGCAGCGCGATCCGCGCGATCTGCGCCGCCTTGAGGGCCGCCGCCAGCGCCGCCCCCTGCCCGGGCGGCACCCTCAGCAGCGCGCGCTCCTGTTCCTCCCCGCGCAGGGCCGGGGCCGGTACCGGCCCGAGCACGTCCGCCTCCGAGGGCAGCCGGATCAGCCCCAGCAGGTCGGCCACGGCCGCCGGGCTGCCGCTGACCGACGCCATCCGCGACACCGGCGGGAAGTGCAGCTGCGCCCGCTCGTCGCGTTCCAGCCCGGCGTGGCCCAGCGGGTCCCAGCGGACCAGGGCCTGCACCGGCCGCGCCGACGGCTCGGCGACCACGACCACCGAGCCGCCCTCCTCGGCGGACCGGACCAGCGCGGCGGCCGTCAACCAGAGCCGCAGCGTCTCCTCCCCGGCCCGCAGGTCGGGCCGGCCGAGCAGCGCCCAGCCGTCCAGCAGCAGCGCGGCCCCGTACCCGGTACCACCGTCCACCACCGGCTCCGCACCGGGCGTGGAGATCACCAGCGACGGCTCGTCCGGGACGGTGGCCAGCACCGCGTCCCGCCCGGAGGTGCGCACCGGGATGCGCGGGAACGCCTTGCCCAGTTCCTCCGCCGTGCGCCGGGCGCCGACCACCTGGGCGCGCAGCCGGAACGAGCCGCACTCGGGGCAGTGCCAGTCCGTCTCCGCCTCCCCGCACCAGCCGCAGTTCAGCGCGGCGTCGGCCGCGGGCGCCTCCAGCGGGCCCTCGCACCGCCGGCACCGGGCGGGGGTGCGGCAGCGCCCGCAGGACAGCCGGGGCACGTAGCCGCGCCGGGGCACCTGGATGAGCACCGGGCGCCCGGCGGCCAGCGACTCCCGGGCGGCCTCCCAGGCCACCGAGGGCAGCCGGGCGGCCTGGGCCGCGCCGTCGCGGTGCTGGTCCTGGTCGGTGACGGTCCGCACTCGCGGCGCGATCCGGCGCACGGTCTCCCGGTCGGCGGTCAGCGGGCGGGCCCACCCGGTGCTGACCAGCTGCGCGCCCTCCACCGTGACGGCGTGGCCGCCGAGCAGCACGGCCGCGCCCTCGTCGGCGGCGCGCAGCAGCGCGACCTCGCGCACGTGCGGGTGCGGGGCGCGCGGGTCGCTGTGGCTGTTGTCGCCGTCGGACCAGACGACGACCAGCCCGAGGTCGCGCACCGGCGCGAACATGGTGGCGCGGGTGCCGATCACGGCGTGCACCGAGCCGCGGCTCACCGCCAGCCAGCGCCGGTAACGCTCGCGCGGGCCGAGGTCGGCCTCCAGGGCCACGTGCCGGCCCGCGCCGAGCAGTTCGGTGAGCGCCTGGTCGACCCGGGCCACCGACCGCCCCTCGGGCAGCACGACGAGCGCGCCGCGCCCGCCCGCCAGCGTGGCGGCGACGGCGCGCGCGATCTCGTACGGCCAGCCGGGGCCGGGCAGCGCCGCCCAGACGGCGCGCGGCGAGCCGCCGTCGGCCAGCGCGGCGAGGAAGTCGGGCCCGGCCGGGTAGCGCTGCCAGCCCCCGGGGGCGGGGGCCGGGGGGCGCGGGAGCGCCGGCGGCGAGGGCTCCGCCTCGGCCTTGGCGTGGCGGGGCGGGACGGCCAGCTGGAGGACGTCGGCGAGGGTGCCGGCGTAGCGGTCGGCGACGGTCCGGCAGAGCCGGAGCAGCTGGGGGGTGAGCACGGGCTCGGGCGACAGCACCTGGGCGAGCGGGGCGAGCGGGCCGGGGAAGTCGCTCTTCTCCAGCCGGGCGACGATGAACCCGTCGTGCAGCTCCCCGCCCTCGCGCTGGCCCTTCACCACGCGCGCGCCGAAGCGCACCCGCACCCGGGCGCCCGGGCGGGCCTCCTCGGCCATCGCGGCCGGCACCTCGTAGTCGAAGAACTTGTCGATGGTGAGCACGCCCTTGTCCACCACGACCCGGGCCACCGGCAGGTGCTCGGCCCGCTTGGCGCCGCGCCACGTCCGGGGTTTGGCCCGCTTGACCGTCTCCCGGATGAACGCCAGCTGCTCCGGCTCGGCCCCGTTCTCCGTGTTCTCCGTCTCCCCTGTGCTGCTCATCGCTCCCAGTACTACCAGGTCACACCGACAGAACGCACAGAAGCGGCGCCCACCCCGCCCGGGGGTAGGCGCCGCTTCCGGACGATCAGGCCGTTCAGTCCTTCACGGCCGCCTTCAGCTGCTCCACCCGGTCGGTGCGCTCCCAGGTGAACTCGGGCAGCTCACGGCCGAAGTGGCCGTACGCCGCGGTCTGGGAGTAGATCGGGCGCAGCAGGTCCAGGTCGCGGATGATCGCGGCCGGGCGCAGGTCGAAGACGTCGGTGACGGCCTTCTGGATGGTCAGCACCGGCACGGTCTCGGTGCCGAAGGTCTCGACGAACAGGCCCACGGGCTCGGCCTTGCCGATCGCGTACGCGACCTGCACCTCGGCGCGGCGGGCGAGGCCGGCGGCGACGATGTTCTTCGCCACCCAGCGCATCGCGTACGCGGCCGAGCGGTCGACCTTGGACGGGTCCTTGCCGGAGAAGGCGCCGCCACCGTGGCGGGCCATGCCGCCGTAGGTGTCGATGATGATCTTGCGGCCGGTGAGGCCGGCGTCGCCCATCGGGCCGCCGATCTCGAAGCGGCCGGTCGGGTTCACCAGCAGGCGGTAGCCCTCGGTGACCAGCTTGATGCCCTGCTCGGCGAGCGCCTTCAGCTCGGGCTCGACCACGAACTCGCGGATGTCCGGGGTGAGCAGCGACTCCAGGTCGATGTCACTGGCGTGCTGGGTGGAGACCACCACGGTGTCGAGGCGGACGGCCTTGTCGCCGTCGTACTCGATGGTGACCTGGGTCTTGCCGTCGGGGCGCAGGTACGGGATGGTCCCGTTCTTGCGGACCTCGGTCAGGCGGCGCGAGAGGCGGTGCGCGAGGGTGATCGGCAGCGGCATCAGCTCGGGCGTCTCGTCGGACGCGTAGCCGAACATCAGGCCCTGGTCGCCGGCGCCCTGCTTGTCCAGGTCGTCCTCGTCGCCTTCGACCCGAGCCTCGTACGCGGTGTCGACGCCCTGGGCGATGTCGGGCGACTGCGCGCCGATGGACACCGACACGCCGCAGGAGGCGCCGTCGAAGCCCTTCTTGGAGCTGTCGTAGCCGATCTCCAGGATCTTGTCCCGGACGAGCTGGGCGATCGGCGCGTACGCCTTGGTGGTCACCTCGCCGGCCACGTGCACCTGGCCGGTGGTGATGAGCGTCTCCACGGCGACCCGGGAGGTCGGGTCCTCCCGGAGGAGAGCGTCAAGGATGGTGTCGCTGATCTGGTCAGCGATCTTGTCGGGGTGTCCCTCGGTGACGGACTCCGAGGTGAACAGGCGGCGAGACACAGCGCTCCCTGGGGTTGCAGCGGCTGCTGACTGAAGGCCCCCGGCGAACCGGGGACATCCGGAAAGACTTGATTCCTGGAGTCTAACGGGATGCCTCCGCCGAACGTCACCCGCTTCCGGAAATCGCGACCGATCTCCAGCAGGGCTTGATCAGCCGCCGATCGTTTCCAGCCGCTTCACGACCAGGTCCCAGACCACGTCCGCCAACGCCTCCTTCGGGCCCACCGGAACGGCCGTCTCACTGCCGTCCGAGCCCAGTACCACGGCCTCGTTGACGTCCGTCCCGAAGGCCTTGCCGTTGCCCACCTCGTTGACGACCAACAGGTCGCAGCCCTTGCGGGCGAGCTTGGCGCGGCCGTTGGCGAGCACGTCGTCGGTCTCCGCCGCGAAACCCACCACGAGTTGGCCCGAACGGGCGCGGTGCGCCGCCAGCTCGGCCAGGACGTCGGGGTTGCGGACGAGGGCGACCGGCGCCGGCTCGACCCCCTCGACCTTCTTGATCTTGCCGCTGGCGTACTCGGCGGGCCGGAAGTCCGCCACGGCCGCGGCCATGACCACGGCGTCGGCCGACGCGGCCGCCTTCAGCGCCGCCTCGCGCAGCTCCAGCGCGGTCGAGACGTGCACCACGTCGACCCCGGCCGGGTCGGCGAGCTCCGCGTTGGCCGAGACCAACGTCACGCGCGCCCCACGGGCCGCGGCCGTCACGGCGAGCGCGTAGCCCTGCTTGCCGGAGGAGCGGTTGCCCAGGAAGCGCACCGGGTCCAGCGGCTCGCGGGTGCCGCCGGCCGAGACCACCACGTGTCGGCCCGCCAGGTCGGTCGGGGCGGCCCCGCCCCGGCGCAGCACGGCCCGGCAGGCGTCGAAGATCACGGACGGCTCGGGCAGCCGTCCCTTGCCGGTGTCCTTGCCGGTGAGCCGCCCGACGGCCGGCTCCAGCACGATCACGCCCCGGCGGCGCAGCGTGGCGACGTTGTCCCGGGTGGCGGGGTGCTCCCACATCTCGGTGTGCATGGCGGGCGCCAGGACGACCGGACAGCGGGCGGTGAGCAGGGTGTTGGTGAGCAGGTCGTCGGCGAGGCCGTGGGCGGCCTTGGCGATCAGGTCGGCGGTGGCGGGGGCGACCACGACCAGGTCGGCCTGCTGGCCGATCCGCACGTGCGGCACCTCGTGCACGCGCTCCCAGGTCTCGGTGGCGGCCGGGCGGCCGGAGAGCGCGGCCCAGGTGGCCTCGCCGACGAAGTGCAGCGCGGCCTCGGTGGGCACCACGGTGACCTGGTGGCCGGACTCGGTGAACCGGCGGAGCAGCTCGCACGCCTTGTAGGCGGCGATGCCGCCGCTGACGCCGAGGGCGACGCGCGGCGCGTCCGCCGACCCGCTCCGGTCCGAAGTCGCGCTCATACTCCCGCTCTCCTCCACTCCTGGGACGTGCACACCCTACGGCCCCTCAGCCACCGCGCGCACCGTGGTCGATCCCACAGCCCCCGGGAACGCCGAAGGGCCCGGCGGAAACGATTCCGCCGGGCCCTTCCACAAGCTTCGGAGACCGCCTCAGGCGGCTTCGATCGCCTCGGCGGTCAGCATGCCCGCGTTGATCTCGCGCAGCGCGATCGACAGCGGCTTCTCGTGCACGTGGGTGTCGACCAGCGGGCCGACGTACTCGAGCAGGCCCTCACCGAGCTGGGAGTAGTACGCGTTGATCTGGCGCGCGCGCTTGGCGGCGTAGATCACGAGGCTGTACTTGGAGTCGGTGGCCTCAAGCAGCTCGTCGATCGGCGGGTTGATGATGCCCTCGGGCGCGGTCATGGAAGAGGACACGCGAAAACCTTCCGAAAGGGTGGAAAAGACAGACAGGTCAGGCTACACCGAGCAAGGCTAGCAGTTCGGCCGCTACCTGCTCGACGGAGGTGTTGACAAGGGTCGTGTCGAACTCGGGCTCGGCCGCGAGCTCGACCTTGGCCGCCTCCAGCCGCTTCGCGATCACGTCCTGCGACTCCGTGCCCCGACCGGTCAGCCGTCGGACCAGCTCGTCCCAGCTCGGCGGGGCCAGGAAGACCAGCTGCGCCTCGGGCATCGACTCGCGCACCTGGCGGGCGCCCTGGAGGTCGATCTCCAGCAGGACGGGCTCGCCGCGCTCCAGCTTCTCCAGCACCGCCGAGCGCGGGGTGCCGTAGCGGTTGCCGGCGAAGACGGCCCACTCCAGCAGCTCGCCGTTGGCGATCAGCTTGTCGAACTCGTCGTTGTCGACGAAGTGGTACTGGACCCCGTTCTGCTCGCCCGGCCTCGGGTGCCGGGTCGTCGCCGACACCGAGAGCCAGACCTCGGGGTGCTGCTTCCTCATATGAGCGACGACCGTGCTCTTGCCGACCCCCGAAGGGCCGGAGAGCACGGTCAGCCGCGGACGCTCACTCATGCACCGATTATCCCGGATCGCGGACGGTCCCGGGACCACGGGGCACGGTCAGGCGGCACCGCCGCCGAACTCCCGCTCCAGGGAGGCGATCTGGTTCGTACCGAGGCCGCGGACGCGCCGGCTCTCGCTGATGCCGAGGCGTTCCATGATCTGCTTGGCACGGACCTTGCCGACGCCGGGAAGGGACTCCAGCAGTGCGGAGACCTTCATCTTGCCGATGACGTCGTTCTCGGCCTTTCCGGCCTTGATCACCTCGTGCAGGGAGGCGCCGGAGTGCTTGAGCCGGTTCTTGACCTCGGCGCGCTCCCGGCGAGCCTCGGCGGCCTTGGCGAGCGCGGCGGTGCGCTGTTCAGGGGTAAGGGGCGGAAGAGCCACGCCGTTCACCTCAGGGTGTGGAAGGAAGGGATTGAGCTATGACTGGTTTGGATCCCAGGACACCGTCCGCAAGGGGAACCAGAGGGCCCTTGACCTGCGGGAGCTACGGGTTTCGCGGCTCGCCGATGACCTATCGCCGGACACTACCCGGATTGCGGCGCCACGTCAGGAAAAGAACACGAAAAGTCCTGGTCAGCCAAGGCCGACCAGGACTTTCCAGGGCAAAATGACCGCGATTGCGAAACTTTGACACCGCCAATGTGACGGCGCTCACGTCAACTCCGGGGAGGTCCGGGGACCCTCGCCGGGCTGCGCACACTGCGCAGGGTCATCGCCCCGCTACGCGCTCGCGCCCTCGATCGCCGCTACTTCACCGCGTCCGCGTACTCGCCGACGAACCGCTCGGCCGCCGAGCGCAGGGCCGCCACCGACGGACCGTGCTTGAGCACGTCCCGGCTGACGCTCGGCACCACGTTGATCACCGCGGCGCCGAACACCCGCGGCAGGTCGGCCATCGTCGCGCCCTGGGCGCCGATCCCGGGGGCCAGCAGCGGGCCGTTGATGGCCAGTTCCACGCCCGCGTCGGCGAGCGTCGCGCCGACGACCGCGCCGAAGGAGCCCAGCGGGGCGGCGTCGCCGTTCTCCGCCGCCAGCTGCCGCAGCACCGAGGCCGCGACCGACTCGCCGTCCGCGCCGACCGCCCGCTGCACCTCGTGGCCCTCCGGGTTGGAGGTGAGCGCCAGCGCGAACACGCCGCAGCCCTGCGCGCGGGCCAGGTCGAGGGCCGGGCGCAGCGAGCCGAAGCCCAGGTACGGGCTGACCGTGACGGCGTCCGAGAACAGCGGGCTGCCGGGCGACAGGAAGGCCTCCGCGTAGGCGGCCATGGTGGAACCGATGTCGCCGCGCTTGGCGTCCATCAGGACCAGCGCGCCGGCCGCCCTGGCCTCCTCGACGGACTTCTCCAGCACCGCGACACCCTTGCTGCCGAAGCGCTCGAAGAAGGCGGCCTGCGGCTTGAGCACGGCCACCCGGTCGGCCAGCGCCTCGACGACGGTGCGGCTGAAGGTCTCCAGGCCGGCGAGGTCGTCGCCGAGCCCCCAGGCGGCGAGCAGGGAGGCGTGCGGGTCGATGCCGACGCAGAGCTGGCCGCGGGTGTCGAGGGCCTGGCGCAGCCGGGCGCCGAACGGGGCGAGGGTCATGTCGTCCTTCCGGAAGGTCGTGGGGAGGCCGCACGGAGGCCGTACGGGAGGTCGTGCGCGGCTCGTACGGGGCGTCGTACGAGCCGGGGCCGCACGGTGGTTCAGGAGGCGGCCCTGGTGCCGTCGACGGCACTGCCGACGGCGGCGGCCAGGTCGCGGAAGCCCGCGGCCCGGATCCGGGCGGAGAGGCCCCGGTGGATCCGGCGGCACCAGAACGGGCCCTCGTAGATGAAGGCGCTGTAGCCCTGGACGAGGTCCGCGCCGTGGACGATCCGCTGCCAGGCGTCCTCGGCGGTCTCGACGCCGCCGACCGAGACCAGCGTCAGCCGGCCCCCGGTCCGGGCGCGCAGGCGCTGGAGCACCTCCAGGGCGCGGGCCTTGAGCGGGGCGCCGGACAGGCCGCCCATGCCGATCTCCTCGACCCGGGCGGCGTCGGCGCGCAGGCCCTCGCGGCCGATCGTGGTGTTGGTGGCGATGATGCCGTCCAGGCCCAGTTCCAGGGCGAGGTCGGCGACCGCGTCGACGTCCTCGTCGGCCAGGTCGGGGGCGATCTTGACCAGCAGCGGGACGTGGTGCGCGGTGGTGCGGTCGGCGGCCTCGCGGACGGCGGAGAGCAGCGGGCGCAGGTGGTCCACGGCCTGGAGGTTGCGCAGCCCGGGGGTGTTCGGCGAACTGACGTTGACGACCAGGTAGTCGGCGTACTTGGCCAGCCGCTCGGTGGACTTGACGTAGTCGGCGACGGCGTCGGCCTCCTCGACCACCTTGGTCTTGCCGATGTTGACGCCGATCACCGGGGTGGAGCTGGTGTGCGGGCGGGCGGCGAGGCGCGCGGCGACCCGGGCCGAGCCCTGGTTGTTGAAGCCCATCCGGTTGATCAGCGCGCGGTCCTCGACCAGGCGGAACAGCCGGGGCGTCGGGTTGCCCGGCTGGGGCTCGCCGGTGATGGTGCCGATCTCGACGTAGTCGAAGCCGAGCATCGCCAGGCCGTCGATGCCGACGCCGTTCTTGTCGAAGCCGGCCGCCAGGCCGAACGGCCCCGGCAGGTCGAGGCCGAGGGCGGTGGTGTGCAGCGCCCGGTCACGCGGGGCGAGCACCAGCCGCACCAGCGTGCGCAGGCCGGGCACCGAGGAGGCGAGCCGGATCCAGAAGAAGGCGAGGTGGTGGGCCTTCTCGGGGTCCATCTTCTTGAAGACGAGGTCGAACAGCAGCTTGTACAAAAACCCAACTCCCGGATCAGGGCCCGGATCTGGGCGTGAGCACCCGGATCAGGGCATGGAAGTGGGGGGCACCCGGCCGGCCTCGGTGCCCCCCACTGCGGTGGTGCTACTTGCGGCCGGCGTTGATCAGCGCGGCGTGCTCCTGGAGCGACATCACCCCGACCTCGTCGCGCAGCAGCGCGTCCATGCCCTGAACGGCCGCGCCCATCGCCTGGACCGTGGTCAGGCAGGGCACGCCGCGGGACACGGCGGCGGTGCGGATCTCGTAGCCGTCGAGGCGCCCGCCGGTGCCGTACGGCGTGTTGATGATGAGGTCGACCTCACCGTCGTGGATCAGCTGGACGATGGTCCGCTCGCCGTTGGGGCCCTCGCCCTCGCTGTGCTTGCGCACCAGCGTGGACGGGATGCCGCCGCGGTGCAGCACCTCGGCGGTGCCGGCGGTGGCGAGCACCTCGAAGCCGAGGCCGACCAGCGCGCGGGCCGGGAAGACCAGGTTGCGCTTGTCACGGTTGGCGACCGAGACGAAGACCTTGCCCTTGGTCGGCAGCGCGCCGTAGGCGCCGGCCTGGGCCTTGGCGTAGGCCGTGCCGAAGACCTTGTCGATGCCCATGACCTCGCCGGTCGAGCGCATCTCCGGACCGAGCACGGTGTCCACGCCGCGGCCGTGGATGTCGCGGAAGCGGCTCCACGGCATCACGGCCTCCTTGACCGCGATCGGCGCGTCGGCCGGCAGCGTGCCGCCGTCGCCCTCGGCCGGGAGCAGGCCCTCGGCCCGCAGTTCGGCGATGGTGGCGCCGAGCGAGATCCGGGCGGCGGCCTTGGCCAGCGGCACGGCGGTCGCCTTGGAGGTGAACGGCACGGTGCGGGAGGCGCGCGGGTTGGCCTCCAGCACGTACAGGATGTCCCCGGCCAGTGCGAACTGGATGTTGATCAGGCCGCGGACGCCGACGCCGCGCGCGATGGCCTCGGTGGAGGTGCGCAGGCGCTTGATGTCGTAGCCGCCGAGGGTGATCGGGGGCAGCGCGCAGGCGGAGTCGCCGGAGTGGATGCCGGCCTCCTCGATGTGCTCCATGACGCCGCCGAGGTAGAGCTCGGTGCCGTCGTAGAGCGCGTCGACGTCGATCTCCACCGCGTCGTCGAGGAAGCGGTCGATGAGCACCGGGTGCTCGGAGATCAGGCCGGCGTGGCGCTCCAGGTAGGAGGCGAGCGAGGCCTCGTCGTAGACGATCTCCATGCCGCGGCCGCCGAGCACGTACGACGGGCGGGCGAGCACCGGGTAGCCGATCTCGTCGGCGATGGCCTTGGCCTCGGCGAAGGAGAAGGCGGTGCCGTGCTTGGGGGCGGGCAGGCCGGCGTCGCGCAGCACGCGGCCGAAGGCGCCGCGCTCCTCGGCGAGGTCGATCGCCTCGGGCTGGGTGCCGACGATCGGCACGCCGTTGTCCTTGAGCGCCTGGGCCAGGCCGAGCGGGGTCTGGCCGCCGAGCTGGACGATCACGCCGGCCAGCGGGCCGGCCTGCTGCTCGGCGTGGACGATCTCCAGCACGTCCTCCAGGGTGAGCGGCTCGAAGTAGAGCCGGTCGGAGGTGTCGTAGTCGGTGGAGACGGTCTCCGGGTTGCAGTTGACCATCACGGTCTCGTACCCGGCGTCGGCCAGCGCGAAGGAGGCGTGCACGCAGGAGTAGTCGAACTCGATGCCCTGGCCGATGCGGTTCGGGCCGGAGCCGAGGATGATCACGGCCGGCTTGGTGCGCGGGGCGACCTCGTTCTCCTCGTCGTAGGACGAGTAGAAGTACGGGGTCTTGGCGGCGAACTCGGCGGCGCAGGTGTCGACGGTCTTGAACACCGGGCGGATGCCGAGCGCGTGCCGGACCTCGCGGACGACGTCCGGCTTCAGGCCGCGGATCTCGCCGATCTGCTGGTCGGAGAAGCCGTGCCGCTTGGCGTGGCGCAGCAGCTCGGGGGTGAGCTCGGCGGCCTCGGTCAGCTCGCCGGCGATCTCGTCGAGCAGGAAGAGCTGGTCGACGAACCACGGGTCGATCTTGGTGGCCTCGAACACCTCCTCCGGGGTGGCGCCGGCCCGGATGGCCTGCATCACGGTGTTGATCCGGCCGTCGGTCGGCACGACCGCCTTGACCAGCAGCTCGGCCTTGTCACCGACCGGGCCGGTCCAGGAGAACTGGGAGCCCTTCTTCTCCAGCGAGCGCAGCGCCTTCTGCAGCGCCTCGGGGAAGTTGCGGCCCATGGCCATGGCCTCGCCGACCGACTTCATGGTGGTGGTCAGCGTGGCGTCGGCGCTCGGGAACTTCTCGAACGCGAACCGGGGAACCTTCACCACGACGTAGTCGAGGGCCGGCTCGAAGGAGGCCGGGGTCTGCTCGGTGATGTCGTTGGGGATCTCGTCGAGCGTGTAGCCGACGGCCAGCTTGGCGGCGATCTTGGCGATCGGGAAGCCGGTCGCCTTCGAGGCCAGCGCGGAGGAGCGCGACACCCGCGGGTTCATCTCGATGACGATGACCCGGCCGTCGTCGGGGTTGACGGCGAACTGGATGTTGCAGCCGCCGGTGTCGACGCCGACCTCGCGGATCACGGCGATGCCGATGTCGCGCAGGATCTGGTACTCACGGTCGGTGAGGGTCATCGCCGGGGCGACGGTGATCGAGTCACCGGTGTGCACGCCCATCGGGTCGAAGTTCTCGATGGAGCAGACGACCACGACGTTGTCGTTCTTGTCGCGCATCAGCTCCAGCTCGTACTCCTTCCAGCCGAGGATGGACTCCTCCAGGAGCACCTCGGTGGTCGGCGAGAGGGCCAGGCCCTGGCCGGCGATGCGGCGCAGGTCCTCCTCGTCGTGGGCGAAGCCGGAGCCGGCGCCGCCCATGGTGAAGGAGGGGCGCACGACGACCGGGTAGCCGCCGAGCGTGTCGACGCCGGCCAGCACGTCGTCCATCGAGTGGCAGATGACCGAGCGGGCGGACTCGCCGTGGCCGATCTTGGCGTTGACCGCCTCGACGACGCCCTTGAACAGCTGGCGGTCCTCGCCCTTGTTGATCGCCACCACGTCGGCGCCGATCAGCTCGACGCCGTACTTCTCCAGCGTGCCGGCCGAGTGCAGGGAGATCGCGGTGTTGAGCGCGGTCTGCCCGCCGAGGGTCGGCAGCAGCGCGTCGGGGCGCTCCTTGGCGATGATCCGCTCGACGAACTCCGGGGTGATCGGCTCGACGTAGGTGGCGTCGGCGATCTCCGGGTCGGTCATGATCGTGGCCGGGTTGGAGTTGACCAGCACGACCCGCAGGCCCTCGGCCTTGAGGACGCGGCAGGCCTGCGTGCCCGAGTAGTCGAACTCGGCGGCCTGGCCGATCACGATCGGGCCGGACCCGATCACCAGGACGGACTTGATGTCAGTGCGCTTAGGCACGCTGGCCCTCCATGAGCTTCACGCTGTGCTTGTCGTCGCCTCGCATGAGCTCGACGAACCGGTCGAAGAGGTAGGCCGCGTCGTGCGGGCCGGCCGCCGCTTCGGGGTGGTACTGCACGCTGAAGGCGGGGACGTCGAGCGCCTGGAGGCCCTCGACCACGTCGTCGTTGAGGCAGACGTGGGAGACCTCGACCCGCCCGAAGGGGGTGTCGCTCACCCGGTCCAGCGGTGCGTCCACGGCGAAGCCGTGGTTGTGCGCGGTCACCTCGACCTTGCCGGTGGTGCGGTCCTGCACCGGCTGGTTGATGCCGCGGTGGCCGTACTTGAGCTTGTAGGTGCCGAAGCCCAGCGCGCGGCCGAGGATCTGGTTGCCGAAGCAGATCCCGAAGAACGGGGTCCCGCGCTCCAGCACGCCCTGCGCGACGGCGACCTGGTGGTCGGCGGTGGCCGGGTCGCCCGGGCCGTTGGAGAAGAACACGCCGTCCGGCTGGACCGCGTAGAGGTCCTCCAGGGTGGAGTTGGCCGGCAGCACGTGCACCTCGATGCCGCGCTCGGCCATCCGCTGCGGGGTCATCCCCTTGATGCCGAGGTCCAGCGCGGCGACGGTGAACTCCGCAGTGCCGATGGGCAGGGCTTCGCCGCCGGGACCGATCGCGGGCACGACGTACGCCTCGGTGGTGGCCACCTCGGCGCACAGGTCGGCGCCCTTCATCTCGGGCGACCGCTGCACCCGGGCGAGCAGTTCGGCCTGGTCGGTCAGCGCCTCGCCGGAGAAGATGCCGCAGCGCATCGCGCCGCGCTCGCGCAGGTGGCGGGTGAGCGCCCGGGTGTCGATGCCGCTGATGCCGACGACGCCCTGGCGGACGAGCTCCTCGTCCAGCGAGCGGGTGGAGCGCCAGTTCGACGCCACCCGGGCGGGGTCGCGCACGACGTACCCGGCGACCCAGATCCGCTTGGACTCGTCGTCCTCGTCGTTCCAGCCGGTGTTGCCGATCTGCGGGGCGGTCATCACGACCACCTGGCGGTGGTACGACGGGTCGGTGAGGGTCTCCTGGTAGCCGGACATGCCGGTGTTGAAGACGGCCTCGCCGAAGGTCTCGCCGGTCGCGCCGTAGGCCTCGCCGCGGAAGGTCCGGCCGT
Source organism: Kitasatospora sp. NPDC043950 (assembly GCF_056435345.1). NCBI lineage: Bacteria > Bacillati > Actinomycetota > Actinomycetes > Kitasatosporales > Streptomycetaceae > Kitasatospora > Kitasatospora sp. NPDC043950. The sequence goes on from NZ_JBWKER010000050.1 coordinate 32,314, forward strand.
CCTCCAGGACGAGCACGGCGGGGGTGCGCTCCCGCCGTCGGCGCTGCGTGGTGGGGGCAGGTGCGGTCATTGAGCGGCCTCTTCCGTCTTCGTCTTCGTACGTGTTGCGAGTTGGGCGATCGCCTCGACCCAGGCGGCGTGCTCGTCCGGGTGGTCGGCCCGGAAGCCCGAGTCCAGCTCGGTGCCCTCGTGCGTCCAGGTGACGACGAGCAGCCCGGCCGGGACGACCTTGCCGGCGATCCCGGAGTCCGTGCGGGCACCGGTCAGGTGTCCGGCCGGGATCCAGAGGTCGACGTCACCGGGGCGCCGCACCAGCAGGCCGTCCTCGCCGAGGGTGAGGTCGGCGCGGCTGCGGGTGCCCAGGCCGTGCGCGACGACGCGGTCGAGCCAGTTCCCGGCGGTGGTGGAGCCGTGGTACCGCCCGCTGGTCTCCAGGATGGTCCGCCCGGCGCCGGCCGGCACGGCGGGCAGCGGCGGGATGCCGGACTGGAGGGTGCGCCGCCAGTTCCAGCCCTGCCGCATCAGCCAGTAGACGAGCCCGATGACGATCAGCAGGCCGACGGCCCAGCCGATGTACCCGGGCCAGTTGGTGACCTTGGCCTGCTCCTGGGCGAGCGCGGCCGGGCCGGTCACGCCGCCCCACCCTGCTCGGCCAGCTCGCCGGCCAGCACGGTGGCGCGCCCGCGCAGGAAGGTGGCGTGCACCCGTCCGGGCAGGTCAAGGCCCTTGTAGGGGGTGTTGCGGCTACGGGTGGCGAAGCTGTCCGGGTTCACGGCACCACGGTACGCGGGATCGAACAGCACCAGGTTGGCCGGCTCACCGACCGAGACGGGACGGCCCTGTCCGGCGAGACGGCCGATCCGGGCCGGGCGGTGCGACATGCGGTCGGCGACGCCCTCCCAGTTCAGCAGGCCGGTGTCCACCATGGTCTGCTGCACGACCGACAGCGCGGTCTCCAGGCCGACCATGCCCATCGCGGCGACGGCCCACTCGCAGTCCTTGTCCTCGTCCGGGTGCGGCGCGTGGTCGGTGGCGACGGCGTCGATGGTGCCGTCCGCGAGCGCCTTGCGCAGCGCCTGGACGTCCTCGGCGGTGCGCAGCGGCGGGTTGACCTTGTAGACCGGGTCGTAGGAGCGGACCAGCTCGTCGGTGAGCAGCAGGTGGTGCGGGGTGACCTCGGCGGTGACGTCCCAGCCCTTGGCCTTGGCCCAGCGGATGATCTCGACCGAACCGGCGGTGGAGACGTGGCAGACGTGCAGCCGGGAGCCGACGTGCGCGGCGAGCAGCACGTCCCGCGCGATGATCGACTCCTCGGCGACGGCCGGCCAGCCGCCGAGCCCGAGCTCGCCGGAGACCTGGCCCTCGTTCATCTGGGCGCCCTCGGTGAGCCGCGGCTCCTGGGCGTGCTGGGCGACGACGCCGTCGAAGGCCTTGACGTACTCCAGGGCGCGGCGCATCAGCACCGCGTCGTCCACGCACTTGCCGTCGTCGGAGAAGACCCGCACGTTCGCGGCGGACTCGTGCATCGCGCCCAGCTCGGCGAGCTTGTTGCCCTCCAGGCCGACGGTGACGGCGCCGACCGGCTGCACGTCGCAGTAGCCGGCCTCCTGGCCGAGCCGCCAGACCTGCTCGACCACGCCGGCGGTGTCGGCCACCGGGGTGGTGTTGGCCATCGCGTGCACGGCGGTGAAGCCGCCCATCGCGGCGGCCCGGGTGCCGGTGAGCACGGTCTCGGCGTCCTCGCGGCCGGGCTCGCGCAGGTGGGTGTGCAGGTCGACGAGACCGGGCAGCACGATCAGGCCGCCGGCGTCGATCTCGATGTCCGCCTCGACCGCCAGGTCGGTGCCGATCGCCTTGATCACACCGTCGGCGAGGTGGAGGTCCTGCGGGGCACCGCCGAGGATCTGGGCGTTGCGGATCAGGTAGGTGGTCACTGAGCGGTCTCCACGGAGTCGGTGCGGGCGTCGTTGAGGGTGGCTCCCCCGAGCAGCAGGTACAGGACGGCCATCCGGACCGACACGCCGTTGGCGACCTGCTCGACCACGGTGCAGCGCGGCGAGTCGGCGACCTCGGCGGTGATCTCCATGCCGCGCACCATCGGGCCGGGGTGCATCACGATGGCGTGCTCGGGCAGCTGGGACATCCGGGTGCCGTTCAGGCCGTAGCGACGGCTGTACTCGCGCTCGGTCGGGAAGAACGCGGCGTTCATCCGCTCGCGCTGCACCCGCAGCATCATCACCGCGTCCGTCTTGGGGAGCACGCGGTCCAGGTCGTAGCTGACCTCGCAGGGCCAGTTCTCGATGCCGATCGGCAGCAGCGTCGGCGGGGCGACGAAGGTCACCTGGGCACCGAGGGTGGTCAGCAGGTGCACGTTGGAACGGGCGACCCGGCTGTGCAGGATGTCGCCGACGATGGTCACCCGGCGCCCGGCGAGGTCGTGGCCCAGCCCGGCGTTGAGGTGGCGGCGCATGGTGAAGGCGTCGAGCAGCGCCTGGGTGGGGTGCTCGTGGGTGCCGTCACCGGCGTTGATCACACTGCCGTGCAGCCAGTCGGACTGGGCGAGACGGGCCGGCGCGCCCGAGGCGTGGTGCCGGACGACGACCGCGTCGGCGCCCATCGCCTGGAGGGTGAGCGCGGTGTCCTTGAGGCTCTCGCCCTTGGAGACGGAGGAGCCCTTGGCGGAGAAGTTGATGACGTCGGCGGAGAGCCGCTTCTCGGCGACCTCGAAGGAGGTCTTGGTGCGGGTCGAGTCCTCGAAGAAGAGGTTGACGACGGTCCGGCCGCGCAGCGTGGGCAGCTTCTTGACGGCCCGTCCGGAGAGCTGGGCCAGCTCCTCGGCGGTGTCCAGGATCAGCAGCGCGTCGTCGCGGGTGAGATCGGCGGCGGAGACGAGGTGGCGCTTCACGCGGGTTACTCCGAAAGGTGCGGTTCGGACGGCTGGGAGGCCAGGGCCTGCGAACCCTGTTCATCGCGCGCGGAGCGCGACGCATCGGTGTAGTCGCGGTCGCCGACCAGCACGGCGTCCACGCCGTCGCTGTCGGACAGGCGCACCTGCACGGCCTCGCGCAGCGAGGTGGGGAGGTTCTTGCCCACGTAGTCGGCCCGGATCGGCAGCTCGCGGTGGCCGCGGTCGACCAGGACGGCGAGCTGGACGGCGCGCGGGCGGCCGATGTCGTTCAGCGCGTCGAGCGCGGCCCGGATGGTGCGGCCGGAGAAGAGCACGTCGTCGACGAGGATGACGAGCTTGCCGTCGATGCCGCCGGACGGGATCTCGGTGTGCTCCAGGGCGCGGGCGGGCTTGAGCCGCAGGTCGTCCCGGTACATGGTGATGTCCAGGGCCCCGAGCGGGATCTCGCGCCCGGTGATCTGGGCCAGCCGGCCGTGCAGGCGGCGGGCGAGGTGGACGCCCCTGGTGTGGATGCCGAGCAGCACGACGTCCTCTGCGCCCTTGGCGCGCTCGACGATCTCGTGCGCTATCCGGGTGACGACCCGGGCGATGTCCGTGCCGTCCAGCACCTGGTGCGGCGGTCGCGGCGTCGAATCTTGGTGTGTGGTCATGCCGAAGCGGACCTCCTTCCCCGCCTCACTGGACGGGCCTTAAAGGATGTCTGGGACTGCCCCCGCCGACCGGGCGCGGGCTTCGAGCCATCCTAGCAGCGGGCCGGGAGGCAACCGGACACGCACCATTCCGCTTCGCCGGGTTCACGCCCCGGACGCGCCGAGGATGCGGGCCATTCGCACGACTGCCCCATTCGGCTTGACGCAGCTACCTTACTCTACGTAACCTCACAGTGAGTTACGAGACGGACGTCGAACCCACCGGTAACGGCGTCGGCAATCGTCCGTGACCCACCACTGAACGCGAAGCAATCTCGTCCGGGGAGATCAATGTCCAGCGACTACGCGAAGCAACTCGGAGGCAAGCTCCGAGCGATCCGCACTCAGCAGGGTCTCTCCCTGCACGGTGTCGAGGAGAAGTCCCAGGGGCGCTGGAAGGCAGTCGTCGTCGGCTCGTACGAGCGCGGCGACCGTGCGGTCACCGTGCAGCGGCTGGCCGAGCTGGCGGAGTTCTACGGCGTCCCGGTGCAGGAGCTGCTGCCCGGCGGCACCCCCGGCGGCGCGGCCGAGCCGCCGCCGCGCCTGGTGCTCGACCTGGAGAGACTGACCCAGGTCCCGTCCGAGAAGGCCGGCCCGCTGCAGCGCTACGCGGCGACGATCCAGAGCCAGCGCGGCGACTACAACGGCAAGGTGCTGTCGATCCGCCAGGACGACCTGCGCACCCTGGCGGTCATCTACGACCAGTCGCCGTCGATCCTCACCGAGCAGCTGATCTCCTGGGGCGTGCTGAACCCCGACGCGCGCCGCGCGGTGCGCGAGGAGGAGGCGAGCTGACGCTCGCCGCACCGGCTCCCGCCGGCTCGGTCCGCGGTCCGGGCCACGCCCCGGGCCGTGCAGAAACGTCACGGCGCGGCACCCCGCATCCCGGGGGCCGCGCCGTCGCGCGTCCACGGCCGGCTCAGCAGACCGTCCCCAGGCTGTAGCCGGGCTGCGCCGCCACGCCGTCCAGCCGCACCGGCCCGGCAGCCGGCGCCCAGTCCTGCCCGCCGCTCGACCAGGCCCAGGAGGCCGGCAGGAAGTGCTCGTCGGCGGCTCCGCCACGGGCACCGCCCGCCGCCACCGAGCCCTGCGAGCCGTGCAGCACCGCCACCCCCGGCAGCTCCAGCGCCAATCCGGCGCACAGCACCGCGCAGACCAGCTCCAGGTCCTCGTCGTTGATCCGGACCACGCCGTCCTCCCACTGCAGCACCCGGGCCGCCGCGGTCAGCCGCCCGCCCGGCGCGTCCACCCGCAGCCGCAGCTCGTACACCCCGGCGCCCGCGCCGACCAGCATCCGGCGGAACACCTCGGCGCCGCGCTGGCGGGCGGCGCGCACCCAGCGGGCGTGCTCCTCGTCGACCTCGCCCGCGGCCCCGGACAGGCCGCCGTCCAGCAGCAGGTCGGCGTGGCAGAGCGTCAGCCCGTTCTCCCGGGCCCGGACCAGGCGCGGCACGAAATCCCCGGCCAGTTCCTCGCCCTGATAGGCCAACAGCTGGGTCTGCAACGGCGGATTGACCAGGTAGCGGTCGCGGGCGAGCGGCTCGGCCGGGTCCAGCCCGTGCAGCACGCAGAACTCCGCGAAGTCCTGCGGGTGGAACATCCGGGCCCGCACGGTGTCGAAGCGCTCCAGGGCGTCGGCCAGCAGCTCGGCGGTCTCGGCCAGGTAGTGCTCGTGGTCGGCGGCGTTCGACAGCCCCCAGGCACGGGCCCGGGCGAAGTCGGCCGCGCTGGTCAGGATCCCGATGACGAACGCCTGCTCGGCCCCCTCGACCCGCCGCCGCTGGTGCGGCGCCCGCACCGTGGGTCGCGGGCCGCCGGCGGTGCAGTCGGAGTTGCGGCGGGCGCGGCCGTTGCGGCTCATGCGCCCACCTCGCTGCGCTCGGCACGGGCCTGCGCCCCTGCGCGCCTCTCGGTGGTCCGCTCGCTGCGCTCGCTCACGGGATGGCTCCTGGCATCGACGGGTACCGTCGGCGGGTGACGGTCAGCGGCCGGCTCGCCGCTGACCGTCTATCTCCCCATCCGCGCGCGCCGCACACGTACGGCGTGTCACAGGAATGTAACCGACGGTAAGACGATGTGATTCACGCCGTCCGCGGCACCCGGGCGAGCTGGCGGGACTGCGCGACCAGGCGGCCGGACTCGTCCCAGACCTCGGCGTCCTCCTCGAAGTACCCGCCGGCCACGTTGCGGGTGGCGTGGGTGACCCGCAGCCAGCCCGGGACCGGCCTGGCCCGCAGGTGGACGGTCAGTTCGACGGTCGGGGCCCACCCGGGCAGGCCCAGGTCGAAGGTCACCGGCGGCAGCGCGTCGGCGACCAGCAGGAGCAGCAGCGGGTCGGGATCGCGGCCGTCGGCGAGCCGGAACCAGCCCTGGATCCGCCCGTTGCCGGACGGCTGCCCGAGCGCCCAGCCGATGGTGGCCGGGTCCAGCCGCAGGTCGAAGCGCTCCAGCAGCTCGGCCTGGGCGATCAGCTCCCGGGGCGCGTGCTCGACGCCGACGCACTGGTCCGGCGGCGGCAGCTGCGGCGGCACGGCGCTGGTGCGCACCTCGCCGTCGGCGGTGGAGAGGTCGCCGTGGCTGGCGACCACCCGCAGCCGCTCCACGCCGTCCTGGCTGAGCGAGGCGGTGCCGGTGGAGAGCCCGCGGCCGGTGCGCAGCACCTCGGTGCGGACGGTGGCCGGGCCGGGCGTGGAGGCGGACAGGTAGTAACCACTGATCGACACCGGGTCGGGGTGGTCGCCGTGCTCCAGCGACAGCGCGTGTCCGGCGACGGCGAGCAGCAGCCCGCCGTTGACCCCGCCGCCAATCTGCCAGCCGGCACCGAGTTCGGCCTCGTAGCGGCCGGGCTCGTCAGGGTGCCGGGTCAGGGCGATGCCCTGGTCGAACTCGCTGCGGGTCGCGGTGGTCATGGGGGTGGCCTGCCCTTCACTGCGGGTTTCCGAACGCCAAGTTACTGGCGAGTAGGGCACCACCTTACGCCGCCCGGGTGAAACGCGCGACGGCCGCCGGACCCGGAATCCGGGTCCAGCGGCCGTTCTGCGGGTCTCACCACCGCCGGTGGTCGGGACCTACCGGCGGATGCTCGGCTTCAGCTCCAGGAAGCGGGCGAGCAGGCCGTTGACGAAGGCCGGGGAGTCGTCCGTGGAGAACTCCTTGGCGATCTCCACGGCCTCGTCCAGGACGACCGCGTCCGGGACGCCGTCCTCCCAGATCAGCTCGTAGGCGCCGAGCCGCAGGACGTTGCGGTCCACGATCGGCATCCGGTCGAGGGTCCAGCCCACCGCGTACTGCGAGATCAGGTCGTCGATCCGGCGAGCGTGCTGGACGTACCCCTCGATCAGCTCCATGGTGTACTCGCCGACCTGCGGGGTGCCCTCGTCGGGCTTCGGCTCGCGGGCGCGGGCCACCCAGTCCGCGAGGACCCGCTGCGGGTCGACCCCGCGGTGGTCGGCCTCGAAGAGGATCTGGAAGGCCCGGGTGCGGGCCTTGCTACGTGCGGCCGACACGGACTTACTTCACCCGGCCGAGGTAGCTGCCGTCGCGGGTGTCGACCTTGATCTTCTCACCGGTGACGATGAAGAGCGGCACGGCGATCTCGGCACCGGTCTCCAGCGTGGCCGGCTTGGAGCCGCCGGTGGAGCGGTCGCCCTGGACGCCCGGCTCGGTGTGGGAGATCAGCAGCTCGACGGAGGCCGGGAGCTCGATGTACAGCGGGGAGCCCTCGTACATGGCGACCAGGGCCTCGAAGCCCTCCAGCAGGTACTTGGAGGCGTCGCCGACGACGGCCGGCTCGACCACGATCTGGTCGTAGGTGTCCGTGTCCATGAACACGAAGTTCTCGCCGTCCTTGTACGAGAACTGCATGCCGCGCTTGTCGACGTTGGCGGTCTCGACCTTGGTGCCGGCGTTGAAGGTCTTGTCGACGACCTTGCCGGTCAGGACCTCCTTGAGCTTCGTGCGCACGAAGGCCGGGCCCTTGCCGGGCTTGACGTGCTGGAACTCGACGACGGACCAGAGCTTGCCGCCCTCCAGCTTGAGGACCATGCCGTTCTTGAGATCGTTCGTGGAAGCCACGGGCGCACTTACTCCTGGATATAGCTGTCAAGGAACCAAGGCTTGCGTCCTGCCGCCGACGGCCGACGGGCGGCCGCGGTCACAGGGCGAGGAGCTCCTTGGTGGTGATGGTGAGCAGCTCGGGCCCGCCCTCCTCTGGGGGACGCACCACGAGCGTGTCCTCGATCCGGACACCGCCCTTGCCCGGGAGGTGGACCCCTGGGCCGACGGTGACCGGCACGCGGCTGTCCAGTTTACCCATGTCCGACGGGCCGAGGCGCGGCGCCTCCCGGATCTCCAGCCCGATGCCGTGGCCCACCGGGTGCGGGGAGGTCTCGGTGTGGCCGGCCGCCTCCAGGATCTGCCGCGCGGCCCGGTCGGGCACGCACTGCTCCACGCCCGGCCCGAGCGCCTCCCGGGCGGCCCGCTGGGCCCGGAACACCAGCCGGTGCAGCTCCACCTGCCAGGGCGCGGGGGCGGCGCCGATCACGAAGGTCCGGGCGGTGGAGACGCCGTAGCCCCGGTACTGGGCGCCCATCACCACGGTGAGGAAGTCGCCCTCCTCCACCCGGCGGTCGGTCGGCTGGTGGGCGGGCTGGCCGGAGTGGCTGCCGGTGCCGACGGACACCGGGTAGGCCGCCCGGTCCGCGCCGTGGTCGATCATCCGGCGTTCCAGCTCCATCGCCAGGTGCCGTTCGGTGCGGCCGACCAGGATCGACTCCAGCAGTTCGCCGAGCGCCTGGTCGGCGATCTCGGCGGCGATCCGCAGGTCGGCGATCTCGTGCTCGTCCTTGACCACCCGCAGCCGCTCGACCACCTGCCCCAGGTCGGCCAGCCGGGCCCCCTCCGCCAGGCCCGCCACCGCGCGGTGGCGGCTGACGGTCAGGTCGTGCTCCTCCACCGCCAGGTCCGCCACGCCCAGTCGCACGGCGGCGGCGGCCGCCGCCAGGGCGGTGTCCGCCGAGGCCGCCACCGGTACCTGGGTGACGTCCGGCGCGATCAGGTGTTCCCCGGTGTCGTCCGCCGGCAGATCGTCCGGCACTGCCAGCAGCACCCGCTCCCGGGTCAGCAGCAGCGTCGCCCCGCAGGGCGCGCAGCCCGTCAGATACCGCACGTTCGCCGCCCGGGTGATCAGCGCCGCATCGGCCCCGGCCGCACTGCAGTGCTCCCTCACCCGCTCCCGCCGACCCGCGTACGCATCAGACATGCGTCGAGCCTACGAACCCCCACTCCGATCCGCCCGCCGAGCACCCCCGACAGGGCGCGCCCCCACCCCCGCACGCCCCCTCCGTGGTCGCTACGCCCCCTCCGGGTCGATCAGGCCGCGGCGGTAGGCGGGGACCAGGTTCTGGGGGACGAGCAGTTCGCGGCCGTTGAGGGTGATCGGGACGAGCTTCGGGGCCTTGCCCTTCCACTGGGCCCGGCGGTGCCGGGTGTTGCTGCGGGACGTCTTGCGCTTGGGGACGGCCATCGGGGGCTCCTTGTCGGGTGGTGACGGTGGTGACGGTGGTGGCGGTGGTCCGGTTACCGGGTGGTGCCGGCGGCGTACGGGAGGAGGGCCATCTCGCGGGCGTTCTTGACGGCCCTGGCCACGGCGCGCTGCTGCTGGACGGTGAGCCGGGTGACGCGGCGGCTCCGGATCTTGCCGCGGTCGGAGACGAAGCGCCGCAGCAGGTCGGTGTCCTTGTAGTCGATGTACTCGATGCCGGCCGTGAACAACGGGTTCGGCCGGGCCTTGGGCGGGTTCGGTCGCTTACGCACAGTGACGGCTCCTCAGTGAACGGGGTCGAGCAGGTCCCGGAAGGCGTCCGGCAGGGCCTTCCAGCCGGGTTCGCCCGCCGCGAGTTCGGCGTCGGTGAGCAGACAGGAGTCGAGCAGCCCGGTGACGCCGTCGACGTCGAGGCCCTCCGCGGTGAAGCTGAGCTGCTGCACCCGGTCGCCGTGCAGAGGGTGCCAGTCGAGGGCGGCGGCGGCCCGGCGGGCGGGCGGGTAGAGCTCCCAGGCGGCGTCGGGCAGGGAGGTGAGCCAGGGGCCGCACTCCTCGACGGCGAGGTTGGCCCCGGCGGCGTCCCAGGCGAGCATCAGGTCGGGCCGGTTGGCCAGCCAGAAGCGGCCGCGGCTGCGCTGGGCGGCGGGGACGAGCAGTTCCAGCGCCCGGTGCAGCCGCTCGGGGTGCAGCGGGCGTCGGCGCTCCCAGACCAGCGTGGTGACGCCGGCCTCGTCGCTCTCCTGCGGGAGCAGCGCGATCGCCGGGTTGACCCGGTCGCGGGCGGCGGCGACGTCGAAGCCGCCGAGGGCGGCCCGGGTGAGCGCCCCGGTGCCGAGCCGGACGACCCGGGCGGTGGGGTGGAGCTGGCGGAGCAACGCGAGCCCGGGCGCGTGCGCCGTCGCCCGCGGGACGGCGAGGGTGGTGGCGTACTCGACCTGGTGGGCGAGCGCCTCCGCGCGGGTCCGCTGGTCCTGGACGGCGGTGTGCTCGCCGTGCTCCACCAGGTCGTCGGAGACGGAGAGTTCGCCGATCAGCCGGTCCGGGTCGACGGCCGTGACCACGCCCGCGAGTTCGACGGCGTCCTCCAGGTGGCGGCCGTCCGCCTCTCCCCCGGCGATCACCTCGACGGCCGGGTGCGGGTCGCTACCGCCCCACAGTTCGACGATCGCGAGCCCGTACCGGCCTTCGTCGGCGATCCGCAGCAGTCGCGGCAGCAGGTCCTCGCGCAGGGCGCAGCAGGGGCAGTCGTTCACCAGCGGGACGTCGGCGGCGTCGAACCCGCCTCCCGCGTCGCGCAGTTCACGGCGGACGACGCCCTGCGAGGCCTCCCGCAGGTCATGGTGGAGGACCACCGCGTCCACCGCGGCCGCCGCCAACTCCCGAACGGCGGCGCGGCGTTCGTCGGCGTGCAGTCCGGCGACGACCACCACGGGCAGTTTGATCCCGTCCACGCCGCTCACCAGCTGGCCTTGCGGACGCCGGGCAGGTGGCCGGCGTGGGCGTGGACGCGGAGGTTGACCCGGGAGAGGCCGAAGGCGCGCAGGTAGCCACGGGGGCGGCCGTCGACGGCGTCGCGGTTGCGGATCCGGGTGGCGCTGGCGTCGCGAGGCTGGCGGGCGAGTTCGGCCTGGGCGGCCGCGCGTTCGGCGGGGGCGGTGCCGGGGTGGGCGATGATCCGCTTGAGCTCGGCGCGGCGCTCGGCGTACCGGGCCACGACGGCGCGGCGCTGCTCGTTCTTGGCGATCTTGCTCTGCTTGGCCATCAGACCTTCCCCCCTCGGGCGCGGATGCGGGCGACGGCGGCCTCGATGCCGATCGTGTCGATGGTGCGGATGCCCTTGGCGCTGAGGGTGAGCCGGACGTACCGGCCCTCACCGGGCAGCCAGTAGCGCTTGTGCTGGATGTTGGGGTCGAAGCGGCGGCGGGTGCGGCGGTGCGAGTGCGAGATCGCGTTGCCGAATCCGGGTTGGCGGCCGGTGAGTTGGCAGTGGGCGGACATGGGTGCTCCCTGGCGTCCGGGAATGGGCGGGACGGAGCTCACGTTACACCAGATGAAAATGACTTCCATTTCGGTGTACGGTTTCGCCCCAGCCCCGAACACCCCGCCAACCCGGGAGGACACCCATGGCCCGCAGCGAACTGCGCCCCGTCATCAAGCTCCGCTCCACCGCCGGCACCGGCTACACGTACGTGACCCGCAAGAACCGCCGCAACGACCCGGACCGGATGGTCCTGCGCAAGTACGACCCGGTCGCGCGCCGGCACGTCGACTTCCGCGAAGAGCGCTGAACCCCGCCCGCCCGACGACCGGCACCGGCCCGCAGCGACGAAACGGCGCCTCCCCCGGGATCCCGGGGGAGGCGCCGTCGCTGATCGCTGCCGTCGCTGATCGCAGCCGTCGCTACTCGGCGGCCACCCAGCGCTTCTCCACCCGGGCCAGCTTCCAGTAGGCGATCGCCGCGGCCCAGACCACCACGAACAGCCCGGCGATCGCGTAGCCGACGTTGTCCAGCGAGATGCCCGCGATCCAGCCGGTGACCGGGTCGGTCAGATCGAGCTTCTCGTGCAGCACGCCGACCAGTTCGATGGTGCCGATGACGAAGGCCACCGCGATCGACAGCCCAGTGATCGTCAGGTTGTAGTACACCTTCCGGACCGGGTTCGCGAAGGCCCACTGGTACGCGAAGTTCATGAACGTCCCGTCCAGGGTGTCGAACAGGCTCATCCCGGCCGCGAACAGCAGCGGCAGGCAGACGATCGCGTACCAGGGCAGCCCGGCCGCCGCGCCCGACCCGGCCATCACCATCAGGGTGACCTCGGTCGCGGTGTCGAAGCCCAGCCCCAGCACCATGCCCACCGGGAACATCTGCCCGGGCCGGGTGATCGACCGGGTCGCCCGGTTCAGCACCCGGGCCATGAAGCCGCGCGAGTTGAGGTGCTCCTCCAGCTGCGCCTCGTCGTACGACCCGGCCCGCATCGCCCGGAACACCTTCAGTATGCCGAGCAGCGCGGCCAGGTTGAGCGCGCCGATCAGGTAGAGGAACGCGCCGGAGGCCGTCGTGCCGACCATCCCGAGCCACTTGTGGGTGGTCGAGTCGTCGTCCATCAGCGTGCTGGCCAGCTGCGCGCCGCCCGCCACCAGGGCGGCCATCAGCACCACCATCGAGGAGTGCCCGAGGGCGAACCAGAAGCCGACCGAGACCGGCCGCTTGCCGTCCGCCATCAGCTTGCGGGTGGTGTTGTCGATCACCGCGATGTGGTCGGCGTCGAAGGCGTGCCGCATGCCGAGGGTGTACGCGGTGATCCCGAGGCCCACCCCGAAGACCTGGGTGCCGACCGCGTAGTTGTGGGGCGCGACCAGGAAGACGAGCGTCCCGAAGGCCACCACGTGCATGGCCAGGATCACCCCCATCAGCCCGGCCGTGCGGACGGTGTCCTCGCGCTTCCAGCGGAACGTGGGCAGCACGGACGGTGTCGCCGGCGCCTCGGCGGCGGCGGTTTCGGGCAGGGTCATTCGGGTCACGCTCCAGCACCTCGTGGAAACACTTCGTGAGATGCCGTGGCCGGTCTCCTGGCTTACGGGGGTCCCGTACCCGCCTTCCCAGGTGCGCGAGGCTCCCAGTGGCGTCGTGGGTACGGACGTCTCTCCATCGTCGACGATCACGATGGCCCGATCACAGTGGCGAGGGCCGCTCCGGACTGGGACCCCTGAGGATCCGTCACCGGTCTTCCCGAGCACCACGGCGGGGAACACCGTAGGGGCCAGGACCCACCCTTGCAAGGCTGCGCACCTGCGCAGGTGTCCAGGATCACAGGCCCCCTCCTGCAACAATGTGCGCATGCATCTCGTACCGGCCGACCGCGCGGGCCACCGCACCATCGACGGACACCGGGTCTGCGAGGCCATCGCCGCGATCGGCGACCCCGCGCACGTCCGCACCTGGGCCGAGCGGTTCTCCCTGCTCGCCGACCCCGGGCGGCTCGCCCTCCTGCTCGCCCTCCACCGGGCCGGCCCGCTCGCCGTCTCCGACCTCGCCGTCGCCACCGGCATGCGCGACCCCGCCGTGTCCCAGGCCCTGCGGCTGCTCCGCACCGCGGGCGTGGTCACCGGGGACAAGGACGGGCGGATCGTGCGCTACCGGCTCGTGGACGAGGCCCTGCGCCCCCTCCTCGACGCGTGCGCCGCCGCCGAACACCACGAGCCCAGCGCGGCCGTCGTCTGACCGGCTCCTCCGGAGGACGCGCCGGGGCCCGGCCGGAGCAACCCTCGAACGCGGTCAGGCCGCCTGGCAGGCGGGGCACCAGAAGAGGTTGCGCGCGGCGTGCTGCTCCGTCCGGACCTCGGTGCCACAGACCAGGCAGGGCATCGCGGCCCGCCGGTAGACGTACACCTCGCCGCCGTGGTCGTCGACGCGCGGCGGGCGGCCCATCGCCTCGGGGGTGTGCTCGGGGCGGACGGTGTCGATCCGGCCCGCGCCGACGCCCTCGTGCATCAGGGCGACCAGGTCGGCCCAGATCGCGTCCCACTCGCCCCGGGTGAGGTCGCGGCCGGCGCGGTGCGGGTTGATCCCGTGGCGGAACAGCACCTCGGCCCGGTAGACGTTGCCCACCCCGGCCAGCACCTTCTGGTCCATCAGCAGCGCGGCGACGGTCGTCCGGCTGGCCGATATCCGGCGCCAGGCGGCCTGCGGGTCGGCGTCGGCGCGCAGCGGGTCGGGGCCCAGCCGGGCGGCGACGGCGGCCTTCTCCGCTCCGGTGACCAGCGCGCAGGTGTTGGGGCCGCGCAGGTCCGCGTAGCCGTCGTCGTTGGCCAGCCGCAGCCGGACCAGGCCGACCGGCTCGGGCGCGGGCCCGGTACCGAAGGCGAAGCCGCCGTAGAGGCCGAGGTGGACGTGCACCCAGGCGCCCTCCTCGAAGCCGAGGAACAGGTGCTTGCCGACGGCTTCGGCCGCGGTGAGCAGCTGCCCGTCGATGGCCTTGGCCTCGTCGGCGAACCGGCCCTGCGGGCTGGACACCTCGACCGGGCGGCCGCCGAAGGCCTTCCGGTTCTCGGCGGCGAGGCGGTGGATGATGTGGCCTTCCGGCACGGGCGTCAGCTCCCCCGGGGTGGTTCGACAGGACCCGCACATCATCGCAGCCGGCACCGACACCGCCGGATCGTCGCAGGTCAGCGCACCGGCATGCCCATCAGCCGGGCCAGGATGACGCGGTCCAGCTCGGCGGCGGTGCCGGCCACGTCCAGGTACGAGTTGTCGATGATCGGCAGCCCGGAGTTGTACCAGCCGGCCATCCGGCCGTGGATCCGCGCCACCTCCTCGTCACCGAGCCGCCGGGTGCCGCCGCGCCGGGCGTTGCGGTGCAGCACGGAGTCCAGGCTGGGCAGCAGCACGACCGGGATCATGCCGGGGCCGATGTGCCGCTTCCAGCCGCCGAGGCCGATGGCCGGGCGGTCCGGGAAGACGGCGTCGTCGATGATGCAGGAGATGCCGTTGGCGAGGTAGTTGCGGCAGGCGAAGCCGCAGGTGCGGCGGGCCAGCCGGTACTGCGCCTCGGAGGCGTTGTTCCAGCCGGACTGCGGGTTGGCGAAGCCGGACTGCACCCACTCGCGGACGTCGTCCAGGCTGATGTGCGCGGTCGGGCTGGGCCGGCGCTCGGCCCAGTACCGGGCGACGGTGGTCTTGCCGGCCCCGGCCGGGCCGATCAGCAGGACGGCGATCGGACTGGTGGGCGCGTGCCGCTGCGGCGGGTGGGCGGGGAGTTGCACGGGCGTGCCGGAGGGCAGCACGAAGTGCCCGGTGGACCCGACGGGGACCGGCGCGCCGGGCGCGGGTGCGGCCGGGGCGGGCGCGGCAACAGGAGCGGGCGGCACCGGAGCGGCCGGAACCGGCGGCGCGGCGGCGGGAACAGGAGCCGGAGCGGGCGGCACCGGCGGCGGCGCGGCGGCCCCCGACGGCTGCGGCCCCGGCGGAGCGACGGGACGCGGCGGGACCTGCCCACCCCCGGCGTACTGCGTCACGGTCACCTCCCGACACCTCTCAGCGGGGAGACTACACGGCGGCACGGGGGGGGGGGGGGGGGGCGCGCCGGGGGTGGGGGGCGGGGGGGGGGGGGGGGGGGGGGTTGGTTGGTAGAGGGGTGAAAGGGAAAGCTTACTCAGACAACAACCAACACCACCA
>NZ_JBWKER010000050.1:47637-65973 GCF_056435345.1 Kitasatospora sp. NPDC043950
GCCCTCGCAGCACCCCCCCCCCCCCCCCCCCCCCCCCCCCCCCCCCCCCGCCCCCCCCCCCCCCCCCCCCCCCCCCCCCCCCCCCCCCCCCCCGGCCCGCTGACCAGGCGTCAGCGCGTGGTGAGTTGCTCGGCCAGGGCGCGCAGGGCCAGCTCGTACGAGCCGAGCCCGAACCCCGCGATGGTGCCGGAGGCCACCGCGGCGATCACCGAGGTGTGCCGGAAGGTCTCCCGGGCGTACGGGTTGGAGATGTGCACCTCGATCAGCGGCGCGGTGCGCTGCGAGGCGGCGTCCCGCATCGCGTACGAGTAGTGCGTGAACGCGCCCGGGTTGATCACCACGGGCACCTTGCCGTCGGCCGCCTCGTGCAGCCACTCCACCATCTGCTGCTCGGAGTTGGTCTCGTGCACCTCGACCTCGAAGCCGAACTCCTTGCCGAGCGCGGTGCAGCGCTCGACCAGCCCGGCGTAGGAGGTGGCGCCGTAGACGTCCGGCTCGCGGCTGCCGAGCCGCCCGAGGTTGGGGCCGTTGAGCACCATGACCCTGGTCACGCCGAGACCTCCGCGTAGGCGGCGACCAGCAGGGACGGGTCGGGGCCCTCCAGGACGGAGGTCTTGCCGAGGCCGTCCAGGACGATGAAGCGGATCAGGTCGCCGCGCGACTTCTTGTCGATCTTCATGGCGTCCAGCAGCTTCGGCCAGGCGTCCGCCTGGTAGCGCAGCGGCAGGCCGACGGAGGCCAGCACGGTGCGGTGCCGGTCGGCCGTCTCGTCGTCCAACCGGCCCGCCAGGCGGCCGAGTTCGGCGGCGAAGACCATGCCGATGGAGATCGCGGCGCCGTGCCGCCACTTGTAGCGCTCGTTGCGCTCGATGGCGTGGCCGAGGGTGTGGCCGTAGTTGAGGATCTCGCGCCGGCCGGACTCCTTGAGGTCCCCGGAGACCACGTCGGCCTTGACCTGGATGGCGCGGCGGATCAGCTCGACGGTGTGCGTGCCGTCCGGGGTCTTGGCGCCCTCCGGGTCGGCCTCGATCAGGTCGAGGATGGCCGGGTCGGCGATGAAGCCGCACTTGATGACCTCGGCGAGGCCGGAGACGTAGTCGTGCTTGGGCACGGTCGCCAGGGTGTCGAGGTCGGCCAGCACGCCCACCGGCGGGTGGAAGGCGCCGACCATGTTCTTGCCCTCGGCGATGTTGATGCCGGTCTTGCCGCCGACGGCCGCGTCGACCATGCCGAGCAACGTGGTGGGCATGGAGATCCAGCGGACGCCGCGCAGCCAGGTCGCGGCGACGAAGCCGGCCAGGTCGGTGGTGGCGCCGCCGCCGAGGCCGACGACGACGTCGCTGCGGGTGAAGCCGGTCTGCCCGAGCACCGACCAGCAGTACGCGGCGACCTCGGCGCTCTTGGCGTCCTCGGCGTTGGGCACCTGGAGCGCGATCGCCTCGTAGCCCTCGCCGAGCAGGTCCTCGCGGATGGCGTCGGCGGTGGCGGCCAGCGCCTCGGGGTGGATGATCGCGACCCGCTTGGCGCCTCTTGTCCCCAGACTGGGGGGACTGATCAGCGCCGACAGCTCGCCGAGCAGCTGGTGCCCGATCAGCACGTCGTACGGGTCGTGGCCGGCGCTGCCGCCGACGTGAATCCTGACGATGGGGTCAGTCATGGGGGGTCTTCAGCTCCAGTGCTTCCAGTACGGCGTCCGCGACCTGCTCGGGGGTGCGGCCGGCGGTGTCGACGACGGCGGTGGCCACCTCCAGGTAGAGGGGCCGGCGGGCCTCCATCAGCTCGCGCCAGCGGGCCCGCGGGTTGATGGCCAGCAGCGGGCGCGGGGCGTCCAGGCCGACCCGCTTGACCGCGTCCGCCAGCGGGACCTCCAGGAAGACGACCGGCAGCTCGCGCAGCAGGGCGCGGGTGGCCTCGGCCATCACCGCGCCGCCGCCGAGTGCCAGCACGCCGTCGTGCTCCGTGGCGCCCGTGCGCACGGCCCGGACCTCCAGCTCGCGGAAGTGCGGCTCGCCCTCGTCGATGAAGATCTCCGGGATGGGCTTGCCGGCCAGCGCCTCGATGTCGGCGTCGGTGTCCCGGAAGCCGACGCCCAGGCGCTCGGCCAGGGCCCGCCCGACGGTGGACTTGCCACTGCCGGGCGGGCCGACCAGCACAACGACCGGAACGGTCATCGGATGATCAGGTTGTCGAGGTAGCCCTGCACGTTGCGGCGGGTCTCGGAGACGTGGTCACCGCCGAACTTCTCGTTCACCGCGTCGGCCAGCACCAGCGCGACCATCGCCTCGGCGACGATCCCGGCGGCCGGCACGGCGCAGACGTCCGAGCGCTGGTGGTGCGCCTTGGCCGGCTCGCCGGTGCGCACGTCCAGGGTCTGCAACGCCCGCGGCACGGTGGCGATCGGCTTCATGGCGGCACGCACCCGCAGCACCTCGCCCGTGGTCAGGCCGCCCTCGGTGCCGCCGGAGCGGCCGGATGTGCGCTTGACGCCCTCGGGGGTCGGGACGATCTCGTCGTGCGCCTGCGAGCCGGGCACCCGGGCCAGCTCGAAGCCGTCGCCGACCTCGACGCCCTTGATCGCCTGGATGCCCATCAGCGCGGCGGCCAGCCGGGCGTCCAGCCGGCGGTCCCAGTGCACGTGCGAGCCCAGACCCACCGGCACGCCGTACGCGAGCACCTCGACCACGCCGCCGAGGGTGTCGCCGTCCTTGTGGGCCTGGTCGATCTCGGCGACCATCGCCTTCGAGGCGTCGGCGTCCAGGCAGCGGACCGGGTCGGCGTCCAGCCGCGCCTCGTCCGAGGGCAGCGGCAGCACACCGGCCGGGGCCTTGGCGGCGGCCAGCTCGACCACGTGGCTGACGATCTCGATCCCGCAGGTCTCCTTCAGGTACGCGCGGGCGACGGCACCGAGCGCGACCCGGGCGGCCGTCTCACGGGCGCTGGCGCGCTCCAGGATCGGACGGGCCTCGTCGATCGAGTACTTCTGCATGCCGGCCAGGTCGGCGTGGCCGGGGCGGGGGCGGGTGAGCGCCTCGTTGCGGGCCAGACCGGCCAGCACCTCGGGGTCGACCGGGTCGGCCGACATGACCTGCTCCCACTTCGGCCACTCGGTGTTACCGACCATGACCGCCACCGGGCTGCCCATGGTCTCGCCGTGCCGGACGCCGCCGAGGAACGTCACCTCGTCCTGCTCGAACTTCATCCGTGCGCCGCGACCGTAACCGAGCCGGCGGCGCGCCAGCGCGTCGGCCACCACCGCGGTGGTGACCGGTACACCGGCGGGCAGGCCTTCCAGCGTCGCGACGAGTGCGGGGCCGTGCGACTCCCCCGCCGTCAGCCAGCGCAACGTACCCAACGGAGCTCCTTCATCAGCGGACCGGCCTCGGCACCTGCCGGGGCCCGCCCGGGCGTGCCTTTTCCCCTGAATCCTTTCACGTCCCGGCGGCACCCGGAGGCCCAGTCCGCGTGACGGACGGCAACCGGTCAGTCGGCGGGACGGTGGTCGGCACGATTCCGGCCACCCGGCCGGGCGGTGGTCGGCGCGATCCGGCCACCGGCCCGGCCTCAGCGCCCGGCGAGGGCCTTCTCGCCCGCCTCGCGCATCGCCGCCAGCGGCCCCGGCGCCCGCCCGGTGAAGGCCTCGCTCTGCAGCACCGCCTGGTGCACCAGCAGGTCCAGCCCGCCCAGGACGGTCGCCCCGCGCGCGGCGCAGGCCTCGGCCAGCGCCGTCGGCCACGGGTGGTACAGCACGTCGAACAGCGCCCCTGGCGCGGCGGGCAGTGCCCCGGCGAAGGCGTCGGTCGCACCGACCGGCGTGGTCGAGACGGTCAGCGGCCGCGCCAGCGCCTCCGCGCCGCGCTCCCAGTCGGCGGTGCGCACGTTGACGCCCAGCCGCTCGCCCAGCTCGGCCATCTCCCGGGCCCGCTCCGCGCTGCGCACGTAGACGGTCACCTCGCCGGTGCAGACCTGGGCCAGCGCCGCCAGCGCCGAGGAGGCGGTGGCCCCGGCACCCAGCACGGCCGCGGCCGGCACCTCGGTGATGCCCCGCTCGCGCAGCGCGTTCACCAGCCCGGGGACGTCGGTGTTGTCCCCGGTGCGCCGCCCGTCGGCGGTGAACACCACGGTGTTCACCGCGTCCACCGCGCGGGCCGTCGCGCTGACCTCGTCCAGCAGCGGGATGATCGCCCGCTTCAGCGGCATGGTCAGCGACAACCCGGCCCACTCGGCCTCGTCCAGCCCGGTGAGGAAGCCGGGCAGGCCGGCCTCGTCGACCTCGAAGCGGTCGTAGCGCCAGCCGTCCAGCCCGAGCGCCGCGAAGGCGGCCCGGTGCAGGTCCGGCGAGAGCGAGTGGGCGATCGGCGAGCCGAGGACGGCGGCCCGGTGCTTGCTGGTCAACGTTGCTCCTCCGTGAACGGCGGTGCGGTGGCGGCTACTTGGTGGTGCAGTGGAGGCCGACCTTGTCGAAGCCCTGGCCCGCCGCCCGGCAGTACGCCTCGACGTTGGCCGCGTGCTCCTTGTCCGTCTCGGCGAAGAGGGTCTTGATCGGGGACATCGCGATGAAGTACAGCCACTTGCCGTCCGCCGGGTTGAGCACCGCCTTGAGCGCGTCGTCGCCGGGGTTGGAGATCGGCGTCGGCGGCAGACCCGGGTTGATGTAGGTGTTGTACTTGTTGGACCCGTCGTTGATGTCCTTCTTGTCCAGGTCCTTGCGGCCCAGCGAGTACTGCAGCGTGGTGTCCATGCCGAGCGTGTGGCGCACGGCATCGCTCGCCAGCCGGTTCTGGATGGTCCTGGCCATCTTGCCGAAGTCCTCGACGTTGTTGCCCTCGCGCTGCAGGATGCTCGCCTCGATGACCACCTCGTACGCGTTCTTGAGGCCCGCCTTGGACGCGTCGGCGTCCAGCGTCGCGTACTTGTCGGTGGCGTTCTTCACCATCTGCTTGAGCAGGTCCTCGGGCTTCATGCCGTCGGCGATGTTGTACCGGGTCGGCCAGAGGAAGCCCTCGACGTTGCCGTTCGCGTACGCCGGCAGGCCGAGACTGCCGACCTGGGCCTTGGCGACACCCGCCGTGGTGCCCTGCGGCAGCTTCAGCTTCCCGTCGATCAGGGTGTAGATGTCCGCGGCGGTCTTGCCCTCGGGGATGACCAGCGCCGCACCGCCGGCCCCGTTGAGCAGCTCGCTCAGCGCGGTGGCGGCCGGCAGCTCCTTCTTCAGCGAGTAGAAGCCCGGCTGGATGGTCGTGCACTTCGGCTCGGCGGAACAGACCTTGCCGAAGGCGTCGACGCTCTTGACCACGCCGGCGTTCTTCAGCGCCAGGCCGATCTGACCGCCGACCGCACCCGACTTGACCTCGACCTGGACGGGGCTGCCGCCCTCGCCCGTGAAGTCCGGCGGCGGGCCGAAGTGGTCCTGGTAGAAGCCGTAGCCCCACCAGCCGGCCCCGCCCAGGGCGCCGACCAGCACCAGCGCGACCAGCAAGCAGGCCCCGCCGTTGCGGCGGCCGGACTTCTTGCCCTTCTCCTTGCGCTTCTTCTGCGCGTCGCGGGAGGAGTCCTCCTCGCCGAGGAAGCCATCCTGCTCGGCGTGGCCGTCCTCGTCGCGGTGCTCGGCGTCCTCGTGGTGGCCGTCCTCCTGGAAGCCGTCCGGGTGGCCGTCCCACTCGTCGGTCTCGGGCGCGTGCCCGCCGACCGGGTCGGCGCCGGCCTCCAGCGCGGCGGCCTCGGCCTCCCAGTCGATGCCGTCCGGGCCGGGGCCGCTGACGGGCGCGACCGGCTCGGGCTCCGGCGCCGCGCGACGCCGCCGCCCGGGCTGCGCGCCCTGCTGCGGGATGCCCGGCTGCTGCTGCGCACCGGGCTGCTGAAGCTGTTGGGGCTGCTGCGGGGCCATCCCCTGCTGCTGCGCCATGCCCTGCTGCTGCGCCATACCCGGCTGCTGCTGACCGTCCGGGAACCCCTGCTGCTGATACCCCTGCGGGTACCCCTGCTGCGGCATCTGCTGCATCTGCTGCTGTTGCTGCGGGTACCCCTGCTGCGGGTAGCCCTGCTGCTGCATCTGCTGCTGGGGCACCTGCTGCTGCGGGTACTGCTGCTGTCCGCCCGGGAACCCCTGCTGCTGATACCCCTGCGGGTACCCCTGCTGCGGCATCTGCTGCATCTGCTGCTGCGGATACCCCTGCTGCTGCATGTCTCCGTACGGCTGCTGGACCGGCTCGCCCTGCTGCTGGGGATACTGCTGGACCGGCTCGCCCTGCTGGGGATACTGCTGCCACTGGCCGTCCTGCTGGCCGGGGACCGGCTGCTGGCCGCCGTACCCGGGGTCACCGGGGTGCCACGGCTCAGAGCCCTGGGGGCCGTAGCCCCGACCCAGATCGGTCATTGATCCCCTTAACCGACGAAGACGGCCGGAGGATCGGACCGGCCGTCCGGGACGCGGTCCCGGCTGATTCTCGAACCGGCGTGCTAGCGCAGCGCCTGGGAGGAGACGTTACCGTACCGCACACGTGCCCCCGGCAGGGCGGACGTGCCGTCAGTGTCCGACCTCACCCGCCCGCGCTCGGCTCGGGCGCCGGCGCCGGCGGCCCGGAGGCGGGGGCGGACGCGCCGGCCGAAGCCGACGGCAGGGCCGAGGCACTCGGCTTCGCCGACGCCCGGTTGGCGTTGAACTCGGCGACGTTGCGCTGCTGCACGTCGAAGCTGTCGGTGAAGCGGGTGTCCCCCGGTTTCACGGTGACGAAGTAGAGCCAGTCCCCCTGCGCCGGGTCCAGCGCCGCCATGATCGCCTGCCGCCCCGGGTTGGAGATCGGCGTGGGCGGCAGCCCGGGGTGCAGGTAGGTGTTGTACGGGGAGTCCAGCCGGGTGTCGGTGACGGTGGTGTTCAGGGTCGACCGGCCGAGCGCGTAGTTGATCGTGGAGTCGAGCTGCAGCGGCATGCCCTTGGCGAGCCGGTTGTAGATGACCCGCGCCACCTTGCCCATGTCCTCGTTGTTGTCGGCCTCGCCCTGGACCATGCTGGCCACGGTGACCAGCCCGTACAGGCTCTGCCCGAGGTTCTGCGCGACGACGTTCGCGTCGTCCCGGCTGAACTCCTTGCCGGCCCGCTCCACCATCTGTTTCAGCAGGTCGATCGCGGTGGTCCCGTCGGTGACGCTGTACGTCGCGGGGAAGAGGTAGCCCTCGGGGCTGCCCTTGGCGAAGTCCGGCAGACCCAGTTCGGCGCCCTGCTCCTGGGCGGTGCGCTGGGTGGTGCCCTCCGGCAGGCGCAGCTTGTGGTCGATGGCCACGTAGATCTGGTAGCCGCGCCAGCCCTCGGGGATGGTCAGGCCGTTGGCGTTGGCCGGGTCGATCAGCACGGTCAGCGCGGCCGCGGCCGACATCCGCTGCTTCAGGGTGTAGGTGCCGGGCTGGATCCGCCCGGCAGCCGCGGCGCTGCCCTTGGCCGCCCGGGTGAAGGCGAGCGAGCTGGCCACCACCCCGTTGCGGACCAGGGCGGACGCGATCTGGGACAGGCCCGCGCCCTCCGGCACCGAGACCTGGACGCTGCCGGTGCCCTGCCCCGCGTAGTCGGCGGCGGCCGGGGGTGTGCGCTGTCCCTGGAACCAGGTGTACCCGGCGAGGCCCGCCCCGCCGAACACCGCGACCAGGGCGAGCGCGGTGAGCGCGCAGGCCAGTCCGTTACGCCGTCGGTGCGGATCGGGTGCATCGGGGCGCATGCGGGGCGCGCCCGGCGGCCGGCCCTCCGGCTCCAGCACCGGCGCACCCAGGTGCCCGGGCGTGAGCCCCGGGTGGAAGTCCTGGTCGGTCATGGCTCGCGTCCCCTCGGCAGTGCCGAAACGTTCGAAGGGGTCCGTGCGGACGCGTCCGCACGGACCCCTCGACGGGACGTTAGATCAGGCCGGTCAGCCGACCGCCTCGACGCTCTCACCAGGCGGGTTCCCGCTCACCCGTTCGGACTCAAGGGCGGTCTGCAGGATCACCACCGCGGCGGCCTGGTCGACCACCGAGCGGCCCTTCTTCGCCTTGACGCCCGAGGCGCGCAGCCCGTGGGTGGCGGTGACGGTCGACATCCGCTCGTCGACCAGCCGGACCGGCACCGGGTACAGCCGGTTGGCCAGCCGCGTCGCGTAGGCGCGGACCTTCTCCGCCGCCGGGCCCTCCTTGCCGCTCAGCGAGCGGGGCAGCCCGACGATCACCTCCACCGCGTCGTACTCCTCGACGATGGCGGCGATCCTGGCCTGCGACTTCACCCCGGCCGGAACGGTCTCCACGGGCGTGGCGAGCACCCCGTCGGGGTCGCAGGACGCGACCCCGATCCGGGCGTCACCGACGTCGACGGCGATCCGCCGCCCCCGTCGGAAGGGCCGCTCCACCTGAGGCTCCTCGACCATCAGCTGGCGCGCTCCGCGACCAGGCCGCGCACCGCGGCGACGGCCTCGCCGACCGCGGCCGGGTTGGAGCCGCCGCCCTGGGCGACGTCGTCCTTGCCGCCACCGCCGCCGCCGAGGGTCTTGGCGGCGACCCGGACCAGCTCGCCGGCCTTGATGCCGCGGGCGCGGGCGTCCTCGTTGGTGGCGATCACGGTCAGCGGGCGGTCGTTCGCCACGGTGAAGGCGGCGACCACGGCCGGGCGCGAGCCGAGGCGGCCTCGCACGTCCAGCACCAGCTTGCGCAGCTCGTCCGCGCCCACGCCGTCGGCGACCTGCGCGGCGACCACCGAGATGCCGTGCACGTCCTCGGCCGAGTCGGCCAGACCCGCCGCGGCGGCCAGCACCTTCTCGGCGCGGAAGCGCTCGATCTCCTTCTCGGCGTCCTTGAGCTTGGCGAGCATGCCCGAGATCTTCTCCGGCAGCTCCTCCGGGCGCCCCTTGACCAGCTCGGTCAGCTGGGAGACCACGGTGTGCTCGCGGGCCAGGAACTTGTACGCGTCGACGCCGACCAGCGCCTCGACGCGACGCACGCCGGAGCCGATCGAGGACTCGCCGAGCAGCTTGACCAGGCCCAGCTGGGCGGTGTTGCCGACGTGCGTGCCACCGCACAGCTCCTTGGAGAAGTCACCGATGGTGACGACCCGGACCTCGTCGCCGTACTTCTCGCCGAACATCGCGATGGCGCCGGCCTTGCGGGCCTGATCCATCGTCATGACCTCGGCGGTGACGTCGAGTTCGCGACCCAGCACGTCGTTGATCTTCTGCTCGACGTCGACCAGCACGGTGCCCGGGACGGCGGCGGGCGAGCCGAAGTCGAAGCGGAAGCGGCCGGGGGCGTTCTCGGAACCGGCCTGGGCGGCCGTCGGGCCGAGCGCGTCACGCAGCGCCTGGTGGGTCAGGTGGGTGGCCGAGTGGGCGCGGGCGATCGCCCGGCGGCGCTCGGTGTCGATCGTGGCGTACGCCGAGGCGCCGAGCACGACCTCGCCGAACAGCACCCCGCCGGAGTGCACGATGACACCCGGGACGGGCTGCTGCACGTCGCGGATCTCCACCACCGCGCCGGACTCCAGCCGGATCCGGCCGTGGTCGGCGAGCTGGCCGCCGCCCTCGGCGTAGAACGGGGTGCGGTCGAGGATGATCTCGACCTCGTCGCCCTCGGAGGCGGCCGGCGCCGGGACGCCGTCCACCAGCAGGCCGACGACGCTGGCCTCGCCCTCGGTGAGGTTGTAGCCGGTGAAGACGCTCGCGCCGGACTTGTCGGCGACCTCGCGGTACGCGGCGACGTCGGCGTGGCCCATCTTCTTGGCCTTGGCGTCCGCCTTGGCGCGGTTGCGCTGCTCCTGCATCAGACGGCGGAAGCCGGCCTCGTCCACCTGGAGGCCCTGCTCCTCGGCCATCTCCAGGGTGAGGTCGATCGGGAAGCCGTAGGTGTCGTGCAGCTTGAAGGCCTGGTCCCCGGAGAGGACCGCGCCACCGGCCTGCTTGGTCTCGGTGACCGCGGCGTCCAGCAGGCTGGTGCCGGCCTTGAGGGTCTGCAGGAAGGCCGCCTCCTCGCCGACGACGACCGTCTCGATGCGCTTGCGGTCGCTCTCCAGCTCCGGGTACTGCGGAGCCATCGCCTTGATGGCGATGTCGGTGAGGTCCTTGGCCACCACGCCGGTGGCGCCCAGCAGGCGCATGTTGCGGATGGCGCGGCGCAGGATGCGGCGCAGCACGTAGCCGCGGCCCTCGTTGCCGGGGGTGACGCCGTCGCCGATCAGCATCAGCGCGGTGCGGATGTGGTCGGTGACCACGCGCAGCGAGACGTCCGACTTGAGGTCGGCACCGTAGGTGTGGCCGGTGAGCTCGGCGGCGCGGTCGAGGATCATCCGGCTGGTGTCGATCTCGAAGAGGTTGTCGACGCCCTGGAGGATGGCGGCGAGGCGCTCCAGGCCGAGGCCGGTGTCGATGTTCTTGCTCGGCAGGTCGCCGAGGATCTCGAAGCCGTCCTTGCCGTCGCCGTGGCCGCGCTCGTACTGCATGAAGACCAGGTTCCAGATCTCCAGGTAGCGCTCGCCGTTGACGGCCGGGCCGCCCTCCTCGCCGTACGCGGGGCCGCGGTCGTAGTTGATCTCCGAGCACGGGCCGCAGGGGCCGGGGACGCCCATCGACCAGAAGTTGTCCTTCATGCCGAGGCGCTGGATGCGCTCGGACGGGACGCCGATGACGTCACGCCAGATCAGCTCGGCCTCGTCGTCGTCCTGGTAGACGGTGATCCAGAGCTTCTCCTTCTCCAGGCCGTAGCCACCGTCCGCGACGGAGCTGGTGAGCAGCTCCCACGCGAACTTGATGGCGCCTTCCTTGAAGTAGTCGCCGAAGGAGAAGTTGCCGCACATCTGGAAGAAGGAGCCGTGCCGGGTGGTCTTCCCGACCTCCTCGATGTCCAGGGTGCGCACGCACTTCTGGACGCTGGTGGCGCGCGAGAACTGCGGCTTGACCTCGCCCAGGAAGTAGGGCTTGAACGGCACCATGCCGGCGTTGACCAGCAGCAGGGTGGGGTCGTCGGCGACCAGGGACGCCGACGGAACGACGGTGTGGCCGCGCTCCTCGAAGAAGCGCAGCCAGCGGCGGCGGATCTCAGCCGACTCCATTATTGGTCCTTCCGGTTCGGGGTGCCGCCCCGCTGCGGCAGGGCGCGGCGGGGCGTTTCTTCAATGGCTCGGGTGGTGGTGCGGGCCCCACGGGATACGGGGCGGGGGCCGGACGGGGGCAGGGCGGCGGCCGGGCTGCCGGGCGCCGCCGAGATAGCTCGGTACTGCGGCTCGCCGCGCAGGACCCGGCGGGTGCTCCCGGGCTCGACGACGGCGGTGCCGTGCAGTCCGAGGTCGTCCTTCAGCTGCTCCTCGCGCTCGGCCATGCCGGCCCGCACGTCCTGGGCGAACTGCTTGGCCAGGTCGCCCAGGTGCAGCGCACCGCGCGTGGCGGTGCCGGAGAGGCTGTCCGGGGTGAGCCGGTGCACGGCCTCGTTGGCCTTGTTCATGGCCCACACGGTCGCACCGGCGCCGACCGCCATCCAGAAGACGCGTCGCACCATGCCGTCAGCCCCTCACCGCGCGCCGGACCCGGGAGAACAGGCCGTTCCTGGGCGCGGTCGCGGCGCGCACCTCGGCCCGGATCAGCCGGGCCAGCTCCTCGCGCTCGCCGCTCTGCGACGGCACGGACGGCTGGCCGCCCTGCTGCTTGGCGACGGCCTTGCGGACGCCGTAACTGAAGGCCGCGACCTTCACCAGCGGCCCGCCCAGGGTGGCGGCGACGGTGGAGGAGAGCGCGTTGGCGTTGGCGGCGGCGTCCTGCACGTTGGCGGTGATCTCGTCCACCCGCTCCAGCTGCTGGTTGGCACTGCGCACGGCGGCGCCCGCGTCGCTCAGCAGCGGGACGGCCTGCTCGGTGACGGCGGAGACGAGGACAGTGGCCTCCTTCAGCACTCGCGAGAGGCGGACCAGCACCACGGCGAGCAGGGTGACCAGGACCGCCCAGAACACGGCGACGAGCAACCCGGCCAGCTCTCCCACGGACACCTTTGCGCGCTCCCTCGCCTTGCTGTTCTCCAAACGGAACCCTATCGCGCCCACGCCCGGTTTCCGGACCGGGTTGTCGCCGGGCCCCGGGGTCCGCCGTCGCGTCGGCCACCGGCCGAACCGGTCGGATGTGCGAACCGCGCGCGTAACCTACCGGCCGGTCACCTCGTTCTGCCAGGCGGGCCGTCGCCCGTACGGCCCGACGAACGTCCGGGCCCCGACGGTCCGGGCCAGGAACACGGGGAGCAGCGCTTGGCCGGCGACTGGAGAGCACAGTCCGGGGAACCCGCGGCGCGGCCGCGCGAGCCGGAGCCCGGCCGGCTGCCGGCCGAGGTGACGGGCTTCGTCGGGCGGCAGCGGGAGCTGGCCGAGCTGGCGGGCCTGCTGGCCGGCGCCCGGCTGGTGACGGTGACCGGGCCGGGCGGGGTGGGCAAGAGCCGACTGGCCCTGCGCGCCGCCGCCCGGGCGGCCGGCGCCTTCCCGGACGGCACCTGGCTGGTCGAGCTGGCCCCGGTGCAGGACCCGCTGCTGCTCGGCCGCGCGGTGCTGGAGGCGCTGCGGCTGACCGACGGCACCGCCCGCCCGCCGCTCGACCTGCTCACCGAGCGGCTGTCCGGCCGGTGCACGCTGCTGGTGCTGGACGGCTGCGAGCACCTGGTGCAGGCCTGCGCCGAACTGGCGGACGCGCTGCTGCGGGCGCTGCCCGGCCTCCGGGTGCTGACCACCAGCCGCGCCGCGCTGCGGGCCTCGGGCGAGCACCTGCTCACCCTGGCCCCGCTGCCGGTCGACCCGCGGCCGAGCGGTCCGAGCGATCCGGGCGGACTGCCGGACGCGGTGCGGCTGTTCGCCGAGCGGGCCCGGGCGGTGCTGCCCTCCTTCGCGCTGACCGAGGCCGACGCCGAGGCGGTGAGCCTGCTCTGCCGCCGTCTGGACGGCCTCCCGCTGGCGGTGGAGCTGGCGGCCGGGCGGTTGCGCGCGCTGTCGGTGGAGCAGATCACCGCCCGGCTGGACGACCGGTTCCGGCTGCTCACCGGCGGCTCCCGGACGGCCCTGCCGCGGCACCGGGCGCTGCGCACCACGATCGGTTGGAGCCATGAGCTCTGCACCGTGCAGGAACGTTTACTCTGGGCCCGCCTGTCGGTCTTCGCCGGCAGTTTCGACCTGGAGGCCGCCGAGTACGTCTGCGCCGGTGACGGCCTGGAGGCCGAGGACGTGCTCGACCTGCTCGACGAACTGGTCGGCAAGTCCGTGGTGCTGGGCGAGGACAGCGCCTTTGGCGTCCGCTTCCGGCTGCTGGACACCCTGCGCGACTACGGCGGCCAGTGGCTGCGGGCCGCCGGCGAGGAGCAGCGGCTGCTGCGCCGCCACCGCGACTGGTACCTGGGCGTGGCCACCTGGGGCGAGGTCGAGTGGTTCGGGCCCCGGCAGGCCGAGACCGCCGAGCGCACCGAACTCGCCCACCCCAACCTCCGCGCGGCGCTGGAGTTCTGCCTCGCCGAGCCCGGCGAGGAGCAGATCGCCCTGCTGCTGGCGGGCACGCTGTGGTTCTACTGGGTCGGCTGCGGCCACCTCGGCGAGGGGCGGCACTGGCTGGACCGCGCGCTCGCCCTGGACCGCGAGCCGACCGAGGCCCGCGCCAAGGCCCTCTGGGTGACCGGCCATCTGGCCACCCTGCAAGGCGACCTGGAGACGGCCCGCCCGGCACTGGAGGAGTGCCGCCGCCAGGCCCTGGACACCGGCGACGACCGGGCGCTCGCCTACGCCGTCCACCGGCAGGGCAGCGCGGCCCTGATCGGCGACGAGCCGGACCGCGCCGCCGAGCTGTTCGAGGAGGCGCTCTGGCACTACCGGACGATCGGCGAGCTCAACAGCAACGTCGTGCTGGCCATGGTCGAGCTGGGCCTCGCGTACCTCTTCCAGGGGGATCCGGAGAGCGGGGAGCTCTGGTTCGGCCAGGCCCGCGAGCTGTGCGAGGAGCACGGCGAGCAGTGGGCGTACGCGTACGTGCTGTACGCGATGGCGTACGCGCACTGGATGGACGGCGCCGTCCGGGCGGCCCGCGCCCTGGCCCGGGAGGGCCTGCGGCTGAACCACCTGTTCCACGACCTGCTGGGCATCGCGCTGGCGATCGACCTGCTGGCGCTGCTGGAGACCGAGCCGGGCGGCCCGGGCGCGCCGGGCGACCTGGGCGGGGCCCGGGTGCTGCAGGGCGCCGCGCACCGGATCTGGGGCGCGGTCGGCCTGCCCTTCCTGGGCTCGCGGTCCTTCTTCGGCCCGCACCAGGAGTGCGCGGAGCGGGCCCGGGCGGGGCTGACCGCGCAGGAGTACGAGCGGTGCTACCAGGCCGGGGCCCGGCTCGACCTGGACGCGGCGGTCTCCCGGGCGCTGGGCGGCAGCGGGTCGGCGGGCGGCCCGGAGCCCGGGTCCGGGCCCTGCTCGGTGCCGTCCGCACCGACGCCCGCACCGGCCAGGAATAGCTGAAACTTGCCGATTGCTTGAGGAGGCAAGGAACCACCCGGAAGGAGCACCCCGTGGCCGTGACCACCGCCGCCGACGAGTACCGCCTCGCGACGTTCCACTTCGAGTCCAAGGCCTACGCCGACGCCGCCCGCATGCTGGAGGGCGTGCTGGCCGAGGAGCCGGCCAACCTCTCGGTCCGGCTGCTGCTGGCCCGCAGCTACTACCACTCCGCCCAACTCGGGCGCGCCGAGGCCGAGTTGCTCCGGATCCTGGACACCGACCCGGCCGAGGACTACGCCCGGCTGATGCTCGGCCGCACCCTGGAGCGCCAGGGCCGCGCCGAGGAGGCCCGCCCCCACCTGCGGCTGGCCGCGGCGATGACCGGCGAGAACCGCTAGGTCCTGTCCGACCGGCACCAGGAGCTGCCACCGGAAAAGGGGCGAGCCCCCGCCGCCTCGAAAGGCGACGGGGGCTCGCTGAGGTACCGCAGATGCGGAACCGCCGCGGGTCAGCGCGAGTAGTACTCGACCACCAGCTGCTCGTCACAGATCACCGGGACCTCCTTGCGCTGCGGCGCACGGTCCAGGCGGAAGGCCAGGGCCTTCAGGTTGACCTCGAGGTACTTCGGGGTCTGGCCCTCGCCCGCGTAGCCACCCTCACGGGCGACCTGGAACGGGACCTTCTCCTTGCTGCGCTCGCGGACGGTCACCACGAAGCCCGGCTTCATCTGGTACGACGGCTTGTTGACCTTGCCACCGTTGACCTCGATGTGGCCGTGGACGACCATCTGGCGGGCCTGGTAGATGGTGCGGGCAATGCCCGAACGCAGCACCAGCGAGTCCAGACGGGTCTCCAGCTCGGCGACGAGCGCCTCACCGGTCTTGCCCTCGGCCTTCTTCGCGCGGTCGAACGCGCGCGCCATCTGCTTCTCGCTCAGGTCGTACTGGGCGCGCAGACGCTGCTTCTCGAGCAGACGGACCTTGTAGTCCGAGTTCTGCTTGCGACCACGGCCGTGCTGGCCGGGCGGGTACGGGCGGGCCTCGAAGTACTTGACGGACTTCGGGGTCAGCGGCACGCCGAGCGCACGCGCGATCTTGACCTTGGGACGCTTCTGGTTCGCCATGAACCAAACCTTCCTTGCTTACGAATACGGCTTCACCAGGTGTTGACGGAGGTCGCATCTCGCGACCCGGAGACAACCCATCGCCGAGGCGATGCGGTCAGCCGCTCTCCGGAGCCGGGCACAAAAGTGCTGGTCACACGGAACAGCCCGGAAACCCGGGCCGTCCGCGACACCGAAACGGTGCGCGACGCTCCTGGTGCGGGCCTCCCGGAGGAGGCCTACGGCCGATGCCCCGCTGGTGTGGCCGGTCGGTGGGGTCTCCCCCGCCGCCGTCCCGGGACGTGGCACTCCGACCGATTGTACCGGGTGCTCGACCGCCCCTTCTCACTCACCCCTGAGCCGGCCCCGCGTCCACTCCACGACGTCCGCGTAGCGGGCCTCGCCGCCGCGCCGGGTCGGCTGGTAGTAGTCCTTGCCGTGCACCGCGTCCGGCGCGTACTGCTGGGCCGCGATGCCCTCCGGCAGGTCGTGCGGGTACTGGTAGCCCCGGCCGTGGCCGAGCTTGCCCGCGCCGCCGTAGTGCGCGTCCCGCAGGTGCGGCGGCACCGCGCCCGCGAGCCCCTGCCGGACGTCCGCCAGCGCCGCGTCGATCGCCAGGTAGGCCGCGTTGGACTTGGGCGCCAGGGCCAGCGCGATCGCCGCCTGGGAGAGGATGATCCGCGCCTCCGGGAAGCCGATCAGGGCCACCGCCTGGGCCGCCGCGACCGCCGTCTGGAGCGCCGTCGGGTCGGCCAGGCCGACGTCCTCGCTGGCCGAGATCATCAGCCGGCGGGCGATGAACCGCGGGTCCTCCCCCGCCTCGATCATCCGGGCCAGGTAGTGCAGGGTGGCGTCCACGTCGCTGCCCCGGATCGA
This sequence comes from Kitasatospora sp. NPDC043950, assembly GCF_056435345.1. NCBI lineage: Bacteria > Bacillati > Actinomycetota > Actinomycetes > Kitasatosporales > Streptomycetaceae > Kitasatospora > Kitasatospora sp. NPDC043950. Next base: position 64,053 of record NZ_JBWKER010000050.1, read on the forward strand.
CTTGATCAGCGCGCTCGCCACGTCGTAGTGCTGGTCGCCGTCCTTGTCGTAGCGCACCGCCGCCTGGTTGACGGCCGTCTCCGTGGTGGCCAGCGTGATGCTCGCCTCGCCCTTCTCCAGCGCCGCCCCGGCCGCGGCCTCCAGCGTGGTGAGCGCCCGCCGGGCGTCACCGCCGGCGAGGCGCACCAGGTGGTCCTCGGCCTCCGCCGTCAGGTCCAACGCGCCCCCCAGGCCGCGTTCGTCGGCCACCGCGCGGCGCAGCAGGGCGCGGACGTCCTCGTCGGTCAGCGACTCCAGGGTGAGCAGCAGCGAGCGGGACAGCAGCGGGGAGATCACCGAGAAGTACGGGTTCTCCGTGGTCGCCGCGATCAGGGTGACCCAGCGGTTCTCCACGGCCGGCAGCAGCGAGTCCTGCTGGGCCTTGGAGAAGCGGTGGATCTCGTCCAGGAACAGCACCGTCTCCCGGCCGGACATGCCGACCGCCCGCCGGGCGCCGTCGATCACCGCCCGGACCTCCTTGACCCCGGCGGTGATCGCGGACAGCTCGACGAAGCGGCCCTCCACGGCCTGGCTGATCACGTGCGCGAGGGTGGTCTTGCCGGTGCCGGGCGGGCCCCAGAGGATCACCGAGCTGGTCGCCGCCGGCCCGCGCGAGCCCGAGACCAGCCGCCGCAGCGGCGACCCGGGCTTCAGCAGCTGCCGCTGCCCGGCCACCTCGTCCAGGGTGCGCGGACGCATCCGTACGGCCAGCGGCGCCCGGCCGGGCTCCCTGCTCTGGCGTTCCTCGGCGGCGGCGGTGAAGAGGTCCGGTTCGTCCACACCGGAAGCCTATGCGAGGCCGCCGACACACCCGCCGGAGCGAGCCGGCCTCATCGCGCCCGGGCCGCCCGCCGATCGAGGCGGGCCGCGTGGTCCGGGACATACTTCTGCAGGTCGCGCGGGGGCCGCTGGTAGCCGCGCGGGGCCGGGCGGGGCGGCAGGTCGATCTGCGGGGCGGTGATCTCGCGGTACGGCACGGTGGAGAGCAGGTGGGCGATCATGTTGATCCGGGCCCGCCGCTTGTCGTCGCTCTCCACCACGTGCCAGGGCGAGTCCGGGGTGTCGGTGTAGACGAACATCTCGTCCTTGGCCCGCGAGTAGTCCTCCCAACGGGTGATCGACTCGACGTCCATCGGGGAGAGCTTCCAACGCTTCATCGGATCCTCCAGCCGGTCCCGGAAGCGCCGTTCCTGCTCGGTGTCGCTCACCGAGAACCAGTACTTGCGCAGCAGGACGCCCTCCTCGATCAGCATCCGCTCGAAGGTCGGGCACTGGTGCAGGAACTGCCAGTACTGCTCGTCCGTGCAGAAGCCCATGACCCGCTCGACGCCGGCCCGGTTGTACCAGCTGCGGTCGAACAGCACGATCTCCCCCGCGGCCGGCAGCTGCTCGACGTACCGCTGGAAGTACCACTGGGTCTTCTGCCGCTCGGTCGGGGTCGGCAGCGCCGCGACCCGGGCGATGCGCGGGTTCAGGTACTCCGTCACCCGCTTGATCGCGCCGCCCTTGCCGGCGGCGTCGCGCCCCTCGAAGACCACCACCAGCCGGGCGCCCTCGACCCGCACCCACTCCTGGAGCTTCACCAGTTCCTGCTGGAGCCGCAGCAGTTCCCGCTCGTACGGCTTCCTCGCGAGTCGTTCCGGCTTCGCGGTCCGCTGCTCCTCGGCCACCTGGGGTCCTCCGTCCGGCTGCTGCTGATGAGCACTCACCGTAGGCGCTGGAGGCCGCCCCCGCAGGTCGGCGGACGGGTGGGGGGGGGGGGGGGGGCCCCCCCACCCCCCCCCCCCCCCCCCCCCCCCCCCCCCCCCCCCCCCCCCTCCTTTTCCCCCCCCCCCCCCCCCCCCCCCCCCCCCCCCCCCCCCCCCCCCAGCCCCCCCCCCCG
>NZ_JBWKER010000051.1:0-24576 GCF_056435345.1 Kitasatospora sp. NPDC043950
GCCCGGGCCCTGGGGGGGGGGGGGGGGGGGGGGGGGGGGGGGGGGGGGGGCCCCAACACGCCCCCCCCCCCCCCCCCCCGCCGTCCGCGGCGTCGCCGAACGGCCCGACCGGCGGAGCGGACGGCCCGTCAGGATCCCCGGCGCACGCGGCTGTCGATCCCCGCGGCCGGGGCGCATACTGTCCTGCGCGGCTCGCACCCGCGCGACAGGGCCCGTTCCGGACCCGGCCCGGGCTGCGCCGCTACGGGGAAGGTCGGACGAACGTGGCAATTGTCGTTCTCGTCGTCGTGCTGGCGCTGTTCTGGCTGATCACCGGCGTGCGGGTGGTGCAGCAGTACGAGCGCGGCGTGGTGTTCCGGCTCGGCCGGGTGCGCGAGCAGGTCCGCCAGCCGGGCCTCACCCTGCTGGTGCCGGTGGTCGACCGGATGCGCAAGGTCAACGTCCAGGTCGTCACCATGCCGGTGCCCGCCCAGGAGGGCATCACCAAGGACAACGTCTCCGTCAGCGTCGACGCCGTGCTGTACTTCCGCGTCGTCGAGCCGGTCAAGGCCACGGTGGACGTCCAGAACTACTCCTTCGCGATGCTTCAGGTCGCCCAGACCTCGCTGCGCTCGATCATCGGCAAGAGCGAGCTGGACGATCTGCTCTCCGGCCGGGAGAACCTGCACCAGGGACTGGAGGTCATGCTGGAGAGCCCGGCCACCGGGTGGGGCGTGCACATCGACCGGGTGGAGATCAAGGACGTCAGCCTGCCCGACTCGATGAAGCGCTCGATGGCCCGCCAGGCGGAGGCCGACCGCGAGCGGCGGGCCCGGATCATCACCGCGGACGGCGAGTTCCAGGCCGCCGCCAAGCTCGCCGAGGCCGCCGTCACGATGTCCGAGACCCCGGCGGCGATGCAACTGCGGCTGCTGCAGACGGTGGTCGAGGTCGCGGCGGAGAAGAACTCGACGCTGGTGCTTCCGTTCCCGGTGGAGCTGCTGCGCTTCTTCGAGGCCTCCGCCGCCCGGGCCGCCGAGGCGGGCTCCGGGCCGGCGCCCGCCGTCCCGGCCCAGGCGCCGTCCGACGCCGGCTGACGGCCCGCCCGCACGGCCGACGGCCTCACCGTCCGTCACGGACGGACGATCGGCAGCAGCACCTCGTCGACGATCTCCGCCGGGTCGAGCTGCGCCGGCGCGCCGCCGCACATCTTGATCCGGTACAGCATCAGCGCCGGGACGACGTCGGTGACCAGGGGGGTGACGGACCCGGGGCGGACCTCGCCCCGGGTGGCACCGCGGGCGAGCACCTCGGCGATCAGCGCGGCGGTGGGCTCCACCACCCGCTCCAGCACGATCGCCAGGAAGGTGTGGGCCCGGTGCCGGTCCAGCTCGCCCATGATGGCCCGCACGGCGGCCCCGGGTTCGCTCAGCATCGCCGCGCGCAGCCTGGTCACCACCTCCAGCAGGTCCCCGCGTAGGCCGCCGGTGTCGGGCGGCGGGCCGGCCGGGGGCAGGCAGGCGCGCAGCGCGTCCTTGACCAGTTCCTCCTTGGAGGGCCAGCGCCGGTAGAGCGCGGCCTTGCCGGTCTGCGCGGCGGCGGCGACGCCCTCCATGGTGAGCCGGGCGTAGCCGTCGGCGGTGAGCTGCTGGAGGGCGGCCTCGAAGATGGCGTTCTCCAGCGCCTCGCCGCGCCTGCGGAGCGGGGCGCCCGTCGCCGGTCCGCGCGCGACTGCGGGTTCAGCGGGCATGGCTGCGCACCTTCTTCGGTTCCACCTCTCGACACGCCCGTTCACCGGCTGTCCGCAATGAACGGATGTGTTCCCTATATCCAGGGCCACTGTCGATGTTAGTGAACGAACCCGTCCCGTCCCAATCGTTCGCCCCCCGGCCGTCGCGGACCGCGCCGGCGCCGTCTGACCGGCCTGCCATGGCTCTCCCTCCCCTCGCCCGCGTATCGACGGCCGCCCGCCCGACGCGCCGCCCCGCCGGAGCGCGATCGCGTCCGGGCCGGAGGCCCTCGATACGCGGGGCCGCCGTCAGGACACCGTCAGTGACGACGCCCGCGCAGTCAAGGGGGCGTCAGGATCGCCCACCCCCCGAGGGTCCGCGGCCTAGGCTCGGACTCGTCCCCGCCCGGCTGACGCGGGCCCGGCGCCCCGTCACCGCCCTCCGGAGCATCCACAAGACACGCCCTCAGCCGCCCACACCCGATCGATCCGCCGCGTCGGACGATACGTCAACGAAGGTGAGGTCCCCGTGGCCGTTCTCGGCGCCTTCCACCGCCGCCAGCCCCTCCCCGCCAGCTGGCCCGCATCCGCACCGGCGCGCGGCTCGGTCGCCGCGACCCTGTCCGCGATCGTGCGCAGGCTCGCCGACAGCCCCCTGGACAATTCCGTGCTCCAGGCCGTGGGCGCCCCGACCGCCTCCAGGGGCGCCGGCGCCGCTCGCCGCACGGTGCGGATGCGGGCCAGCTGGCGGGCCGTCACCACCCCCGACGGCACCCGCCGGCTCGAAGCCCGCTGGGGCCCCGGTCGCTGAACACCCCGAGAGCCGGGCCCGCCCCGGCGGCCCCGACAGCGCGGAGCCATCACGTGCGCACGCGTGCACGCATCGGGCGCGCGCCGATCTACGATGAGCACATGAGCACAAGCACCGACCTGGCAGCTGCACACGGCTCGCAGGAGCAGGGGCAGGGCAGCGGCGAGCGGCTGGACGTCGCCGCGTCCGTCCTCGCCCTGCTCGCGGACCGCACCCGGCTCGCGCTGCTGCACCGGCTCGGCGCGGGCGAGGCCGACGTCACCTCCCTCATCGAGGCGTGCGGGGCCCCGCGCACCTCCGTCAGCCAGCACCTCGCGAAGCTCCGCCTCGCGGGCCTGGTCACCACGCGCAGGGACGGGCGCCGCGTCGTCTACTCGCTGCGCCACGGGCACCTCCGGCGGCTGGTCGACGAGGCGCTGAACGTCGCCGACCACCAGATCGGCTCCCTGCCGCCGCACGACTGACCCGCCGCACGGCCGACCCACCCCCGCAGCCCGGAACGGCAGCGAGAGCCGCACCATCGTAGCCAACACGTGCACACGTATGCACGTGTTGGCTACGATGGTGCCGCCTCACCACGCCGCCGACCGGGACGGGGCCGATGCTGTCCACCCTGCGCAACCGCACCTACCGCCACCTGTTCGCAGCCCAGGTCATCGCCCTGGTGGGCACGGGCCTGGCCACCGTGGCGCTGAGCCTGCTCGCCTACGACATCGCCGGCGCCGACGCCTCAGCGGTCCTCGGCACCGCGCTGGCCGTCAAGATGGTCGCCTACGTGGCCGTCGCACCGGTGGTCGGAGCCCTCGCCGACCGCGTTCCGCGCCGAACGCTGCTGGTGGCGATGGACCTCACCCGCGCCGCCGTCGCGCTCGCCCTGCCGTTCGTCAGCCAGGCCTGGCAGATCTACGTCCTGATCTTCCTGCTCCAGGCCGCCTCGGCCGCCTTCACACCGGCCTTCCAGGCCACCATCCCCGAGGTGCTGCCGGCCGAACGGGACTACACCCAGGCACTGTCGATGTCCCGCCTCGCCTACGACCTGGAGTCCCTGTTCAGTCCCGCGCTCGCCGCGGGCCTGCTCGCCCTGGTCCCGTACACCTGGCTGTTCACCGGCACCACCGCGGGCTTCCTCGCGTCCGCCACCCTGGTCGTCTCCGTCGCCCTTCCCAAGCCCGCCCCCGTCGAGCGGACCGGCGGCGTCCACGCCAAGGCCGCCTTCGGCGCCCGCCTGTTCTGGGCCACCCCGCGCCTGCGGGCCCTGCTCGCCCTCGACCTCGCGGTCGCCGCCGCCGGGGCGATCGTCTTCGTCGACACCGTCGTCGCGGTCCGCGAGCACTTCCACCGCCCGGCGGGCGCGGTCTCGCTCGCCCTGGGCACCTACGGTGCCGGCTCCATGCTGACCGCCCTGCTCCTGCCCCGACTCCTGCGACGGCTCTCCGACCGCGCCGTCATGCTCCCGGCCGCCTTCGCGCTCCCCGCCGTCCTGGCCGCCGTCGCCGCCGTCACCGCCGCGGCCCCGGGCGGCTGGTCCTGGGCCGCACTGCTGGCGTCCTGGGCCGCGATCGGCGCCGCCTGTTCCGCCGTCCTCACGCCGGGCGGGCGCCTGATCCGCCGCTCCGCCGCCGACGCGGACCTGCCCGCCGCCTTCGCCGCGCAGTTCTCCCTGTCGCACAGCTGCTGGCTGCTCACCTACCCCCTCGCCGGCTGGCTCGCCGCCGGCGCCGGCCTCCCGGTGACGGCCGTCGTCCTCGGCGCCATCGCCCTGCTCGCCGCCACCGCCGCCACCGCGATCTGGCCCGCCCGCGACCCCGCCAGGCTCGACCACGTCCACGCCGACCTGCCCCCGGGCCACCCCCACCTCACCGACGCCCACCCGGCCACGGACGGCTGGCTCCACGGCCACGACTACGTCATCGACCAGTACCACCGCCACTGGCCGCAGGGCCTCGCCGCGCGGGCCAACTAGGGCGTGCCCGGCGGGGGCGACAACCGCATCACCCGGGAGGGTCAATCCAGCGGGAATAAATGAAGAGCTGTTCATGTATTCCTGTATGGTCGACGCGTCGCCCCGTCCTGCCCGCGTGGAGGAACACCACAGCCATGTCCGCAACCCTCACCGAGCGCCCAGCCGCCGCAGCCCCGCGCGGCGGCGCCGCTCCCAAGCGCCGTACGCGCGTCTTCGCGCTGGCCGAGGCCCGCTGGGCCGCCGCCGCGACCATCGCCTTCCTGACCGCCCTGCCGCTCCAGCTGACCGACGCCCCGGCCTGGGCCTGGGGGCCGCTCTACGCGATCGCCTACGTCACCGGCGGCTGGGAGCCCGGCTGGGCCGGCCTCCGGGCGCTGCGCGAGAAGACCCTCGACGTCGACCTGCTGATGATCGTCGCCGCGATCGGCGCGGCCTCGATCGGGCAGGTGATGGACGGCGCGCTGCTGATCGTCATCTTCGCCACCTCGGGCGCGCTGGAGGCGCTGGCCACCGCCCGCACCCAGGACTCGGTACGCGGCCTGCTCGACCTCGCCCCCACCACCGCCACCCGCCTGCTGGACGACGGCGGCGAGGAGACCGTCGCCACCGAGGACCTGGTGGTCGGCGACACCATCCTGATCCGCCCCGGCGAGCGCGTCGGCGCCGACGGCCGCGTCCTGGACGGCGCGAGCGAGATCGACCAGGCCACCATCACCGGTGAGCCGCTGCCGGCCGCCAAGCAGCAGGGCGACGAGGTCTTCGCCGGCACCCTGAACGGCACCGGCGCCCTGCGCGTGAAGGTCGAGCGCGACGCCTCCGATTCGGTGATCGCCCGGATCGTCGCCATGGTCGAGGAGGCCTCGGAGACCAAGGCCCCCACCCAACTGTTCATCGAGAGGGTCGAGCAGCGCTACTCCCTGGGCATGGTCTTCGCGACCCTCGCCGTCTTCCTGGTCCCGCTGGCCTTCGGGGCCGCCGTGACCGGCTCGTTGCTGCGGGCGATGACCTTCATGATCGTCGCCTCGCCCTGCGCGGTGGTGCTGGCCACCATGCCGCCGCTGCTGTCCGCGATCGCCAACGCCGGCCGCCACGGCGTCCTGGTGAAGTCCGCCGTCGTGATGGAGCGGCTCGGGCAGGTCGACGCGGTGGCGCTGGACAAGACCGGCACCCTCACCGAGGGCACCCCCCGGATCACCGACCTGCTCCCCCTCACCGGCAGCGGCCTGGACGAGGACGAACTGCTGGCCCTGGCGGGCGCCGCCGAGCACCCCAGCGAGCACCCGCTGGCCCGCGCGGTGGTCGACGCCGCCCGCCGACGCGGCCTCGACCTGCCGGTCGCCGAGGGCTTCGCCTCCACCCCCGGCATCGGGGTGACCGCCACCGTCTCCGGTGCCGTCATCGCGGTCGGCGCCCCCGCCCGGCTCCTCGACGGCGCCGCCGACGCGCCCTCCACCGAGGCGGAGGCCACCGCCGCAGCCGTCGCCGTCGCCGTCGCCGAGGAGCTGGAGCGCGACGGGCGCACCGCCGTCCTGGTCCAGCGCGACGGCGTCCCGGTCGGCGTGCTCGGCATCGCCGACCGCCTGCGTCCCGACGCCGCCGCCACCGTCACCGCCCTGGCGGCCCTGACCGGCGCCGCCCCGGTGCTGGTGACCGGCGACAACCCGCGCGCCGCCGCCCGCCTCGCCGCCGAGGTCGGCATCACCGACGTCCGCGCCGGGCTGCTCCCCCAGGACAAGGTCGCCGCCGTCCAGGAGCAGGAGCGGGCCGGGCGCAAGGTGCTGGTGATCGGCGACGGCGTCAACGACGCCCCCGCCCTCGCCGCCGCCCACACCGGCATCGCGATGGGCCGGGCGGGCTCCGACCTGGCGCTGGAGACCGCCGACGCGGTCGTCGTCCGCGACGAACTCGCGACCGTCCCCACGGTGATCGCGCTGTCCCTGGCGGCCCGGCGGCTGGTCGTCCAGAACCTGGTGATCGCCTCGGTGTTCATCTCCGGCCTGGTCGTGTGGGACCTGGTCGCCACCCTGCCCCTGCCGCTCGGCGTCCTCGGCCACGAGGGCTCGACCGTCATCGTCGGCCTCAACGGCCTGCGGCTGCTGCGCGAGAGCGCGTGGAAGCGGGCGGGCGCCACCGGGCCGCGGCCGGTTCAGGAGCCGGCGCGGGCCCGGCGCAGCAGGTAGGCGCCGGAGGCGGCGGCGAGCAGGGCCATGCAGGCGGTGAAGACCAGGCCGGCGCGGGCCAGGCCGATCGGCGCGGTGAGCAGGCCGATACCGATCACCGGGATCGAGATGCCGAAGTAGGCGACCACGAAGAGCGCCGACAGGGCGCCGCCGCGGTGCTCGGCGGGAGCCGCGGCGGCGATCTCGCCGACGGCTCCGCGCAGGCCCATGCCCTGGCCGGCGCCACCCACCAGGGCGCTGAGCACCAGCAGGGGCAGGGCCGTCCAGGCGAGGGAGCCCGCCATCAGGGCCAGCCCGGCGATGAGCACCAGGCAGCCGACCGGGATCGCCCGGGCGGTGCCCAGCCGGGGCACCAGGAGCTGGCCGAGGGTGGAGGCGAAGAAGGCCGTGCAGACGATCAGGCCGACGACGGCCGGGCTGTGGACGTCCAGCCGCTGGGCGAGGAAGGCCGGGCTGACGGAGGTGAAGACGCCCAGCAGGGAGAAGCCCGCGAACGCGGCGAGGCCGGCCGGGACGAACACCCCGCGGACCTCCGGCGGCAGGGACGGCCGGCGCGGCCGGGCGGTGCGCAGCGGGCGGGCGCCGGTGACGGTCTCCGGCAGGAGCCAGGTGACGGTGAAGGAGGCGGCGAGCAGCACCAGGTGCACGGCGAACGGCAGGGTCAGGGGGTGGGGCGTGTACTCGGCGAGCAGTCCCGACAGCACCGGTCCGCAGCCCAGGCCGCCGATGTTGGCGGCGGTCGCGACGAAGCCCGCGCGGGCCTGGTGTCCGGGTGGGGCGAGCTCCAGGACGTACGCGGTGGCGGTGCCGGTGAACAGGCCCGCGGACAGGCCGGACAGCAGGCGGCCCAGGGCCAGCAGCGGGAGGCCGCCTTCGGCCAGGAAGGCGACGGCGCTGCACGCCGCGAGCGCCAGTCCGCAGAGCAGGACGGGCCGGCGTCCGACGGAGTCGGAGACGTTGCCGACGAGCAGCAGGACGCCGATGACGCCGAAGGCGTAGATGGCGAAGACGACCGTCACCATCAGTTCGGAGAAGCCGATCTGCTCCTGGTACAGCCCGTACAGCGGGGTGGGCAGGGTGGTGCCCGCCATGCAGACGGCGAAGCCGGCGGCCGCCCCGAGGTAACCCGCCCGGCCCATCGCGGGTCGCGCGGTCTGATGATCGGTCATTCGCCCACGGTAGGGCGGCCGTCGCCGTCGCAGCCACGGCTCGCGGGGCCGACTAGGCCGATCCGCCCAAGAACCGACGCCCGGCCCCGGCCCCGCCCGGCCCCGGCGTGGTCGGCCACCGGCTACCGGATCGCGCCGCGGTCCGCGGACAGGCCGTGGGTGGTGCCGCCCCCGGCCCGCACCTGCGTCGGGAGCGCTCCCCAGTAACGCCGGAACGCGGTGCTGAAGTGCCGGGTGTCCGCATAGCCGCAGGAGCGGGCGACGGCCGCGACGGACAGCGGGCGCAGCGCGGGATCGGCCAGGCGCTGCGCGGCGACGTCCAGCCGTCGGCGGGTCAGGTAGGCGATGATCGTGCACCCCGTCTCCTGCTGGAAGAGCCGTGCTGCGTGGCGCTCGCTCAGGTGGACCTGGGTGGCGACGTCCCGTACCCGTACCGGGCGGTCGAAGTTGTCGTCCAGGTAGCGGGTCATCCGCGCGGCGACCGCCGCCGCGCGCCCACCCGGCACGGGCGTCGGGCGCGGGGCGTCGGGCAGGCCGGCGACGACGCGGGCGCAGGTGAGGACCAGTGCGGGGCCGAGGGCGGCCAGCAGGTCGGGGCTGGCCGGCCCCGGAGCCGCGGCCTCTTCGGCGAGTGTCGCCAACAGCCGGGGAAGCGGGGTTCCGGCGGCCGGGACGACCTGGCGCGGGCCGGCCGCGACGGCGTCGAGCAGGGCGGCGGTCTCCGGGGAGCCGGGCCCGGCGGCCCCGCGCGGACCGCGTTCGGGGACCATCGTCCAGGACCAGAAGACGATGCCGAGCGGGTCCCGGGCGTCGGTGGTGATCTCGTGGACCTCGCCGGGGCGGGCCAGGAACAGCTCGCCGGCTCCGACCGGGTGCTCCAGCGCGCCGAGCCGGAACGTCCCGCGCCCGGCGTAGGCGTAGCAGAACTCGAAGTAGGAGTGGCTGTGCCAGTAGTTGCGCCATGGCTCGGGCGGGTAGAACCCCCAGTCCACGAACTCGACCCGTCGTCCGGCGAGGGTGGTGCCCAGCCGCACGGAGTTGAGCAGGGGCAGGGCGGCGCCCGCCCGGGCCAGTTCGGTCATCTCGGCTCGCCCGCCCCGTCCGTCCTGCGCGCGGTGGGGTCGACGCCCCGCAGCATCATGCCCTGACCGAGGGACCAGGTGTGATCGTCCGTGGTGGGCCGGTCCGCAGGGTCCCGGAACTGTACCAGCCAGGTGGTGCGGGCCTGGTCGGAGGTGTTCAGCCCCGAACCGTGCACGGTGAGGTAGCCGAAGAACAGGACGTCGCCGGCCTCCGCCGGGCACGGCCGGGCGTCCTGGAGCGGCCAGGTGTCGGGCGGCAGGTGCCAGCTGCCGTCCTCGACGTGCGGCAGCGGGCCCTTCCGGTGGCTGCCGGGGACGGCCCTGATGCAGCCCTTCTCCTCCGGGGCGTCGTCGAAGTGGAAGACCGCGGCCGCGACGGTGTGCCGGGCGTGCGGGAAGAACGGGTGGTCCTGGTGCAGGGGGAAGGGGGAGCCGGTCTCCGGAGGCTTGATGAACATCTTCGTGTGGTGCAACTGGAGGTTGGGCCCACCGAGCAGTGCGGCCGCGACGTCCGTGAACCTGGGGTCGACCAGCAGCCGGGCGAAGGCCGCCGAGTGGAACTGCGCGTCGTGGGCGTGCTTGAGGGCCGTGCGTCCGGCGGACGCACCCGCGACGGTGCGCGCGCTGGCCCAGGTCGGGTCGGCGTCGGAGTCGAGGCGGGCGGCCAGGGCGTGGCACTCCTCCCGCATCGCCGCCGCCTCCTGTCGGCTGATCAGGTTCTTGACGAGGAGGAAGCCGTTCTCGTGGTAGGCGGCGAGGTCGTCGGGGCTGAGGGGTTCGTTCATGGCCTCGACCGTAGGCGTGGGGGCCGGGCCGGACCGAGGGGCGATACGGACGGCCCGGTGGGTTATCCGGACATCGGCCCGCGCGTTCACGTCCCTCCCGCCGGGCCGCAACCGAGCAGGTGGCGGCGCTCCCGAGGCGGGGAGCGCCCCCGCCCCGATGTCCGGGCACCGTCGCCTCGATGCCCGAGCACCCCCAACTGGCGTGCGGTGCGGCCGAATCCGCACGTGTCCGCCCTCTTGTCAAAGGTTAGGGATGTTTCCTAACTTAATGTCATGTCCGAGACCACACGGCACTCCCGGCGCGACCTCCTGCGAGTGAGCGCGGCGGGCGGTGCCGCCTTCGCCGCGGGCAGCCTCCTGCTGCCCGGCGCCGCCCAGGCCGCCCCCCGCCCGACCGCCCTCGACACCCCGACCCTCCCCGCACCCCGCAGCGACCGGACCGCCGGGTCCGCGCTGCGCCCCTTCGGCCGGCACCTGGCCTTCGGGGCCGATCCCTCCCAACAGGTCGTCGTCTCCTGGCAGGTGCCGGGCGCGGTGACCGCCCCCTTCGTCCGGATCGGCCTCCAGCCCGGCGACTTCGGCTCCCCGATCGCCGCCGAGGTCCGCACCCTGGTCAGCAAGCTGTCCTGGCAGCACCCGGTCGAGGACCAGCCCCTGGTCAAGCCCACCACCGTCACCCAGTACTACCTGCACGCGCAGGTGGACCAGCTGATCCCGGACACCACGTACTACTACGTCGTCGGCCACCAGGGCTACGACCCCGCGGGGCAGCGCGCCCAGCTCGGCGACGTGGCGAGCTTCCGCACCGCGCCCGCCCCCGGCCGCGGCACCGGGTTCACCTTCACGGCCTTCGGCGACCAGGGCGTCGGGTACAACGCAGCCGCCACCGCCAACCTGATCGCCGGCCTCGACCCCGCCTTCCACCTCCACATGGGCGACCTCTCGTACGCCAACAGCGGCGGCAGCGGCAAGACCAGCGACCCCTACGACGCCCGCCTGTGGGACTCCTTCTTCGTGCAGAACGACCCCGTCGCCTCCCGGACCCCGTGGATGATGGCGATCGGCAACCACGAGATGGAGGCCTGGTACGGGGCCGACGGCTACGGGGGCGTCCGCGCCCGGTTCACGATGCCCGACAACGCCTGGGTCCAGTCCACCGGGATCTACTCCTGGCGCTGCCAGAACGTCGGCCTGATCAGCCTCGACGGCAACGACATCTGCTACAACACCGCGGCCAACCTGAACTACACCAAGGGCAAGCAGAAGAAGTGGCTGGAGAGCCGGCTCGCCGCGCTCCGCGCCGACACCACCATCGACTTCGTCGTCGTCTACCTGCACCAGTGCACGTACTCCACCTGCCACGACAACGGAGCCGAACTCGGCGCGCAGCAGGACTGGGCCCCGCTGTTCGACAAGTACCAGGTGGACCTGGTGCTCAGCGGCCACAACCACGTCTACGAGCGGACCGACCCCATCCGCTCCGGCAAGCCCACCCGCAAGGTCGCCTCCGGAGACACCGTCAATCCCCTGAAGGACGGCACCACGTACGTCGTCGCGGGCGGCGGTGGCGGCGGGGTCTACTCCTTCCCCGTCGCCGACACCTACCTCGGGCACGAGACGAAGAACGACTCCCCCGTCCCGATGGTGGTCGCCGATCCGACCGGCCACAACCAGACCGTCAAGGTCACCTGGTCCAGGGTCCGTTACACCGGTTACTGCCTGGTGGCGGTCGACGTGACGCCCGCCGCCGCCGGCAAACCAGCCCGCATGGCGGTGCGCTCGATCACCGAGGACGGCACCGCCGTGGACCAGTTCACCGTGCAACGCGGCTGAGCCGGCCCGCGCCCGGACGGTCTGCTCCCCGCCGGCCGGGCCGGGCGCGGCGGCGGGCCGGCGGGGTGCGCGTCAGCGGTCCGTGGTGACGGTGAAGCCCTGCGGGGCGCGCAGGTCGACGGCTCCGGTGTGGTCGGTGGACACCTCGATCGGCAGGCCGGCCACCGTCAGGCCGGTGAACGTCAGCGACTCGTAGCCGGCCGGGAGCTGGGCCCGCACCCGGAGCCGCCGGTTGGGGGCGTCGGCCTCCAGGCCGAGCAGTGCCTGCACCACCTGGACGGAGGCGGCGGCGGCCCAGGCCTGCGGGCGGCAGGAGGCCGGGTAGGGGACGGGGCGGGCGACCTCGGCGCGCGGGTGGCCGCCGAAGAGTTCGGGCAGGCGGTGGTCGAAGGCCGCCGCCGCGCGGACCAGGCCCGCGGCCAGCGGCGCGGCGGCGTCGTGCAGCCCGGCGCGGGCGAGGCCGTGGACGGCGATGGCGCTGTCGTGCGGCCAGACCGAACCGGTGTGGTAGCCGAGCGGGTTGAAGCCGGTCGCGGCGGCGTCCAGGGTGCGCAGCCCGAAGCCGCTGTCCATGCCGGGGGCGGTGAGCCGGCCGGCGACCAGGGCGCTCTCCTGCGGGTCGAGCAGGCCGGTGCCGAGCAGGTGGCCCATGTTGGAGGCGATCGAGTCGACCTTGTGCTTGCCGCCGTCGAGGGCGACCACCGGGTACGGGCCGTGCGCGTCCTCGGTCCAGAACCGGTCGCGGAAGCGCAGCCGCAGTTCCTCCGCCCACTGCCGCCAGCGGTCGGCGCCGGGCCGGCCGAAGGCCTCCAGCAGGGCGGCGGAGGCGACGGCGGCCTCGTAGGCGTAGGCCTGGACCTCGCTGAGCGCGATGGGGGCGTCGGCGATCCGGCCGTCGCGGAAGCGGATGCTGTCGGAGGAGTCCTTCCAGCCCTGGTTGGAGAGCCCCTTGCCGGAGCTGTCGACGTACTCCAGGAAGCCGTCGCCGTCCGCGTCGGCGTGGTCGGCCAGCCAGGCGAGGGCGGCCTCGGCGTGCGGCAGCAGGGCCTCGACCTGGTCCTCGGGCATGCCCCAGCGCCAGGCGTCGTGCAGCAGAGTGAGCCACAGCGGGGTGGCGTCGGCCGTGCCGAAGTAGCAGGGCGGCAGGTGGGAGCCGTTGTCGAGGTGCTGCTCGTCGCGGCGGACCTCGTGGAGGATCTTGCCGGGCTGCTCCTCGGTGGCCGGGTCGAGGGCGCGGCCCTGGCGGCGGGCCAGGGTACGCAGCGTGCCGGCGGCGAGATCGGTGCCGAGCGGGAGCATCATCCGGGCCGCCCAGAGCGAGTCGCGGCCGAACAGGGTGAGGAACCAGGGGGCCCCGGCGCCGAGGAAGTGGTCGGCGGGCTCCAGCGGGTCGGTGAGCAGGAGGCCGCGCAGGTCGTGGTGGGAGCGGGCGATCCAGTGCGCGAGGTGGTGGTCGCGGCCGGTGATCCCGGGGGTGCGCCACGGGGCGGCGTCGGCGGCCGGGGCGGGGAAGAGGTCGCCGTCGCGGTGCTCGGCGGTGCACTCCAGGACGGCCTGCCAGGTCTGGCCGGGGGCGAGTTCGAGGTCGAAGCCCAGGGTGCCGGTGTCGGCGGCGAGGTGGTCGGGCGCCGGCTCGACGGTGAGGGCGGCGCTGAGCGGGCCCTCGCTCCAGCGCAGGCCGTTCGGGCCGGCGGTGGGCGTGAGGGCCTGGGTGGTGCGGCCGGCCTTGACGGAGTCCATCGCGGCGAAGTCGCTCTCCGCGCGCAGGTCCAGGCGCAGGCGGGCGGTGAGGTCGCCCGCGTTGCGGACGGTGTACCGCTCGACGAGGCGGCCGGGGTGCAGCTCCCGGCGGCGTTCCAGGGTGACGGCCGGGTCGGGGGTGAGTTCGGCGATGCCGCGCAGCACGGTGACGAAGGTGGTGCGCCCGTCCTCGCCGTGCGCGGTGGCGACGGGGGCGTTGGGGATCCCGGCGACACCGGCCTCCAGGCGGGAGAGGATCCGGCGGTCCCCGTGGTAGAAGCCGTCCGCGCCTTCGCCGATCCGCCCGTCCGGGCGCGAGGCACAGAAGCTCGGGGCGGCCACGGAGAGCTGGGCGTCGTGCAGGAACGGCTGCAGGGCGATCGCTGACATGGTCTCTTCATCCTCGTTTTGGGGCTTGACAGTTGCTTCCACTCGGGCGCAACCTTTCTGCCATTGGAGCGTTCCAAGACATTAACCCCCCTGGTGGGGAAGATGGAACCCCGTATTGGAACGCTCCAAGATCTTGTCAATGAAGACAGAACCTAGGATCGCCGTCATGCATGCACACTCATCGCCCCGGCCCAGGACAGGGTCCGCCGCGACCCTGGAAATGGTCGCCGCCCGGGCCGGCGTGGGCCGTCAGACGGTGTCCAACGCGATCAACTCGCCCGAGCTGCTGCGCCCGCAGACGCTGGAGCGGGTCCAGCGCGCGATCGACGAGCTCGGCTACCGCCCGCACCGGGCCGCGCAGGCCCTCAAGACCAGGGCCAGCCGGCTGATCGGCTACGGCATCCGCTCCAGCAGCACCGGCGTCCCGACCCCGGTCCTGGACCAGTTCCTGCACTCGCTCTCCGAGGCCGCCGACCAGGCCGGCTACCGGGTGGTGCTGTTCGCCGTCGCCCCCGGGGACGACGAACTCACCAGCTACCAGCAGCTGCTCGACGAGCACGGCGCGGACGGCTTCGTACTCAGCGGCACCGACCGCGGCGACCGCCGCCAGGGCTGGCTGCACGAACGCGGCGTCCCCTACGTCGCCTTCGGCCGCACCTGGTCCGGCCGGGACGTCGGCGACTGGGTCGACGTCGACGGCTCCGCCGGGACTTCGGCCGCCGTCCGGCACCTGGCCGGGCTCGGCCACCGCAAGATCGGCTTCCTCGGCTGGCCGAAGGGCTCCGGCGTCGGCGACGACCGCGCCCGCGGCTGGCAGAGCGCGATGCGCGAACTGGGCCTGCCCGCCCGGGGCCGCCGGGCCGAGAGCCCGGACGACCAGGCGAGCGCCACCGAGGCCGCCGAACGGCTGCTCGCGACCGGCGCGACCGCGGTCGTGACCGCCAGCGACACCCTGGCGCTCGGCTGGTACCAGGCGCTGCGCCGCGACGGCCGCGCCCCCGGCCCGGACGCGGCCGTCATCGGCTTCGACGACTCGCCGGTCGCCCCCCTGCTGTTCCCGTCGCTGTCCAGCCTCGCCCAACCGCTCGACGCGGTCGGCCGCGAGTGCATGCGACTGCTGCTGGAACGCCTCGGCGACCGCCACCGGCCGACCGAACACGTGCTCCTGGAACCGGAGCTGGTCCTGCGCGAAAGCGTCTGACCGCCACTCCCCCGAACCATCTCCGCCCACTCCCCCCACCCACCCTCGCAAGGAGATCCCGCATGGCCACCTCCCGCACCCTCGCCGCGGCAGCCGTCTGCACGGCCGTCGCCCTCGGCGCCGTCACCGGCTGCTCCTCCTCCGGCGGCTTCGGCGACTCACCGGCCAAGCAGTCCTCCGGCGGCAACCAGAGCCTGACGGTGCTGATCGCCACCTCCGGCGAGTCCGAGACGGCCGCGGTCAAGGCCGCCACGGCCGACTGGGCCAAGAAGACCGGCAACACCGTCACCGTGCAGATCGCCAGCGACATCAACCAGCAGCTCGGCCAGGCCTTCGCCGGCGGCAACCCGCCGGACCTCTTCTACGTCAACTCCGACCAGTTCGCGAACTACGCCAAGGGCGGCTCGCTGTACGCCTACGGCGACCAGATCCCGGACGCCGCGGACTTCTCCGAGCCGCTGCGCAAGGCCTTCAGCTACGACGGCAAGCTCACCTGCCTGCCCAAGGACACCTCCACCCTGGGCCTGGCGATCAACACCACGCTGTGGCAGCAGGCCGGCCTGACCGAGGCCGACTACCCGACCAGCTGGCAGCAGCTCTCCGACGACGCCGCCAAGCTCACCAAGGACGGCGTGACCGGCCTGGTGACCGCCCCCGACTACCAGCGGCTCGGCGCCCTGCTGAAGGAGGCCGGCGGCTGGATCACCAACCCCGAGCAGACCGCGATGACCGCCGACAGCCCGGCCAACAAGCAGGCGCTGGAGTACGTGCAGTCGATGATGAAGGCCGGCTCGGCCAAGTACGTCGCCGAGGTGGACGCCGGCTGGGGCGGCGAGGCGCTCGGCAAGGGCAAGGCCGCGATGACCATCGAGGGCAACTGGCTCAAGGGCGCGATGGCCAAGGACTACCCGAACGTCCAGTACAAGGTGCTCCCGCTGCCCGCCGGCCCGGCCGGCCCCGGCACCCTCGCCTTCAGCAACTGCTGGGGCATCGCCGCCAAGAGCCAGCACCAGGCGGCCGGGGTCGACCTGGTCAAGCACCTCGCCTCCGCCGACCAGCAGCTGGAGTTCGCCCAGGCCTTCGGCGTGATGCCCTCGCGCACCAGCGCGCTGAGCGCCTACGCCCAGAAGTACCCCGAGTCCAAGGCCTGGGTCGACGGCGTCGCCAACGCCCAGGCGCCGGTCACCATCGCCGGGTTCACCAAGGTGCTCACCCAGTTCAACACCGACCTCCAGTCGCTGAAGACCGGCGACCCGGCGGCCATCCTGGCCACCCTCCAGCGCAACGGCGAGCAGGCCATCAAGAATGCCAAGTAACAGCTCCACCGGCACGACACGCCGGCGCAGCCTGCGCGAGGGAGCATGGGGCTGGCTGTTCGCCGGCCCCATGGTCCTGGTCCTCGGCCTCTTCATGGTCCTGCCGATCGGGATGGCCCTGTGGGTCAGCCTGCTGCACTGGGACGGCCAGTCCAACCCGTTCAGCGGCAGCGCGGACTTCATCGGCCTGGACAACTACCGCCGGCTGTTCGCCGAGGACGGCCTGGACCGCACGCTGTTCGCCACCTCGATGCGCAACACGCTGTACTACGTCCTGCTGACGGTGCCGCTGCAGACGGTGCTGGCGCTGCTGCTCGCCATCCTGGTCAACCAGCGGATGCTGCGCGGCCGGGGCGCCCTGCGCACGGTGTTCTACTTCCCGTCCGTCACCAGCTCGATCGCGATCTCGACGGTCTTCCTGTTCCTCTTCCAGGGCAGCGGCGCCGTCAACCGGATGCTGGGCTGGCTCGGGGTCAAGGGGCCGAACTGGTTCGCCGACCCGCGCGGGGTGATCTGGCTGGTGCTCGGCTGGTTCGGCCTGGACCAGCCCGCTCCGGGCACGGGCGGCCCGCTCGGGCTGTCCTGGTCGGAGTGGTTCGCCGGGCCCTCGGTCGCGATGTGCACGTTGATCCTGATGGCGGTGTGGACCACCTCCGGCACCTTCATGCTGATCTTCCTCGCCGCCCTCCAGGACATCCCGCGCGAACTGGAGGAGGCCGCCGCGCTCGACGGCGTCAACCGCCGCCAGCTGCTGCGCCACGTCACCCTGCCCGCCCTGCGGCCCGTCCTGTTCCTGGTGCTGACCCTCGGCCTGATCTCCACCTGGCAGGTCTTCGACCAGGTGTACGTGATGGGCAAGGGCGCGCCCGGCAACACCACCCTGACGCCCGCCTACCTGTCCTACTCGGCCGGCTTCGACAACGCCGACTTCGGGCAGGGCGCCGCCATCGCGTTCGTCCTGCTCGGCCTGATCCTGCTGCTCACCGCCGTCCAGCGGTGGGTCCTGCGGGAGCGGGACGGCAAGCCCCGCCGCAGCCCGAAGGGAGCCCGCCGTGCCGCACGCTGACCGCAAGCCCGCCGTGGACAAGCCGATCCTCGGCCGCTTCCCCCGGCCGCTGCGGCTCCTCGGGTACACCGTCCTGCTCGGCTTCGCGCTGCTCTACCTGCTGCCGTTCCTGCTGCAACTGGTGAACAGCTTCAAGACCGACCCGGACGCGGCCGCCCACCCGATGTCGGTGCTGCCCGACGGCGGCACCCTGGCCTCCTACCGGCGGCTGTTCGGCCTGGCGGAGGGCGTCGAGAACATCCCGTTCCTGCGCTGGCTGGGCAACAGCGTGGTGGTGACCGTCCTGGTGACGGCCGGCCGGGTGCTGTTCGACTCGATGGCGGGCTACGCGCTGGCCCGGATCAGGTTCCCGGGCCGCCGGCTGCTGTTCGCCTTCGTGCTGGCCGTGATGGCGGTGCCGGGCGTGGTGCTGCTGATCCCGAAGTTCCTGGTGCTGAAGAGCTTCGGCATGTTCGACAGCTACAGCGGCATGATCCTGCCGCTGCTGGTCGACGCCGCGGGGATCTTCATCATGAAGCAGTTCTTCGAGTCGGTGCCGCGCGAGATCGAGGAGGCGGCACGGATCGACGGCGCCGGGACGTTCCGGATCTTCTGGTCCGTCGTCCTGCCGATGTCCCGGCCCTCGCTGATCACGCTCACCGTGCTCTCCTTCCAGGGCTCCTGGAACGAGTTCACGCACTTCCTGGTCTCCACCCAGTCCAGCGAGCACGACACCCTCACCACCGGCCTGGCGCACTTCGTCTCCGGCGGCCTCGGCTCCGGGACGCAGTACCCGCTCAAGCTGGCGGCGGCGCTGGTCTCCACCCTCCCGGTGGCGATCCTGTTCTTCTGCTTCCAGCGCCACTTCGTGCGCGGCGCCAACTCGGGCTCGCTCAAGGAGTGAGCCCGGCCCGGCCCGGCCCGGCCGGTACACCCCCTCTGCCGAACCTTCCTGTGAACCCTTCTTGGAGAACCACGTGCCCGCCCGTATCGAGGACTACGCGCTGATCGGCGACATGCAGACCGCCGCCCTGGTCGGCAGGGACGGCGCCGTCGACTGGCTGTGCCTGCCCCGCTTCGACTCCCCGGCCGTCTTCGCCGGCCTGCTGGGCACGGACGAGCACGGCTTCTGGCGGATCGCCCCCGGTGACGCCCCGCCCGCCCACCGGCGGCGCTACCGGGGCGACTCCCTGATCCTGGAACAGGAATGGGACACCGCCGGGGGCACCGTCCGGGTCGTCGACTTCATGCCGCCGCGCGGCACGGCGGCCCCGCAGCTGATCCGGATCGTCGAGGGCGTGTCCGGCACCGTCCGGATGCGCTCGGCCCTGCGGATGCGCTTCTCGTACGGGCGCGTCGTGCCCTGGGTGCACAAGGTCACGGACGGCACGGGAACCCGCACCGTCGCCGTGGCCGGGCCCGACTCGGTGTGGCTGGACGGCGAGTCCGAGACCTACGGCCGCGACCTGACCACCTACGCCGACTTCACCGTCACCGCAGGCGAGCGGATCGCCTTCGCCCTCACCTGGCAGGCCTCCCACCTCGGCGCGCCCGACCGGCCGGACGCCGAGCAGGCACTCGCCGCCACCGAGGAGTTCTGGCGCGACTGGGCCGCCCAGTGCACCTACCAGGGCCCCTACCGCGAGGCCGTGATCCGCTCCCTGATCACCCTCAAGGGCCTCACCTACGCCCCCACCGGCGGCATCGTCGCCGCCCCCACCACCTCGCTGCCCGAGGACATCGGCGGCGTCCGCAACTGGGACTACCGCTACACCTGGCTGCGCGACGCCACCATCACGCTCTCCTCGCTGCTGCGCACCGGCTACCGCGACGAGGCCAAGGCCTGGCGCGAGTGGCTGCTGCGCGCCGTCGCCGGCGACCCGGAGAACCTCCAGATCATGTACGGCATCGCCGGTGAACGGGAGCTGGTGGAGACCGAACTCGATTGGCTGCCCGGCTACGAGGGCTCCCGCCCCGTCCGGATCGGCAACGGCGCCGCCGGGCAGCTCCAACTCGACGTCTACGGCGAGGTCGTCGAGGCCCTGCACCTCGCCCAGCACACCGGCCTGGCCCGCAACGACCACGCCCACCTGCTGCAACTGCGGCTGATCTCCTGGCTGGAGGAGCACTGGCAGGAGCCGGACGAGGGCATCTGGGAGGTCCGCGGCCCGCGCCGGCACTTCGTCCACTCCAAGGTGATGGCCTGGGTCGCCGTCGACCGGACGGTCCAACTGCTGGAGCAGACCGACTGCGAGGGGCCGCTGGAGCGCTGGCGCGCCCTGCGCGACACCATCCACGAGGACGTCTGCACCCACGGCTACGACCCGGAGCGCAACACCTTCACCCAGTCCTACGGCTCTCAGGAACTCGACGCCTCCCTGCTGCTCATCCCCCAGGTCGGCTTCCTGCCGCCGGACGACAAGCGCGTCATCGGCACCGTCGAGGCGATCCAGCGCGAACTGTCCACCGAGGACGGCTTCGTGCTGCGCTACCCCACCAGCGGCGGGGTGGACGGCCTGCCGGGCGACGAAGGCGCCTTCCTGGCCTGCTCGTTCTGGCTGGCCGACGCCCTGGCGATGATCGGCCGGACGGACGAGGCGCACCAGCTGTTCGACAAGCTGCTGTCCATCCGCAACGACCTCGGGCTCCTGGCGGAGGAGTGGGACCCGCGGCTCAAGCGCCAGGTCGGCAACTTCCCGCAGGCCTTCAGCCATGTGCCATTGATCGACACCGCGCTGCGCCTCGGCCGAGGCTGAGCCGGTCCGAAATTAATCGGCCACCCCCTTGCCGATGATGTGATCAAATGTGTAAGCACTGTGGCGCTCGACGCCACCGGGGAGGGACTGGTCTGACCATGTGGTCAGGCCCCGTTACACAGGAGACGTACCATCAACACCGCCATTCGCCGGGCCGCGCGCGGAACCGTTCCCGTCGCCGTCACCGCATCCGTGCTCGCCGCCGGCCTGGCCGCCTGCGGCACCGTCGAGCAGCTGTCCGCCGCGCAGAAGGTGTCCAAGGCCTTCACCAAGGTCGGCGAGGGCAAGGCCGCCGGCCTCACGTTCTCCGTGGACGCCACCCCCGAGCAGATCACCGCCTTCGGCGCGGCCACCGGCGACAAGGTCGATCCGAAGAGCGCCGACGCCGTGTCCGGGCTGAACTTCTCCGTCGCGATATCCGCCGACAAGCCGCTGAAGGACCTCGACACCTTCAAGAACGCGCAAAGCAGCGGTGCCGACAAGGACCTGACGCTCGACAAGTCGGTGCGCCTGTCCTACGTGCTCTCCGACCGGAAGGGCACCGCGCTGCTGGAGTACCGCCAGGTCGACGCCAAGGCGTTCCTGCGGGCCGACGCCAAGGGCCTGGTGAAGCTGGTCGGCGAGGACCCGTCGCAGGTCGACGCCATCAGCAGCGGCCTGCCCGCAGAACTGAAGCCGGTCAAGGACGTGCTGGCCGGCAAGTGGGTCTCCTTCGACCTCCAGAAGCTCGCCGACGACGCCAAGAAGTTCGACGGCGCCAAGGCCACCCCGAGCGCACAGCCCTCGCTGGACCCGGAGTCCGCCAAGCAGCTGACCAACTCCCTCAAGGACGTGCTGTCCCGCACCGTCACCTTCGAGGACAAGGGCAAGAAGGACGGCGCCGAGCACATCTGGATGAGCGCCCCGGGCCGCCAGCTGGCCGACGAACTGCTGAAGGCCCTCAAGCCGCTGGCCACCAAGCTCCCCCAGCAGTTCGGGAAGCTCCCCACCTCCGTCCCGAGCACCGTGCGCGAGGACAAGGTCGGCGCCGACCTCTACCTGAAGGACGGCAAGCTCTCCGCCGCCACCTTCGACCTCGCCCAGCTGGAGGCGAAGGCCGGACCGGGCGTCAACTTCCCGGTGAAGCTCGCCTTCAACCAGAACGCCCCGACCGTCGAGGCCCCCGCCGACGCCGTCGCGCTGACCAGCGACGACATCCAGAGCGCGATGCTCAGCCTCCTCACCTCCGGCGCCACCAGCGGGGGCAAGGGCGGCACCGCCCCGACCACCCCGGCGCTCACCCCCGGCAAGCCCCTGACCCCGGCCCAGGCCGAGGAGCTGAAGGGCCTCGGCCTGCCCCTGGAGCAGCAGCAGGTGTTCAGCAAGCTCGGTATGGGCTACGAGGACATGAAGAGCCTCGCCCAGGAGGGCTGATCCCCGCTTCTCCCCCACGGCGCCCGGCCGGCCGCGACAGCGGCGGGCCGGGCGCCGCTGTTCGACGTCACAGCCGGTGCCCCGGCCGCCCGGATCACCGGCGCGCGAGATGGACGGTGAGGTCGGCCGCGACCTCGACCGTCTCGGGCAACACTCGCGCGATCGCGTCGAAGGCCTGCCGCCGCCTCGGCGGCGGCAGTTGGAGGTACGCCGAGATGGTCGACAGGTGGCCGAGGTAGTACGGGGCGCTCACGAGCAGGCGCCGCCGGATGACGGACTGCCGGACGTCACGGAACAGCCGGGACCGCTCCAACTCCGTTCCTGGCCACTGTAGTTCCTCCTCGGGGGCGGTCCCGTCCGGGGACGGGACGTCGTCGCTCTCCAGGAACGGCGCCCGGGCCGCCCGCACGGCCTCCTCGACGGCCGGGTCGGCCGGCTGGAACGGACCGCCGAAGTTGGCGAACACGCCGTCCGGCTCCAGCAGTTCGGCCACCCGCGACCACCGGCCCTCCGGGCGCGTCCAGTGCAGGGCCGCCGCCGCGTAGACCAGCCCGTACGTCCCGCCCGGCCGCAGGTCCTCGAACGCGGCCCGGACGGTCCGCACGTTGGGGGGCGCCGTCCTGCGCAGTTCGGCGAGCATGGCCGCGTCGGGCTCCGTCGCCGTGACGTCGACCCCGTGCCCGGCGAACAGCCGGGTCGCCTTTCCGGTGCCCGCACCGATCTCCAGGGCGGTCCGCACCGGCCGGCCCGCGTACGCCGTCACCGTGTCGAAGAGTTCGTCGGGATACCCCGGCCGGAAACGTTCGTAGGCTTCGGCGACCGCGCCGAAGCTCAGTGCACGAGCAGACATGCCGAGCATCCTGACACGACCGCGGCGGGCCGTGCCCCGGGTTTTCCGCCGCCGCACCACGCCCGGCGGAGTGGTGCGGGTCCGGAATCAGCCGGTTGTCGGTAATGAACGATTGTGTTCCCTATACCCCGGGGATACTGCCGGTGTCATTCGACGGACCCGCCCCCTCACCGTCATTCGCTCCCGAGTCATTGGGGGACCTGCCATGGTCACCTCGCGCGCCCTGGCCCCGGCGCCGCCCGCACCCGCGCGACGCGGCCAGCACCCGGGGACAGCCCTCACCGTCATCGCGGCCACCCAGCTCATGGTGGTCCTCGACGTCACGATCGTGAACATCGCCCTGCCGCACATCCAGCAGGCGCTGAGGTTCAACACCACCGACCTGTCCTGGGTCGTCAACGCCTACACCCTCGCCTTCGGCGGGCTCCTGCTGCTGGGCGGGCGGATGGGCGACATCCTCGGGCGCCGGCGCGTGTTCGTCGCCGGGGTCCTGATCTTCAGTCTCGCCTCACTGCTCGGCGGCGTCGCACAGTCCTCCGGCTGGCTGCTGGCCGCGCGCGCACTCCAGGGCCTGGGCGCGGCGATCGCCTCGCCGACCGCGCTCGCCCTGATCGCGACCAACTTCCCGGAGGGCCCGGCCCGCAACCGCGCCTTCGGCGTGTACTCGGCCGTCGCCGGGGCGGGTGGCGCCGTCGGCCTGCTCGCCGGCGGGATCCTGACCTCCTGGCTGTCCTGGCGGTGGGTGCTGTTCGTCAACGTGCCGATCGGCATCGCGATCGCGCTGCTGGCGCCGCTCTACATCAACGAGTCCGAACGGCACCCCGGACGCTTCGACCTGACCGGCGCGTTCGCCGCCACCGCGGGCATGGTCTCGCTGGTCTTCGGCTTCATCCGGGCCTCCGACCACGGCTGGACCGACCCCGTGACGCTCACCTCGTTCGGCCTCGCCGCGCTGCTGCTGGCGGCCTTCCTGTTCCACGAACGGCGGGCGCCGCAGCCGATCACCCCGCTGCACCTGTTCCGCGACCGCAACCGCTCCGGCGCCTACGGGCTGCTGCTCTGCGTGGCCGCGACCATGTTCAGCATCTTCTTCTTCATGACCCTGTTCGTGCAGGACGTCCTCGGGTTCAGCCCGCTGCGGGCCGGCCTCGCCTTCCTGCCGATCAGCGCCGCGAGCGTCGCCGCCGCCCAGTTCGCCGCCCGCACCCAGCTGCGGTACGGGCGCCGACCGTTCCTGGTGGTGGGCTCGCTGCTGGTGGCGGGCGGGACGTTCTGGTCCACCCAGCTCGACGCCCACAGCGGCTACCTGACCGGGGTCCTCGGCCCGACCCTGCTGTTCGGCCTCGGGATGGGCTCGATCTTCGTCCCGGCCACGCTGACGGTGGTCTCCCGGGTCGCCCCGCACGAGACCGGCGCGGCCACCGGCATGCTCAACACCACCCAGCAGGTGGGCGGCTCGCTGGGGCTGTCGATCCTGGTCACGGTCTACGGCGCGGCCGGCCGCAACGAGGCCGGCCGACAGGTCGGCACGTTCCTGCGGCAGGCCACCCCGCAGCAGGCGGCCCAGTTCCGGGCCACCGGAAAGCTGCCGGCGCCGTACTCCTCCGAGGTGCTGGCGCACGGCATCTCCAGGGCGTTCGACATGGGCCTGGCCTTCGCCGTGCTCGCGGCGCTGATCGCCCTGTTCGTCATCAGGACCGACCGGGAGGCGCCGCCCGTCAGCCCTTCGGGGGACGGCACTTGACAGGGCCTCCGGACATCGCCGACAGTCCATCTTGCAATGGTTTTCATCTTCGATAACCAGACTCCGCGAAAGAGGACACCCATGTCGCTCGACGTCTCCCCCGCCCTCCTCGCCCAGGCCGAGCACGGCCGGGTCAACCAGGCCGACTTCCTCGACACCGTCCGCGCCTCCCTCCCCTACGCCTACCAGGTCGTCGCCGGGCTCAGCACCGAACTCAGCGCCACCGAGGACGAGTTCACCACCGACAACACCACGCCCACCGACGAGGAGCGCGCCCAGCTGCTGCGCGCGCTCGCCAGCAACGCCATCCGCGGCAGCCTGGAGGACCACTTCGGCGTCAAGCTCGCCTTCGTCAACTGCCACCGCGTCGGCGCCTTCCGCCCCGGCACCGAGGACGGCGACGCCTACCGCGAGTTCACCTCGCTGCACAACCAGATCCGCAACCAGAGCCCGGAGCTGCGCAGCTGCTGACCCTCCCGGACGCGGGGGGGGGGGGGGCGGGGGGGGGGGGGGGGCGGGGGAGGGGGCAGGGGGGGGGGGGGGGGGGGGGGGGGCGGGGGGTGGGGGGGGGGGGGAGTTCCGGGTGGTCT
>NZ_JBWKER010000051.1:24586-64909 GCF_056435345.1 Kitasatospora sp. NPDC043950
CACCAACCCCCCCCCCCCCCCCCACCCCCCCCCCCCCCCCCCCCCCTCCCCTCCCCCCCCCCCCCCCCCCCCCCCCCCCCCCCCCCCCCGCCCCGTACCGGGTCGATGTGGAGACGGGATTGCGCCGTGTTGCGCGCCGATGTCCGATCCCGCGCCGATCTTGTGGGGACGCGAGCCGCCTGCGTACGTTCGACGGGCACCACCCGCCCGGCCCTCCCGGGGCCGCCTCACACCACCCGGAGCCACCCACCATGCCGCCGACCCCACGACCGCTGCGGAAACTCGGCTTCCTGACCATCGGACTGTTCGACGAAGCCGACCCGCGCCGGGGCCACGAGTCCACCCTCGACCTCATCACCCTCGGCGAGCAGCTCGGCTTCGACAGCGCCTGGCTGCGCCACCGCCACCTCCAGTACGGGATCTCCTCCCCCGTCGCCGTGCTCGCCGCCGCCTCCCAGCGCACCAGCCGCATCCACCTCGGCACCGCCGTCACCCCGCTCGGCTGGGAGAACCCGCTGCGCCTCGCCGAGGACCTCGCCACCGTCGACATCCTGTCCGGTGGCCGCCTCAACCCCGGCTTCAGCGTCGGCCCGCCCACCCACTACGACCGGGTCCGCGGCACGCTCTACCCCGACACCGGCGAGCACGAGGACTTCGGGACCGGCCGCGCCGAGCGCCTCCTCGGCCTCGTCCGCGGCGAACCCGCCTCCGACTTCGCCGGCACCGAGGGCATCGAGGTGTACTCCCGCCGGGTCCAGCCGCACTCCCCCGGCCTCGCCTCCCGGCTCTGGTACGGCGCCGGCAGCCTGCGCTCCGCCCGCTGGGCCGGCGAGCACGGGCTCAACCTGCTCACCAGCAGCATCGTCAAGGCCGGGGAGCCCGGGGAGTCCGAGGACTTCGCCGAGATCCAGCGCACCCAGATCCGCGCCTTCCGCGCCCAGCACCCCGACGGCGAGCGCGCCCGCGTCTCCCAGGGCCTCGTCGTCATCCCCACCGACGGCGCCACCCCCGAACAGCGCGCCAAGTACCAGGCGTACGCCCTCGCCCGCACCCCGCGCACCCTCGCCCCGCAGGGCCCGGCCCGGATGGTGTTCGCGCCCGACCTGGTCGGCCCGTCCGAGGAGATCGCCGAGCGGCTGCACGCCCACGCCGGCTACCAGGAGGTCGACGAGGTCGCCTTCGCCCTGCCCTTCACCTTCGACCACCAGGACTACGTGCAGATCCTCACCGACCTCGCCACCCGCCTCGGCCCCGCCCTCGGCTGGCAGCCCTCGACCGGGCGCGGCTGACCCGGCGGCCTCGCGCGCAGCGGGGCACGGAGACTCAGGGCACGGCGACTCAGGGCCGGGCGGGGCCGCGGGTGGGCAGCGTCTGGCTGTAGACGACGCTCGTGGTCGTGCTGCCGAAGCCGGCCAGCTCGTCCACGAGCGTCTCCAGATGCTCCATGGAGGTCGCGGCGACCTTGAGGGTGTAGCAGTCGTCGCCGGTGGTGCGCAGGCACTCCAGGAGCTCCCGCCGCTCGGCGAGCAGCCGGCGCAGCGGCTCGTGCCGGTTGCCCGGGTACTTCAGCCGGACGACGGCGAGCACGGGATAGCCGACCTTGGCCAGGTCGACCGCGGCGTGGTAGCCGGTGATGACGCCCAGCGCCTCCAGGTTCCGCACCCGTTCCGTGGTGGCGGACGAGCTGAGGTTCACCCGCCGCCCCAGCTCGCTGAGGGAGATCCGGGCCTCCCGTTGCAGCTGTCCGATGATCTGCCAGTCGACGTCGTCGAGATTCACGGCCATTCCGCGATTCTACCGGCAGAACCACGGCACAGGGCAGTGATCACCGGGATGGTTCGGTTCCGCCGGCCATGATCACCGGGATAGCCTCGGTCCATGCAACTTGGCGTCAACGTACCGAACTTCGGGCCCGGGACGGACCCCGGCGTGCTGCGTGAATGGGCGCGGACCGCGGAGGGGCTCGGCTTCGACCTCCTCATGCTGTCGGACCACGTGACCATCACCCCGGACGTGTCCGTGCGGTACCCGGAGCCGTTCTACGAGCCGTTCACCACGCTGTCCTGGCTGGCCGGCCTCACCACGGACCTGCGGCTGGGCACGAGCGTGCTGATCCTGCCCTACCGGCACCCGCTGCTGACGGCCCGGCTGGCCGCCAACCTCAGCCGGCTCAGCGGCGGCCGGTTCGTCCTCGGGGTGGGCGTCGGCTGGGCGCGGCAGGAGTTCGACGCGCTCGGCGTGCCGTTCGCCGCGCGCGGCCGGCTGACCGACGAGTACCTGGGCGTGCTGCGGGACGCCTGGCGTCCGGAGACTCCGGGGACGGGGACGGGGACGGGGACCGGGAGCCACGCCGCCCCGACGCCCGTCTGGGTCGGCGGCCACAGCGGGGCGGCGATCCGACGCGCGGTCAGGTTCGGCGACGCCTGGCACCCGCTGCGGCTGCCCCTGCCCCTGATGCGCTCGATCCTGGCGGAGCACTCGCTACCGGGGTTCTCCCCCCGCATCGCCCTGCGGATCACCGAGGCGCCGGTCGACGATCCCGAGCGGCCCGCCGGGGTCGGCACCGTCGAGCAGGTCCTCGACGACCTCGACCAGCTGCGGCTGCTCGGCGCGGACACCGTCGTCCTCGACCCCTACCACGGCGATCCGGAGGAGACCCGTCGGCCCCGCGCGGCCTGGCGGGCGCTCACCACCGTGGCCACCCAATGGAAGGCCCGCCCGTGATCACCCTGGCCGACGAAACCCTCCTGCGGCGCGCCGTCGCCCTCGCGGCCCGGGCGGTCGCCCTGGGCGACGCACCGTACGGCTCCCTGCTGGCCGGCCCGGACGGCGCGATCCTCGCCGAGGCGCACAACACGGTGCGGCGCGACGACGACATCACGGCCCACCCGGAGCTGAAGCTCGCCCGCTGGGCGGCCCGCGAACTCGACCCGGACCTGGCCGCGCGCACCACCCTCTACACCAGCTGCCAGCCCTGCGGCATGTGCGCCGGCGGCATCGTCCGCTCCGGCCTCGGCCGGGTGGTCTTCGCGCTCTCCACCGAGCAACTCGTCGAGCTCAACCCGCAGGCGGGCGCCTGGCCGACGGTGGCCCAGGACGGCCCGGCCCTGTTCGACGAGGCGCGCGCACCCCTCGACGCCTACTACCGGCCAGGCCGCTGACGTCGACGCGCCGGGCGGGCACTGGTCAGATGACTAAGCGCTTGCTTAGACTCGGGCGTCCAGTGCAGGCCCGCGCGCCCCCAGGAGACGTCATGACCGCGACCAACCGTCAGATCCGCCTCGCCCGCCGTCCGGTCGGGGAGGTGCGGGCGGAGGACTGGGCACACGGGTCGGAGCCGGTGCCGGCGGCCGGGCCCGGGCAGTTCGTGGGGCGGACGCGGTACGTGTCGCTGGACCCGGCGATGCGCGGGTGGCTCGACGACCGGCCGTCCTACCTGCCGCCGGTCGGGCTGGGCGAGGTGATGCGGGCCGGGTCCGTGGTCGAGGTCGTCGAGTCCGACCACCCGAAGTTCCGCGTCGGCGACCACGTGGTCGGCAGCTTCGGCGTCCAGGAGTACGTGGTCTCGGACGGCAAGGGCG
Source organism: Kitasatospora sp. NPDC043950 (assembly GCF_056435345.1). Lineage (NCBI taxonomy): Bacteria > Bacillati > Actinomycetota > Actinomycetes > Kitasatosporales > Streptomycetaceae > Kitasatospora > Kitasatospora sp. NPDC043950. The sequence goes on from NZ_JBWKER010000051.1 coordinate 28,168, forward strand.
CGCTGAAGGTCGACCCCGCGCTCGCGCCGCTGTCGACGTACCTCGGCGCGCTCGGCATGCCCGGGATGACCGCCTACTTCGGGCTGCTGGACGTCGGGGCGCTCAAGGAGGGCGAGACCGTGGTGGTCTCCGGCGCCGCCGGGGCCGTCGGCAGCCTGGTCGGGCAGATCGCCAGGATCAAGGGCTGCCGGGTGGTCGGCATCGCGGGCGGCCCCGAGAAGTGCGCGCTGCTCACCGGGGAACTGGGCTTCGACGCGGCGATCGACTACCACTCCGAGGACGTCCGCAAGGCGCTGCGCGACCACGCGCCCGACGGCATCGACGTGTACTTCGACAACGTCGGCGGGGACGTCCTGGACGCCGCGCTCACCCGGCTCGCGATGCACGCCCGGGTGGTGCTCTGCGGAGCGATCAGCCAGTACAACAACGAGACCGCCGTGCAGGGCCCGTCCAACTACCTGTCACTGCTGGTGCGGCGGGCCCGGATGGAGGGCTTCGTGGTGTTCGACTACGCGCCCCGCTACCCGGAGGCGGCCCGGGAGCTCGCGGGCTGGATCGGGGACGGCCGGATCAAGGTCAAGGAGCACGTGGTGGAGGGGACGGTGGACGACTTCCCGGCGGTCCTCGGAATGCTCTTCCGCGGGGAGAACACCGGCAAGCTGGTGCTGCGGCTGAGCTGAACTCCGGCCTGAGCCGGGCCCGGTGCGGCGGCGACGGGCGTCCGCCGCCGCCGCACCGGGGGCGTTCAGAGCAGACGCTTGATCTCGCCGCGCGCCCGGTAGAAGCCGCCCGAGGCGGACTCCCGCACCTCGGCGACCAGGTACCGCGCCCCGGCGACCCGGATGTCCTTCGGGAACTGCACCCGCCGGCCCGGGTCGAAGCCCGCCGACACCACCCGCACCCGCAGCCGGGCCCCGTCCTGCACGCACTCGACCTCGATCCCGCCGCCGGGCAGGCCGCCGGTGCCGACGACCACCGTCTCCAGGGCCGTGCCCGGCCGCACCGCCTCCCAGCCCGCGTCGAGCACCTCGGCGGTGGCCGGCAGCGTCCCGGCCTCGGCCGCCCGGACGGCCTGCTCGCTCGCGTCCAGGCAGGCGAGCGAGCCGTCGGTGGTCACCAGGTAGAGCCGGCCGTCCCGGTACTGCATGCTGTACGCGGAGCCGCAGCCGGTGGCGAGCTTCCACAGCCGGGTGCCGTCGGCGGCGAAGCAGTACACCGAGGAGTGGTTGTCCCCGGCGAAGACGTACTCGCCGTCCGGGGAGGCCGCGCAGGAGAACACGGCGGCGTCGCAGCGGTAGGCGGCGACCTCGGAGCCGTCCGACTTGCGCAGCCGGTGCACCCAGCCGCGCCCGGTGCCGGCGAACACCTCGTCGGCCTCCTGCCAGCCGAACAGCACCTCGCCCTTCGTCGCGGTGTGCCACACCTGGTCGCCGCCGCGCGCCGCGTAGCGGGCGACGCCGCGCGAGTGGCCGTGGTAGACGCCGTCCGCGTCGCAGCGCACCATCCAGCCGGAGCGGCCCTCGGCCTTGCGGCGCCACTGGAACTCGTCCTCGTGGTCGACGGTGGTCAGCCCGCCGCGTTCGTCGGCGACGCCCAGGACGCCGTCGTGGATGTCGAGCCAGAAGATGTCCACGTCCTCGGCTATCTCGTACGCCACCCGGGGGACCTTGCCGCCCAGGTCGTACACCTTGCCGTCGTCGCAGCCCGCGTAGATCCACCAGTCGTCGGCGACGATGCACTTGACGCCGTCCGGCAGGCCGAACCGGGCGGTGACCTCGCCGTCGTGGGTGAGGGTGTAGACGTCGCCGCGCTCGTTGCCGACCCAGGCGTGCTCCTCGCCGACGAAGACGCCGAAGGCCGGCGAGCCGGAGCGGAACCGCCACAGCAGCGGCGCCTGGTTCGCCGTCGAACGGGTGCTGACGAGCTGCCGCCTGGTCACCGCCCGGTGCTGGCGCACGCCCTGGACGGCCGGCGCGTAGCCCTTGCGGACCTTCTCGCCGATCTTCTTGGCCGCCGACGCGGCGGCCTTCTCGGCGCTCGGGAAGCTGGTGGACTTGGCCTGCCCCTCCTCGCCGATCCGCCCGTAGCGGACCGTCACCGTACTGCCGGCGAGCCGCACCTCGTAGAACTTGTGCGCGCTCCCCTCCTCCTCGGACAGTTCGAGGTAGGTGACCTGCTCTTCCACGGCGACGGACACGACGAAGTCCCCTTTCGGGTTCTCGGGCAACGGAGACGGGAGGCGGGGCGGGGCCTGTTCGCGGCCCCGCTCGCCGACAACCCCCAACCTAAGGCCCGGCACTGACAACGCGTCCCGCCGGGCTGCCCGGAACCCCGCCTCCCACTTGTCGCCTCACGAACCATTCTTCCGCCGTACATCTGGCCGTCGCCCGCCGCGCACGGTAGGGATCGGGTGGCGTTGCTAGAACCGCAGCGCCCGAACTTTCTTGTCCGTGCTCAGACCGCCGGGCCCACCAGCCCGAGCGGCCGTCAGGAGGAAGCTCATGCGGAGTACCCAGCGAGTCCGGCGCAGAGCGATGGCGGGGGCGTCCGCCGCAGCCGTGGTGGGGGCGCTGCTGGCGCTGCCCGGCGGCGTCGCCCAGGCGGCGTCACCCGACGTGGTGATCAGCCAGGTGTACGGCGGGGGTGGCAACTCCGGCGCCCCGTACGCCAACGACTTCATCGAGCTGTACAACCGCGGCACCGCGCCGGTGTCCGTGACCGGCTGGACGGTGCAGTACGCCTCGGCGGGCGGCACGTCCTGGGGGCGGACCACGCTGTCCGGCACGATCGCGCCGGGGCGTTTCCTCCTGGTGCAGGAGGCCGCCGGGGCCGGGACGGGAGCCGCGCTGCCGACGCCGGACGCGACCGGGACCCTCAACCTGGCCGCGACCTCCGGCAAGGTCGCGCTGGTCACCAACGGCACGGCGCTGACCTGCGGTTCGGGCTGCGCGACGCAGCCCGGGGTGAAGGACCTGGTCGGCTACGGGTCGGGCGCCAGCTCCGCCGAGGGCTCGCCGACCGGCAACCTGTCCAACGCCACCGCCGCCCTGCGCGTCGGCGGCGGCGCCACCGACACCGACAACAACGCGGCGGACTTCACCATCGGCGCCCCGACGCCGCGCAACTCCGCGTCCACCGGCGGCGGCACCACCACCGGCGCCCGAATACACGACATCCAGGGCGCGGCCCGCACCTCCCCGCTCGCCGGCAGCGCCGTGAGCGCGGTGCCCGGCGTGGTCACCGCCGTCGGGCCCAACGGCTTCTGGTACCAGGACCCGCAGCCCGACAACGACCCCGGCACCAGCGAGGGCGTCTACGTCTACACCGCCGGCGCGCCCACCGTCGCGGTCGGCGACTCCGTCACCGTGAGCGCCACCGTCAGCCAGTACCGCCCCGGCGGCAGCGGCGGCACCACCAACCTGTCGATCACCGAACTCACCGCGCCCAGCGTCACGGTGCTCGCCCACAACGCGCCGCTGCCCGCGCCCACCCTGGTCGGCCCCGGCGGGCGGGTGCCCCCGGCAGCGGTGATCTCCAGCGTCACCGGCGGGGACGTCGAGACCGCCGGGAACTACCAACCCGCCACCGACGGCATCGACTTCTGGGCCTCGCTGGAGGGCATGCGGGTCGAGATCGACAACGCGGCCGTGGTCGGTCCCAGCAACAAGTACGGCGAACTCCCCGTCGTGCCCCAGGGCAGCACCACCCGCACCAACCGGGGCGGCATCCTGCTCCAGGCGGGCGACGGCAACCCGGAGCGGGTGACCCTGGCGAACGCGCTCGCGCCCACCCCCGCCGCCAACGTCGGCGACACCCTGACCGGCGCGACCGTCGGCGTGCTCGACTACTCCTTCGGCACCTTCAAGCTCCAGGTCACCACGACCCCGGCGGTCACCTCCGGCAACCTCGCCCCCGAGGTCACCGCCGCCCCGACGGCCGGCCAGCTCGCCGCCGCCACCTTCAACGTGGAGAACCTCTCCCCCGCCGACCCGCAGAGCAAGTTCGACGGCCTCGCGGCGGGCATCGTCACCAACCTACGCTCGCCCGACCTCGTCGCCCTGGAGGAGATCCAGGACAACAGCGGCCCCACCGACGACGGCACCACCGCCCCCGACCAGACCCTCGCCAAGCTCACCGCCGCCATCTCGGCGGCCGGCGGCCCGGCCTACTCCTACCGCCAGATCGACCCGGTGGACGGCCAGGACGGCGGCCAGCCCGGCGGCAACATCCGCCAGGTGTTCCTGTTCCGCACCGACCGCGGCCTGAGCTTCACCGACCGCCCCGGCGCCGGCTCCACCACCGCCGACTCGGTGGTCAACAACGGCGGCACGCCCCAACTCGCCTACTCCCCCGGCCGGATCGACCCGACCAACACCGCGTTCAACTCCAGCCGCAAGCCGCTCGCCGGCGAGTTCCGCTGGAACGGCAAGCCGGTCTTCGTGATCGCCAACCACTTCAACTCCAAGGGCGGCGACCAGCCCCTGTTCGGCCGCTACCAGCCGCCCGCGCACCCGTCCGAGACCCAGCGCCACAACCAGGCGACGGCGGTGAAGAACTTCACCGACCAGATCCTGGCGGTGGACCCGAACGCGGCGGTCATCGTGCTCGGCGACCTCAACGACTTCGAGTTCTCGCAGACCGCCGACATCCTCACCGCCGGCGGCTCGCTGACCGACCTGCCGCGCACCCTGCCGCTGCCCGAGCGCTACACCTACGTGTACGAGGGCAACTCCCAGGTGCTCGACCACATCCTCATCTCCGGCGCGCTGGCGGCGAAGCCGTACAGCTACGACATCGTGCACATTAACAGCGAGTTCAGCACCCAGCTGAGCGACCACGACCCGCAGGTCGTGCGGATCCCGCTGCCCTGACGCACGACACCGGCGCGGTGCCGGCCTCCCGCCGGACGGGGAGGCCGGCACCGCGTTCGCCGTTCAGCCTCCGGCCACGGCGGCCAGCAGGGCGCGCAGGGCCTCGTCGTCACGGATGCCGGCGCCCGCGAAGCAGCCCCCGACGATCCGGCGGTCGCGCCCGGCGAGGTCCGCGAGGCGGCGGCGCTGACCGTCGTCCAGGGCGGTGGTGCCCAGGGCCGCCAGGGCCTCGCCCGCGCCCCGGAGGTCCGACTCGGTCTCGGCCGCACACAGGGCGGCCTCGGCCAGACGGCCGCGGTCGAGGGCGGCGCCGTCGGCCACCGCGAGGAGGGCCAGCACGGCGGCCGGGGCCTTCACCCGGTCGGCGAGCAGCCCGTCGAGCCTGGCGGTGAGCGGGCGGGCGGCCGGCCCGAGGAGGGCGGCGACGCGGGCCGCGCGGACGGCCGTCCGGTCGAACCACGCCCCGTCATCGGCGCGCCGCAGGACGCCGTCCAGGATCGGGACGACCTCGGCCGCGTCCCCGGTGATCCGCCACAGCGCGTCGGCCACCGCCAGGTCGGCCTCCAGCACCGGGGAAGTGTCGGGCACCGGAGAGGTGTCGGGCACCGGGGAAGTGTCGGGCGCGCCTCCGGCGCTGAGCGCGGCGCGCAGGGCGGGGGCCAGCGAGAGGGCCTCGGCGCCCAGGCCTGCGGCGGCCCGGGCGGCCTCGGCGACCGCGTACGGGCCGGCCGCGAGCCGGTCGGCGAGTGCCCCGAGCAGTGTCTCGGGATCACCGGTGAGGTCGTACAGCGCCCGGGCCGCCGCGACGGAACCGGGCACCTCCCGCAGCGCGGCGGCAGCGCGGTCACGCTCCGCCGCCGGGCCGTCCACCGCGACGGCCGCGACGGCGTCCGCCGCTTCCGGGCGGTGCGGCAGCGCCGCGCACAGCTCGGGCAGAGCCGGGGCGGCCGCGCGGCCCCACTGGCGCACCAGGCGGAACAGCTGGTGGTGCTCGTTCCCGCCGAGCTGCTCGGCCGTCAGCCGGACGCGGACGGCAGCGAGCAGCTCGGGGTCGAAGGGGAACGGCGCGTCGGCAGGGGCCCGTTGCCCGGCGGCGGCCTCCAGCGCGCGCGGGCGCCGGCCCAGCGCACGGGCGAGCAGCGGGGCCGCCGTCCGGGGCGCGATCAGGACGAGCGCGGCCAGGGCCTGGTCGGCGGGCCCGTCCTCGGCCTGCGCGGCCCGGGCGGCCAGCCCGGGGGCGGCCTCGGCGGCGGCCGGGCCGAGGTTGCCGAGCAGGTGCACCACGTCGGGGTCGGCGACGAGCCGGGCGAGCGCCGGGAGCAGCCGCCGGGGCGCGCTGCGGGACAGCTGGCAGGCGTGGTCGGCCGCCCAGACGGCCTCGGGGCGCTCGTCGCGCAGGGCCCGGTCGAGCAGGGTGTAGGCGGCGTCGCGGTCGGCGGGCGTCTCGCGCAGCAGCAGTTCCTCGGTGATCGCGCGCAACGGCTCCCGGCGGTCCAGGTCGTACCGGTCTGCGGCGACCGGGTCGGCGGGCAGCAAGGCGAGGACGGCGGCGTGGTGGGCGCCGGTCCACGGCTCGCCCGCGTCCAACCCGGCGAGGACGGCGGCCAGGCGCAGCGGCGCCGGCGTGTCCTCGCCCAGCAGCGGCCCGGCCTCGGCGGCGGCTGCGGACCGGTCCAACCGGCCGAGGGCGGTGAGCAGTTCACCGCGGACGACGGGGTCGGTCTCGCTCGCCCAGCGGCGGCGCAGCGCGGGCAGGGCGGGCTCGACGGCCCTGGTCTGGCCGACGGCCCAGGCGGCGGCCTGCCGGACGCCGGCGCTCCCGTCCGCCAGCAGCGGCAGCAGCAGCGGGAGTTGGCCGACGACGGCGGCCCGGACGGGAGCGGGCGGGCCCTCCCCGCCGCCCTCCCGCTCCCCGTCCCGCGCTCCGCCCCACTCGCCCTCGCTCTCGGCCAACCCGCCGAGCAGGCCCAGGACTTCGACCGTCCCGCAGCCGGCCGCCGCGATCCGGGCCAGATAGGGGACGGCGTCCGCGCTGGCGGTGTACACCGAGCCCTGGTGGAGGATGCACGAGTAGAGCTCGGCGAGCGCCTCCTCGGCCTGCTCGCCGCCGGCGACGAGCGCGCGCAGCAGGCCGGGCAGGTCTTCGGCGGGTCCGTAGGCGTGCGAGACGGACGCCCAGGGGTGGGCGTCGAGTCCGTCGAGGGCGTGGGCGAGGTCCATGGGCGGATCATCGCAGCCGCCACCGACAGTGCTCAGGTGTCCCGCACTGCTCAGGTGTCCCGGCGAGAGGGTCAGGCGTCCCGGCGGGTCAGGCTGAGGGCGGCCAGGGTGAGGGCGACGGCGAGGTAGCCGGCGAGGGTGGCCAGGCAGCCGGCCGCGCCGAGCCGGTTGGTGCCGCCCGCGGAGGCGACGGTGCTGCCCAGGCCCTCGAAGGCGCTCTGCAGGCCGAACCGGGTGGCGCCGTCACCGAGCGGCGCCAGCAGCATCGGCGAGAGGAAGAACAGGCCGAACAGCACGGCGACGGCGCCCGCGGTGTGGCGCACCAGGAAGCCGAGCGCCAGGCCGAGCAGGGCGAAGACGGACAGGAACACGCCGCAGCCGACGACCGCGCGCGCCACGCCCGGGTCGCCGAGCGACACCGCCAGGTGCTTCCCGGCCAGGGCCCGTCGGCCGAGCAGGAAGGTCAGGAACGCCAGCAACTGCCCGAGCAGCGCCGACACCCCGCCGACCACCAGCGCCTTGGCCGCGAGCACCTGGCCCCGCCGGGGCACGGCGGCCAGGGTGCTGCGGATCTGGCCGGTGGTGTACTCGCTGGAGGCGGCCAGGGTGCCCAGCGTGCCGATCGCCAGGACGGCGACGTAGAAGCCGCCGGAGAAGCCGTAGCGGACGGGGTCGAAGCGCTCGCGCTGGACGGCCGTCCAGACGTCCCAGTTGTCGGCGGCGCTGCCGTAGTCGATCAGGCCGATGAACAGGGCGGCGGCGAGCGCGACGACGGCGGTGAGCGGGGTCGCGCGGACGCTGCGCAGCTTGACCCACTCTCCGGCCAGCGCGCCTCGGGTGGTGAGGGCGGTCATGTGGTCCTCTTTCCGGACGTACTGGCGGGGGCGGTCATGTGGTCCTCTTTCCGGACGTAGTGGTGGTGGCCGTCATGCGGTCCGCCTTCCGGACGTACCGGTGGTGGCGCGGTAGTCGACGGCCTCGCCGGTGGCGTCCAGGAACGCCTGCTCCAACGAGGCCTGCCGGACGGTGAGTTCGTGGACGCCGAGGCCGTGCACGGCGGCCAGCTCGCCGATCGCCGCCGGTTCCAGGCCGCCGACGGCCAGTGCCCCGCCGGACTCCTCGGTGACCGGGGCGGCTCCGGCGGCGCGCAGCAGTCGGGCCAGTTCGGCCGGCCGGGCGCAGCGGACCAGGACGTCGGTGCGCGCGTTCTCGGCGAGGAAGTCGGCGGTGGGGCGGTCCGCGACGAGCCGGCCGCGCCCGATGATCACCAGGTGGTCGGCGGTGGCGGCCGTCTCGCTCATCAGGTGCGAGGAGAGCAGGACGGTCCGGCCCTCGGCGGCCAGGTCGCGCAGCAGGGTGCGGATCCAGTGCACGCCCTCCGGGTCGAGCCCGTTGACCGGTTCGTCGAGCAGCAGGACGGGCGGGTCGCCGAGCAGGGCGGCGGCGATGCCGAGGCGTTGCTTCATTCCGAGGGAGAACCGCCCGGCCTTGCGGCGGGCCGCCTGTTCCAGGCCGGTGCGGGCCAGCACCTCGCGGACCCGGGCCGGCCCGATGCCGTTGGTGACGGCGATGCCGAGCAGGTGGTGGTAGGCGGAGCGGGCAGGGTGGACGGCGCCGGCGTCGAGCAACGCCCCGACTTCCCGCAGCGGGTGGCGCAGGGCCGCGTACGGCCGGCCGTTGACGGTCGCTCGCCCGCTGGTCGGGGCGTCCAGGCCGAGGATCATCCGCAGCGTGGTGGACTTGCCCGAGCCGTTCGGCCCGAGGAAGCCGGTGACCTGTCCCGGCCGGACCGTGAAGGTCAGCCCGTCCACGGCGACGGCGCCGCCGTAGCGCTTGGTGAGGTCGCGTACCTCGATCATCGTGGTGCCTTTCCGGGTCTCCTGGTCGGCCGAGGGGGCCGATGCGGGCTCCACGCTCCCGCCCGGGCCCGGGGCGGGGCGTCCCGCCGTGGGCGGAAATCACGACGTTCGGCGGGGGCCGGCCTCTGCCCGTGGTCGTAGGCCCACAGGGCGATGCCGGGCGCGGGGGCCGCCGCTAACCTGGGGAAATGCCCTGTGCTCCGCATCCGCCGGTGACCAGGAGGCTGCGCCCGGGCCACTGGGTCGCGGTCGACCTGACGGTCTCGCTGGCCCTGACCGTGCTCACCTGGTTCCGGGTGCTGGACGCCTACCGGGTGTTCGACCCGCACCACCGCGGCTACCCGAAGCCGACGTCGGCGGAGCTGGTGACGGTGCTGGTGTGTGTGGTGGCGGTGGGCGCGACCGCCGGGCTGCGCCGGCTCGCGCCGACGGCTGCGGCCGGGGTGGTGTTCGCCGCCTGGGCAGTGGTGGTCGCGGTGGCCGGGCAGCTGACGATCGCCAACCTGGCCGGGTTCCTGGTGGTGGTCGCGGCGGCGATGGTCGTCTACCTGGTCGCGGCCGCCGGGCCGATGCGGCTGGGTCTCACCGTCCTGGCGTTCGGCCTGGTCGGGGCCGGGCTGAGCCGGTTCGGGTCGCGGGAGCTGTGGAACAACCTCGTGCTGTCCGCGCTGGGGGTCGTCACCGCGTGGGCGCTCGGCTGCGCGGTGGCCCGCTACCGGGCGTACGGCGCCGAGTTGCGCCGACACCAGGTCGACCTGGCCACGGCGGAGCTGGCCGAGGAGCGGATCCGGCTGGCCCGGGAGCTGCACGACGTGATCGCGCACAGCATGAGCGTGGTCAACGTCCAGGCCGGGTACGGTCGTTTCGTGATCGGGCGGGATCCGGCGCAGGCCGAGCAGGCGCTGGCCGCGATCCAGGCGGTGAGCCGGGACGCGATGGTCGAGATGCGCGGCCTGCTGACCGTCCTGCGCGGCGCCGACGGGGCCGGGCTCGCGCCCGCGCCCCGGCTGGCCGATCTGGACCGGCTGGTGGCGAGCAGCGCCGAGGCCGGGGTGCGGGTGGAGCTGCGGGTCGGCGGCGTGGTCCGGGAGCTGTCCGACGGGGTCGAGCTGTCCGCGTTCCGGATCGTCCAGGAGGCGCTGACCAACGTGGTGAAGCACGCGCACACGGCCGAGGCGCGGGTCGCCGTGGAGTTCGAGGAGGAGGCGCTGGTGCTGGAGGTGAGCGACGCCGGGCGCGGCGGGCCGGTCGGGGTCGGCGGGCACGGACTGGCGGGGATGGCCGAGCGGGTCGGGCTGTACGAGGGCCGGTTGGAGGTCGGGCCGCTGCCGGGCGGCGGGTTCCGGGTGCGTGCCGTGCTGCCGCTGGCCGACCCGGGCGGGCGGGAGACCTCATGACGGGAGACGTCGTGACCGGGGCGCCCGTCGGCCCGCCGATCCGGGTCGTGGTGGCCGACGACCAGACCCTGGTGCGGGCGGGTCTGGCCGGGATCGTGGCCGCCGCCAAGCCGGCGAGCGCCGCGCCCGGCGGCGGCGAGCGGGAGCGGGTCCTGCGCGCCTTCACCGGGCGGGAGTTGGAGGTGCTGACGCTGATCGGTCGCGGGTTGACCAACGCCGAGATCGCCGAGCAGCTGTCCGTCAGCACCGGCACGGTCAAGACGCACGTCGGCCACCTGCTGGCCAAGCTCGCCGCCCGGGATCGCGTGCACCTGGTGATCACCGCCTACCGCGCAGCCCTCGTCGAATCCTGACGGCCGCCCGCCCCAGGAGCCCTGGGACGGGCCGTGGACGGGACCGCGCCTCAGACCGGCCTCAGACCGGCCGGAGGGTCAGTGCGAACTGGGGCAGCGCGAGGAGCAGCACGGCGGTACCGGCCTCGATCCAGCGGTACTTCGCCCGGATGATCGCACTGGTCCCGGCCAGCGAGGACAACAGCGCCCCCACCGGATCACGGCCCCCGAGCTCGAAGACACGGCGCAGCCGGTCCACCCCGGCACCCGGCGCGATGTGCCCGAAGTAGGCCGGGCTGGCCGGGGCCTGCCGCTCGCCCTTCCGGTACCGGGGAACGAGGGCGGCCACGAAGCAGGCGACGGCCAGCAGCGCGCTCGCCACCGCGCTCCACCACAGGAACGGCACCGCCCAGTCCCGGGGCCCGGATCCGCCGCCGCTCCCGCCCCCGCCCAGCGGGATGAACACCCCGAGGACCGCACCGGTGAACGCCAGGAACACGGCGGCCTTGGCGTCGGCCCGGGTGAGCTCCATGCTGTTGGCGGCCACCAGGCGCTCGATCGCCGCCACCGCCGACGGGCTCGGGGCGGCGTCCGAGGCGGCGGTAGAGGCGGCGGTCGGTGCGGTCGGCGCCCGGCCGCCGGGTATGCCGGCGGCGGTCACACCGGGCTCCCGTTCGCCACGCCGCCCGCCCAGCCGTTGGCCTGCGAGCGGATCTTGACGAACTCCGGCCCGGCGCCCTGCGGCCCGGGGCCCGGCACCCGCCGTCCGAGCGCGATGAGGCGGTCGCGCAGCATCCGGGACAGCTCCTGCCTCTCCTGCTCGCTCAACTTGCCGAGCATGAGAGCCAGTTGGTCCTGCCAGGTGGTCTCACCCCGGAGCAGTTCGGCATGGCCGACCGCCCAGTCCAGGACCTCCCGGACCTGGTCCGGGTGTCTGGCCAGCCAGAGTGCCGCAAGCGACACCGGGCCCTCCTGAACGGCCCGGCGGCAGAACGCGTACTCGTCCTCGCTCTTGTCCATCCAGTTGTAGGGCACGTCGGCCCCGTCCGGTTCCCCGAGCCGCAGTTCGGCGTCGTGCTCCCGGGCGGACACGTCCGTGACGCGGTAGCCGAGGCCGCAGTGCGGCAGGAGGTGGGGCGTCGCGAGGTAGTGCATCAGCTCGGCCTCGGTCAGCCCGTGCCCGGCGGTGGCGAACTGCTCCTTGAGCTGGCGCAGACGCTGTTCCAGATCCTTGCGGACCGGCAGCCAGCCCCGCACGGTCCGCGCCCGCACGACGTTCACGGCGTCGTGCACCCACCACAGGACGTGGACGTCCACCGACTTCGTGCCGTACGGGGTCGACAGGCCGACCGCCCGGGTCCCGGACCGCTCGTCCAGCTCGACCAGGTACGCCTCGTCGAATCCGCGCAGGCCCGCCCGGACGGCCACCGGGCCCTCCAGGTCCGGGTCCTCATCGGCGCGGGCGCGGCGGCGGTGGCCCACCTGGTGGTAGAGCCCGTCCCGGTCCAGCAGGACGAGCGCGCGGTCGCGCCGCCCGGACCAGCGGTGGCGCAGGATCTCCCGCCACGGCGCCTGGGTCGCGCGGGCGTAGACGGGCGGATCACTGTCGGCGGTCATCGGGCTCCTCCATCGGCAGGGGCGGGCCGGTACGGCTGCGGTTCGCCCCGGCGCCAGGCGTCCAGGGCGTGCTGGACGATGTGCCGTCCGGCCAGGTCGGGGTTGTCGTCGCCGTCGATCTCGACGAACAGGCGCATTTCACCGAGGCTCATCTCCTGGGCGAGCGCGGTCAGCAGCGTTTCCACGGCGGCGCGCAGCGGTTCGTTCCAGACCGCCGAAGCGCACCAGGAGAGCAGTGCGCTGCGCGTCTCGCCGAAGAGGTCGTCGTCGTTGAGCGAGAGCCGGATGAAGGTGATCACGGTGTCGGTGAACTCGCCGACGGTGATCAACTGGGCCTGGAACCAGGCGCGGTCCCACAGCAGTCGGGGGAAGGTCCGGAGCGCGAGTTCGGCCCCGCGCCCCGGGCGGTCCGTCCAGTCCATCAATTCGCGCAGGACGACCGGCTGGTTACCTGAGGCGAAGAGCTCCCACAACGCCGCGTCGACGGCTGTGGCGACCGCCCTCTCGTCTCCCTCCCGCCCCCGGTAGCACCCCCGCAGCAGCGACAGCGCGAGCTCCGGGCGGGACGTCCCGAATTCCTCGCCGCAGGCGTAGGCGACCGTGGACCGCGCCTGCCAGCCGACCTCGTGGCTCCAGTTCCTCAGGCGGTACTTGACCTCTCCGGCCAGCACCGGGTCCAGCGCCGCGATGCCCAGCGCGAACGCGGCGGTGCGGCGGCTGCGTTGACGGTCGGACCGGGCCAGCTTGACGATGTCGCGCAGGGCGCGCCGGCCGCCGCCCCAGCCGGCGGCCAGTCCCATCACCCGGCCCAGGGGCGCGGCCAGTTCGGGGTCCGTACCCGGGACGGCGTCCATCCACTCGGTCAGCAGCCCGGACAGCTCGCCGTACTGCCGCCAGACGTGCCGCAGCACCGTCTCGGCCTGGCGGTGCCGGGTGAAGCGCACCGGTTCCACCGTGTAGGTGTAGCGGGAGGTCGCCCGGATCTCGCCGGGCGCGCACTCGGCGCGGACGGTCGCCAGGAGTTCGTCCAGTGACCGCCGGAAGACGAACCGCGGGTTCGGGCGGGGGGCCTCCCGGCTCACCCCACCGGTCTGGCCGTCGTCGCCGCCCGTCGGCAGGACGGCGTCGAGACGGCCGTCGGCCAGCTTGAGCAGGCGGTCGGCCTCGTCCCGGACGATCCGGTGGTCGAGTCCTTCGAAGACGCTGGTCGCCAGCAGAAAGGCGAGTCCGTCCGGGTCGTCGCGCAACTTCTTCAGCAGGTCGGGGACTTCCTTCTCGGCGAGGAAGCTGAGCCGCCTGCGGAGATCGGCGAGGTCGGGGCCCTCGTCGCCGGCCCTGGCCACCTCGGCGACCAGTTCGGCGACCTGGGCGGGGACCAGTTCCGACGCCAGGAGGTCGTCCAGCCCCGGCCGCAGCCGCTCCAGCAGGTGTCGGCGCCGGTCTGGGTCGGGGACGGCAGCCTCCAGACGGGCCTCGAAGACCGCGCCGGGCGGCGGGGGCACGCAGCGCACCGGGGTGAGGTCCAGGTCGCGGGCGAGGCTGCGGAGCAGGTCCGGGTCGTGCGGCAGCATGACCACCATGCGCGCGTTCGCGTCCGCCAGCAGGCGGCGGAGGTTGGCGACCACCGCCGGGCCGAGCTGGAGGGTGGGCAGCAGGCCGTGCACCAGGTACCCGCGGGCCTCGGCGTCGCGGGGGCGCCAGGTGGACAGGTCCTCGTCGCTGTCGAGCGCGCGCAGCTTCGTGCTGTGCCCGCTGTGCTGGAACAGCAGGTTGAGGGCCGCGGTGCGGCGCCCGGTACCGGGCTCGCCCGCCAGGAACAGCAGGCCGGTGTCCAACTGCCGCAGTGCCGACGAGAACCACTCGGGCCGGGCGAAGCCGGCCCGCGCGTCCAGGATCTCCAGTGCGGAGATCGGACCTTCGTGCGCCTCCACGTGCGGGCCCCCCGGGGCGGACGTCGCGCCGGCGTTCTCGACGCGCTGGTCCCCGTGCACCGCGCCGGTGTTGATGTTGCCGTTCGGGGCGTAGATGACATAGCGCCGGTCGGGGAAGTCCCGGTCGAGGTCGGCCAAGTCGTCGGCGTCGTCCGGGTCCGGATATCCGGACGCGGTCTCGTCCCGGTCGGGCGTCGGGTCGCCGGGGCGGTCGCCGGACGGGCCGCCGCCGGACGCGCCAGCGGCGGAGGACTGGTCCCCGGCGCTCACCGGCGGCGCTCCTTCTTGTCACCGTGGAAGGTGTCGCCCTGGTTGCCGTGGACCGTACCGGCCTTGTGGCCCGCCACGTAGTCGCCCCCGAAGGAGTCGCCGCGCACGAAGTCGCGCCCGGCGTAGTCGCCGCGCACCTTGGTGACCTGCTGGCCGCCCTCCACGTTGGTGACGTGCTGGCCGCCGTGCACCGTGCCGCCGCCGTTGACGTTTCCGCGGTCGGCCCGGTAGCTCACCGGCCCGCTCCCCACGCGACCACCGTCCGCCTGCCCGGCCGCCGGCTCCGCCGCCGCGGCCTGCGCCCGCTCGTGCTCCCCGACCACGGTGTCGCCCAGGATGCGGCGGTCGTAGAGGTTGCCCGAGGGCGCGGGTACGTACAGCCAGGCCCGCTGGTCGAACCGCTTGCCCTCGACGGTGGCCGGCACCTCGATGAAGTGGTCGGGGTGGCGGCCGGTGAATCCGCCCGCCACCGCGTCGTCGTAGCAGCGGTCGGACAGGATGGCGGCGACCTGGGTGATGCTCTCGTTGGAGGCGGCCAGCATGGCCTTCACCGGGCGGGAGTCGAGCAGGCGGTGGGTGTCGTTGCGGGGCGTGCCGTTGCCGTCGAACTCGCCGCCGGAGTCGGGCAGCGGCCCGATGTGGAGGCTGACCCGCAGCCGGATCCGCACCGTCCCGACCGAGTTCACGTTGAACTCGGTGAGCACCTCCTGGAGGGTGTGCAGCCACGGGTGGATCAGGAACGGCATCCATGCCGGGTCGAAGCCGAAGACGTAGCCGTCGCCGGTGGAGGCGGGGAACCGGCGACCGTGCCAGACCTCGGCGAGCCCGGCGCGCTCGAAGGACCACTGGAGGATCTGCGGGACGGCCTGGCTGATCATGCCGTGCTCGATGGCCGGGTAGCCGGTGAAGTCCTTGGCGTCGACGGCCACGATGCCCCGGTACGGCGGCAGCTGGCGGCTCCGGCTGTAGGGCAGGGCGCTGGCCTCGGGCATCGGCTGGTCGGACTGCGACATCTGTGCTCCTTGTGGTTCCGGTGCGGACCGTGTGCCCCAAGCTTCGCGAGCGCGCGCCGTGCGGTGTGCTCGCTCAGTGCGGAAACCTGGTGACGCCCGTCACACGAACTGACGTGGCATCAGTCGTGCGGCGGACCTTCCGAACGGACCGGCGCCGCGTCAGTCACGCGCCCCGTGGGCCACCCGCCGGAGCGCGGACAGGTCGCCGATGACGATGGACTTCCGTCCGGCGTGGACCTGGTGGGAGCCGAGTTCGGCCAGGCCCGCGGTGACGGTGTTCCGGGACACCCCGAGGTGCTGGGCCAGTTCGTCGCGGGTCAGGGCGAGTTCCGTGCGCCGCCCCGGCAGCCCCGCCGGGTCCGCGGAGACATCGGCCAGGGTGGCCAGGGCGCCCGCCAGCCGGGCCACGATGTCGCCGCCGCTGCGGGCGAGGTCCGACTCCCGCAGCCTGCCGATCGCGTAGCGCACCATCACCGGGAACAGGTCCCGGTCCGTGACGAACCGCAGGAACGCGGCCTTGGCGAGGACCGCGACCGTACAGTCCGAGATCGCCTGGACGCTCGCCGAACGGACCCCGTCGTCCAGCACGGCCACCTCGCCGAGCAGTTCACCGGGGCCGCGGAACGCCAGCAGTCTGACGTCTCCGGTGCGCTCCCGCCGGGTCACCTTCGCCACCCCGCTCAGCAGGGCGAGCACGTGCGTTCCGGGCTCCGCCTGGCGCAGCAGGGTGGCGCCGATCGGATGCCGGCGCTCGAAGGCCTCCGCCAGCATGCTGTTCCAGCTCGCTTCGCCCATGAGTCGGCGCAGGGTCTGGCCCAGGGGGTCCGCCGTTCGGCCGTGATCGTTCATGCGCTGACCTTAGGAGGCGCCACGGCGGGTGCGCAGACGGATGCGGTCTCCCGCCGGAATTTCCCTTGGGCGCCCCGGTGGTGGCGGTCCCCGGAAGGGGGGGGTGGTCCGGTCGGGGCCGGCGCAGGAGGCGCGCTGTAGCACGAACTCGTCTTTCGGGGTGCGGCATTGGCGAAGAAACCCTTCGCATGAGCGAATCCGGGGCGGGTTGGCGGTGCGGGCGGGGCGGGGCGAGAAGCCTGGTGGCGGGACGGCGGCCGGCCGGGGCTGAGACTGGTGTGCGAGATGTCCGGCATGTCCGGCACGGCAGGACAAGTCGGCTGTACAGCTGGATTCTTGAACTTCCGTCAGGATTGTCCTGAACTTGGCTATGCTGCATCACCATGCCTCCGGCGCCGGCCGTCGCCCGTCCCCGTACTGTTCCGATCGTTTGAGGATGCCGAGAATGCTTCGAGCTGGATCATCACCCGCCAGACGGCCGTCCGCGCCCCTGCTCGGGTGGCTGCTGCCCACCGCCGTGATGGCGGCGGCCGTGGCGGCCGCCGCGGCGGTGGTGTCCGCCGGGGTCCGTGCGGAGGTGCTCTGGTGCGGGGCGACGGGCACGGTGCTGGTGGCCGTGGTGGCCGCCGAGTCGGCCCGCCGGGGGCGTGCGCTGGCCGCGTTGCGGGAGCAGCACGCCCGACAGGTGGGCGAGTTGCAGCGGCGGCTGGCCGGCCAGGAGGCCGAGGCCGTGCGGCTCGCGAAGGAGGAGCTGCCGAGGCTGGTGGCCCGGGCCCGGTACGGCGCGTCGATGGACAGCCTGGCCCGGTCGTACCAGGTACGCGATCCGCTGGCCGCGCCGAAGTTCCGGGGCGCGCTGGAGTCGGTGGTGCGCGGGATCATCGTCGCCGTCGACGACGAGGTGAACCGGCGCGACTCCGCCGAGCGGGCCTTCGTCAACATCGCCCGCCGGGTGCAGGCGATCATCCACCGGCAGGCCAAGGACCTGCGCGAGATGGAGGACCGGCACGGCAACGATCCGGCGGTCTTCGACGACCTGCTGCGCCTGGACCACGGCAACGCGCTGACCGGCCGCCTCGCCGACAGCATCGCCGTCCTGTCCGGCGCCCGCCCCGGCCGTCAGTGGACCAGGCCGGTGGCGCTCTACAGCGTGCTGCGCGGCGGCATGTCGCGCATCCTGGAGTACCAGCGGGTGGACCTGCACCCGGTGGCCCAGGTGTCGGTGATCGGACCGGCCGTCGAGCCGCTGATCCACGCCGTCTCCGAACTGCTCGACAACGCCACCCGCTACTCGCCGCCGCACACCCACGTGCACCTGAGCGCCGCCGAGGTGCAGAGCGGCATAGCGATCGAGATCGAGGACGGCGGCCTCGGCCTGACCGACGAGGCCCGGATCCGCGCCGAGCGCAGCCTGCGCGAGGCCCAGGTCTCCAAGGACCTGGACGACCTCACCGAGTCGCCCCGGCTGGGCTTCGCGGTGGTCGGCCGACTGTGCCAGGCGTACGGCTTCCAGATCTCGCTGCGCCGCTCCGCCTACGGCGGCGTCCGGGTCGTGCTGGTGGTGCCGCAGGAGTTGGTCACCACCGCGCCCCCGACCGGGCGGGCGCACGGGATCGGCGCGTTCTCCGGCCCCCGGCCGCTCCCGGCGAACCCGCCCAAGTCGGCGGCCCCGTGGGGGGCGCGGGCGGCGGCGACCGGCGTGACGGGGCCGTCCGTCGGACCGTCCATCGGGCCGTCCTTCGGGGCGCCTGGCCCGTGGGCGCCGAGCGGGCCGGGCCCGGGGGACGACGAGGTGGTGGTGACCGAGCGCACCGCGAACGGCCTGCCGCAACGGCGGCGCCGCCCGCCCACCCCCCGGGCGGGCTACCCCGGATCGGCCCGGACCGCCGGACAGTACGGCAACCCGGCCTCGGGGCCCGCCGCGGGCCCCGCCCCGGGGACGGGAGGGCGTCACGCCAAGGAGCCGGTACAGCCCGGCCTCTGGCTGGAGGCGTTCACCGAGGGGATCAACGGCCATGGGCCGGCCGCGAGTTCGGCCGGTCAGACCAATGAAGAGACGGCAGGGAAAGGCGAGCAGTGATTCCGCACCGCAGCAACATGGACTGGATCCTCAAGGACCTCGCAGACAGCGTGCCGTACATCCGCCACATCGTCGTGCTCTCCGGCGACGGCCTCCGGATCGCCCAGCACGGCACCGATCCGGACACCGCCGACCGGCTCGCCGCCGCCTGCGCCGGGCTGCAGAGCCTGGCCGCGGCGGTGGGGCAGGAGTTCCCGCACGGCGACGGCTCGATGCGGCTGGTGGTGATCGAGGTGGACGGCGGCTTCTTCTACCTGATGGCGGCCGCCTCCCGCGCGTACCTCGCGGTGCTCGCCGACGAGGGAGTCGACGCCGGGCTGGTGGGCCAGCAGATGCGCGACCTGGTCGCCCGGATCGGCGAGCACCTGGCCACTCCCCCGCGCAACCCCGAGGTGGTCGCGTGAACCGGCCGCAGCGTCGGACGCAGCGGCGGCCGGTGCGCCGTCCCGGTCCCGACCGCGACAGGGACCGGGACCGCGACCGCCTGACCCGGCACCGCGGAGTGCGCACATGAACGAGCACAGCGAGGCGGGCACATGACGACGGCCGACCAGGACGGGTGGGACGGTCCCGACCCCGCCCGCCTGTACGTGATCACCCGCGGCCGCAGCGGCCCGGCCGGACCGGGCGTCTTCGACCTGGTCACCCTGATCGTCTCCCGCGCGGAGCCGACGCCCACCATGCAGCCCGAGCACGCGGCCATCCTGCGGCTGTGCCGCTCGCCGCTCTCGGTGGCGGAGGTCTCCGCCTACCTCGAACTGCCCACCAGCGTCGTCACCGTGCTGCTGGCGGACCTGCTCGACGACGGGCGGATCGAGGCCCGCGCCGCCGTCCCCAAGGCGGAACTTCCCGACCGTGCCCTGTTGGAGGCGGTGATCCATGGACTTCAAAGGCTCTGACACGGTGGTCGGGCCGGCCGCCTCGGACCTGCTGCCGGACTCCGTCGCGATGGCGGTCAAGGTGGTGATCGTGGGCGGCTTCGGCGTCGGCAAGACGACGCTGGTCGGCTCGGTCAGCGAGATCCGCCCGCTGACCACCGAGGAGACCATGACCCAGGCCGGGGTCGGCGTGGACGATCCCACCGGGGTCGAACGCAAGACCTCCACCACGGTGGCGATGGACTTCGGCCGGATCAGCATCAGCGACCAGCTCGTGCTGTACGTGTTCGGCACCCCCGGGCAGGAGCGGTTCTGGTTCCTCTGGAACGGCCTGTTCGAGGGCGCCCTGGGCGCGGTGGTGCTGGTGGACACCCGCCGGCTGGAGGTCAGCTTCGAGGTGATCGGGAGGCTGGAGGACCGCGGCGTGCCCTTCGTGGTGGCCGTCAACGGCTTCCCGGAGGCGCCGGCGCACCCGGTCGACGAGCTGCGGGCCGCCCTCGACCTGCCGCCCGAGGTGCCGATCGTGGCCTGCGACGCGCGCAGCCGCGAGTCCAGCCGGGACACCCTGATGACCCTGATGCGGTACCTGTACGAGCTCGCGGTCCCGCCCACCCGCTGACGACCGCCCGCCCGGGGCCGCCCGCGCACCCCGCCAGCCGAACCCCCCGTCCGCCCCGCCGACCCCACCCGACCCCGGAGAGCCCGTGAGCACCCCGTTCCCCGATGACGCCGCCCCCACCCCGCCGCCCGGCTGCCCGGCCCACGGGCGCGCCCTCGAACCGTTCGGCCCCGGCGGCGTCCGGCGCCTGTACGGGCCGGAGGCCGAGGCCGACCCGGCGGGCCTGTACGAGAAGCTGCGCGCCGAACACGGCGAGGTGGCCCCGGTCCTGCTGCACGGGGACCTCCCGGCCTGGCTGATCCTCGGCCACGGCGCGAACATCACCGCGATGCGCTCGCCGTCCCTGTTCTCCCGCGACTCCCGCCTCTGGTCGGCGTTCCGCGACGGTGACGTCCCGATGGACTCGCCGCTGATGCCGGTGATCGCCTGGCAGCCGCTGTGCGTGTTCGCGGACGGCGAGGAGCACCGGCGGCTGCGCGGCGCCGTGCTGGACGGCCTGAACCGCTTCGACCGGCGCGGCGTGCGCCGCCACGTCCGGCGGTTCACCACCGAGCTGGTCCAGGTGGTCGGGCAGACCGGCCGGGCCGAGCTGGTCACCCAGTTCGCCGAGCACCTGCCGATGCTCGTCATGACCCAGCTGCTCGGCATGCCCGACGAGTACGGACCACAGCTGGTGAACGCCGCCCGGGACCTCATGAAGGGCACCGAGACGGCCATCGCCAGCAACGAGTACGTGGTGGCGAGCCTGCGCCGGACGATGGCCGCCAAGCGCGAGGACCCGGGCGGTGACCTGGTCACCTGGCTGATGGAGCACCCGGCCGGGCTGACCGACGACGAGGTGATGGAGCACCTGCGGGTGGTGCTGCTCGCCGCGAACGAGACCACCGTCAACCTGATCGCGGACACCCTGAAGATGGTGCTCACCGACCCCCGGTTCCGCGCCCACCTGTCCGGCGGTCAGATGACCCTGGGCGAGGCGCTGGACCAGGTGCTGTGGGACTCCCCGCCGATGTCGCTGGTGGCCGGCCGCTGGGCGACCGTCGACACCGAGCTGGGCGGGCAGCAGATCAGGGCCGGTGACCTGCTGCTGCTCGGACTCGCGGCCGGCAACGTCGACCCGGTCGTCCGGCCCGACCTGGCCACCCCGCTGTACGGCAACCGCTCCCACCTCTCCTTCGGCGCCGGCCCGCACGAGTGCCCCGGCCAGGACATCGGGCGCTCCGTCGCCGAGGCCGGGATCGACATCCTGCTGACCCTCCTGCCGGACCTTCGGCTCGCCGTGCCGGAGGAGGAGCTGACCTGGACCTCCGCCTGGATCTCCCGGCACCTGGTGGAGCTGCCGGTGGAGTTCACCCCGCGCGAGATCGAGCCGCACCCCGACTCCAAGCCGGTCGACGCCCCGGAGCCGGCGGCCGTCGCCGCACCCGAACCCGCGCCGGCGGAGTCGCCGGCGGTGGAGGAGGCGGAGGCACCGGCCGCCGTACGGATCCCGGCGCAGCGCCGCGGCTGGTGGCGGGCGTTGACCGGCCTGTTCCGGCGCTGACGGCCCGTCCCTAACGACGGTCGGTGCGGGGCCGCTGCAGGGTGAAGGTGTCGACCGGGGTGAGGTCCCCGTGCGGGCCGTCGAAGGTGTAGTACGTCACCCGCATCCTGGTCAGACCGCCGCGCCGGTCGCCGGGGTCGACGTCGAAGGCCGCGAAGCCGTGGGTGTGCTGCCGGTCCTGGACGGCGGCCCACGGGGCGTCCTCGGTCAGCCACACGGACTGCCGGTACGGGGCCGGCGGGCGCGGCGCGTCCTCCAGGGCGACGACCACCCGGCCCTTGGGCTCCCCGAACAGGTCGTCCTGGGTGGTGGCGGCGTTGCCACCGGCGCCGATGACCATGTGGACGGTGCCGCGGCCGGTGTCGACCGTGTGGAGGTCGGTGTCGGACGGCACCGGGGTGCGGGTGTCGTTGGGCAGGGTCCCGCGGACGGGGTGGGAGCGCTCGTAGTAGTGCTCGTGGCCGCTGACCACCAGGTCGACCCCGTAGGCGTCGAACAGCGGGCCCCAGGCCTCGCGGATGCCGAGGTCGCTGCCGGCGCCGTGCTGCGAGCTGGAGATCATCGGGTGGTGCATGCAGACCACGATCCAGTCGATCGCCCGGCTGCTCCGCGCCGACCGCAACTCGCGCTCCAGCCAGCGCTGCTGGGCCCCGCCGGAGTAGCCGCGCAGATAGTGGTCGCCGCTGTCCTGGATGGCCACGTCGTCGTTGGCCAGGCTGATGAAGCGCACCGAGCCGACCGTGAAGGCGTACCACATGCCCCGGGTCTCCGCGTCGTCGGCGGCCGCGGAGTCGGGCAGTTCGAAGTAGGTCTGGTAGCCGAGGGCGCCGATCGGGCCGTTGCCGGCCTCGTTCTCGCCGTTGCCGGCGCAGGGCATCCAGGGGCGCAGCCGGGCCGAGCGGCTGTTGTTGATGAACCAGTCGGCCCAGGTCAGCGTGCGGCTCTGGCCGTGCCGGCCGCTGTAGGAGGCGTAGCAGAGGTCGCCGTTGACCAGGTTGAACAGCGGGCCGACGCGTTCGACGGCGGCGACGATGTCGGCGGAGTGCGGGGTGCCGACCTGGCTGCTGGTGAACACCGGGTACTTGCCGAGCGGTGACGGCATGCCGTCGGGGAAGACCACCTGGCGGCGGAGGTTGGGGGTGGCCTGGTCCCCGAAGCTGGTGAAGGTGAAGGGCGCCCGGCCGCGCGGGGCGGTGGTGAAGGAGCCCGGCTCGGGGCTCGCGCCGTCGTGGCCGGCGGTGTAGAGGTAGGTGGTGGCGGGGCGCAGGCCGGTGAGGCGGGCGTGGTGGACGTACACCTCCTCCTTGCCGAGGGCGTCCCGGTAGGTGCGGGTCTGCGCCTCGACGACACGGCCGAGGCCGCCGTCCGGCGAGCCGAGCCGGACCTGCGGGCGGCGCACGGACTGCGGGGTGATCCAGGAGACCGTCATGTCGGCGGACGGGTCCGTGCCGAACTGCAGGTGCAGCCCGCTCACGCTGGGCGCCCCGGTCCGGTGCGGGGTGGACTGCAGCAGCGGGCTCGCGGCGGGCCCCGCCTCCCGGCCCGCGTCCGGGCTTGCCTCCGGGTCCGCCGCCGCGGCCGGCTGGGCGGCCGCACCGCCCGCGACCAGCGCGGCGCCGGCCGCGGATGTGCCCTTGAGGATGGACCTGCGTGCGATCGTCATGGAGCTCCGCCTGCCGAGTGGGGGTGTCGACCCGGAGCACTGTACAGACATGTGCATGCGGAAACGATCGATATGACGGACGGTCACCACCGGTACGACGGAGGGCATGCGTCGGCCCCGGCAGGGGTCGGGGGCTCCGCCGGGGCCGGGCGCAGGGAGTCGGGCACAGGGAGTCGGGCACAGGGCCCGGGGGTCAAGCGCCGGAGATCAGGGGCACTGCTTCCAGGCGAGGTGGTAGACGGTGTTGATGCTGCCGTCCGTCGAGTCCATGGTCATGAAGCTGGTGGTGCTGTTCGGGTCCGAGCTGCCGGCGCCGACCCGCAGTTCGGTGTTGATGTTGAAGTTGCGCTCCTCGCCGCAGGGGGCGAAGACCAGGGCGGCGACGTCGACGGTGTCGGTCGCCTGCCAGTTGTCGTCCTTGGGGCCGCTGAAGTGGTGGCTCAGCTGGACGGTCGCGGGGTCGCCCTGGAAGTAGTAGCCGGCCTGCTGGGTGCCGGTCGCGCCCTTCTCCAGGTGGGCGAAGCCGCGGTAGTCGGCGGAGGCGATCGCGTAGGTGAAGCCTTGGGGGACGTGCACCCGCAGGTTGAGCTGACAGTTCTTCCGGAAGTCGGTCGGCTTCGAGCCGACCCCCACCTGGGCGAGGTAGCTGCTGTAGGTCACGGTGAAGGCGGTGTTGTCCGGGGAGACGGCCACGGCGGCCGTCCCCGCCGGGCAGCCGGAGCCGTTGACGGTCGCGACGTCGATGACGATCCGATCCGGCGGCGTCGGGAGCGCGCCGGAGCCGAGGGTCGGCGAGGCGAACAGGGTTGCGGCGATTCCGGTCGTGGCCAGTACACGGAGCAGCATGGGCTTCCCCTTCGATCGTCCACGGAGCCGGGGCCGGCGCGTTGGCGCTCCGAGCGCGGTGACGTTCCGAGCGCGTTGGCGGTCCGAGCGCCTTGGCGGTCCGAGCGCCTTGGCACTTCGAGCGCGGCCCCGAAATTGACATGGCTATGTCACCACACCCGGGGTGTCCGCGTACAGGGGGTGACGCGCCTCCCGGGTGACCTGCGGGCGACGAGCAGCAGCTCACCCTCGCCCGCGAGCCGGCCGTCGAACCGGCTCCCGGACAGCCCGACATCGACCTGATCCTCGGCACCCGCGCCCACATCCCGCAGGCCTACGAGAAGATCGGCGACACCTGGACGGTCTACGGCCTCGGCGACCAGTTCGCCGGGCACATGTTCACCTACGACGGCGCCGAGGATCCGCGCGGCAACCGGAGCTCCCTCGCCCGCTTCACCGTCCCCCCGCCCGCCGGGCCGGGGCTGCGCCGGACGGTGGGCCGGGCCGAGTTCGTCCCGCAGATCACCGACCTCGGGCCGCCCTACCGGGTACTCGGCCTGCGCGAGGCCGTCCGCCGCGACCCCGGCCGCGCCGACTACGCCCGCGCCCTGGAGCACACCCGCTCGGTGGTGCTCAGCCGGGACGCGGACGCGGCGGGGCTCACCATGGCACCGTAGAGCGGAAAACCGTTACGGCCTGCGGCCCAGCCCCGCGTAGGCCGCCACCTCGTGGTCGCCGAGCACCGGGCCCTCGCCCAGCTCCGGGTGCCAGCGGTTGATCAGCACCACGCCCGGGTCGTCCAGTTCCAGCCCGGTGAAGAAGCGCTCGACGCCCGCGCGGGGGCGCAGGTGGTTCTCGATGCCGGCCTCCGAGTAGCGGCGGGAGCCGATCGCGACCAGGTCGGGAATCGAGTCGGCGGTGCCGGCGGTCAGCGCGAGGAAGCTGCCGGAGGGCAGGGCGTCGACCAGCTTGCGGACCGGCGGGTGCGCGGCCTCGTCGGAGAGGAAGTGCACGATGTTGATCAGCGTCAGCGCGATCGGCCGGTCGAGGTCCAGGGTGGCGGCCACCGCGGGATCGGCCAGGAACCTCCCCGGCTCGCGCAGGTCGCCCTCGACGTAGGCGGTGCGGCCCTCGGGGGTGCTGGTGAGCAGCGCGCGCGAGTGGGCGAGCACGATCGGGTCGTTGTCGACGTACACCACCCGGCAGGACGGGTCGACGGCCTGGACGACCTCGTGCAGGTTGGGCGTGGTGGGGATGCCGGTGCCGACGTCCAGGAACTGGCGGACGCCGTGCACCTCGACCAGCCGGCGGACCATCCGGTGCATCACCGCGCGGGCCGCGACGGTGGCGGTGCGCGAGCCGGGCCACTCCCCGAGGATGCGGTCGCCGACCTCGCGGTCCACCGGGAAGTTGGTCTTGCCGCCGAGCAGGTAGTCGTAGACCCGGGCCGGGTGCGCGCGGTCGGTGCGCAGGTCCACCTGCGGCGCCTCCTCGAACCGGACCCCGGTCAGCCAGCCGTCCGGACCGCTGTTCTCCATGTCTTACCCTTCCGCACGTTCGTTCCCGTCCCACTCAACCACAGGACATGATCGAACGTCAGCCACTTCGGGACGACACCCGCCCGCCACGCGCCTTGATGGCCGGAGCCCCCACGGCGGCGGCGAAGGACGGCACCCGCAGGGCGGTGACGAGGCCGAGCGCCGGGCCCAGCGTGCAGAGGGTGACGTAGCCGGGGATCAGGCCGAGGCGGTGGTGGTCGTGCAGCCACTCGGCGAGCAGCGGGAAGGAGCCGCCGAACACGGCGATGGTGGCCGCGTTGACCACGCCCAGGCCGAGGGCGCGGACCTCCGTCGGGAACAGCAGGCCGGTGAAGACGTTGAGCGTCCCGAGCACCGTCGCCACCAGCATCCCCAGCAGCACGGCGACGACCTGGAACGGCAGCCAGCCCTGCCGCAGCCCGATCAGCAGCACCGGGACCAGCAGCACCGGCAGCGCGAACCCGGTCCGGGCCACCGGCAGCAGGCCGAAACGGTCGGCGGCGGCGCCGCTGAGCAGCATGGTGGCCAGCACCACCGCGAGCACCACGGTCATGAAGGAGGTCGCCTCCTCCCGGTCGACCACCCCGTAGGCGGCGGCGTACTGCGGCAGGTAGACCAGGGCGAAGTAGTAACCGACCGTCCCGCCCAGGGTGTTGAGGAAGACGGTGAGCACGGCCCAGCGGTGCTCGCGCAGCACCCGCAGGAACGGCGGGCGGGCGCCCGTCGACTCCGCCCGGGCTCGGCGGAACTCCGCGCTCTCCGGGGCCGCCCGGCGCACCCAGACGGCGGCCAGCCCGAGCAGCGCCGCAACCACGAAGGCCCAGCGCCAACCGCCGTCGGTCACACCGGACTTGCCGAGGGTGTGCAGCAGCAGCGCGAGCACCCCGTAGGAGAGCAGCGAGCCGACGATGATCCCGCCGTAGGAGACCGAGCTGAACGCGAAGCGGTGCCGGGGCGGGGCCGTCTCGGTCACGTACGCGGCGACGCTGGGCGCCTCCCCGCCGAAGGCCAGCCCCTGCACCACCCGCGCGGCGACGGCCAGGACCGCCGCCCAGGCGCCGATCGTCCGCTGGTCCGGCAGCACGGCGATCCCGAGGCTGGCGGCGGCGATCACGGACATGCCGAGGGTCAGGGCGAAGCGCCGCCCCCGGGTGTCGCTGAGCCGCCCGATCAGGTACGAGCCGACCGGCCGGGCGACGAACCCGACCGCGAAGGTCGCGTACGCCCCGAGCAGGCCGCTGACCCCGCCCTTGCCGTGCCCGAAGAGGTCCGCCGCGAAGTACGGGGCGAGGACGGCGTAGATGTTCCAGTCGAAGGACTCGACCACCGAGCCCACCGTGGCGGCGGCCAACTCCCGTCGCCGCCGGCCGGCTTGCGGCTCCTCGCGCGGCGGGGTGGTTCCGGTCCGATCTGTCATGGCCTCAGCATGGCACCGATCGAGGTGGCGCGGTATCGGACGCGGCGAGGTCCGCCGCCCCCGGCGGCCCGGCGCTACCGGCCGGGGTGGTGCTACCGGCCGGGGTGGTGGACGAAGCGGTAGGTCTCGCGGTCCAGTTCGGTGACCTCCACGCCGATCGCGGCGGGCACGTCGAGGCGGGCCTCCAGCGCGGCGAGCACCCGGGCCGTCAGCTCGGCACGCTGCGCGGTGCTGCGGCCCGCCAGGATCTTGACCTCCACCAGCACCACCGCGCGCCCGCCCCTCCCGTCGCCGACCACATGGCGCCCGGCCGGGCGGAACAGCGTCTTGCAGTCCGCCACGGTGGTGTCGATCACCTCGGCGATCAGCCGGTGGACCTCCTCGGCGAAGCCCGCCTGGTCGAGGTCGAGGCCGGCGGAGTGGTCGACCAGGATCTGCGGCACGGAAACCTCCCAGGAGACGGAGCCCGCGCAGGGCTCCTCGGACAGTTCGGCGACGCTACCGCGCGCGGCCGCGCGGCCCTCGGGCAGGGCGCTCACCGGGGTGCGGCGCGGCGGTGGCGCGGCACTCCCGGGCCCCCGGTTGCGGCGGTGACCCGGGAGCCCGAGAACGTGAACAGCGGGTCAGCAGCCGAAGTTGATCAGGCGGAAGGTCACGTAGTGGTCGCCGGTGTAGTAGTCCTCGCGGGTGCGCTGGCCGGTGACGATCCGGCGGGTGCCGCGGGTCGGCGAGCCGGGCGTCACCACGGTGTACTCGTGGTAGTAGCCGGAGGACTGGCTCGGCAGCACGCGCTCCTTGTTCTGGAACACCACGCCGTCCTGGCTGTACGGGAACGGCCCGCCGGAGGCGATCAGGTTGAGCGTGGTGCGCGCCTGCGACGGCAGGGCGGACAGGCACACCGAGCCGCTCACCGCGGCGTGTGCCTCGGTGGCGACCGCGACGGGCGCGAGGGTCATCAGGGCAACGGCGGTGACGGCGGCGGCGCGGGACTTCCACGCGCGTAGAGTTCGGGTCATGACAACCAGCATGGCGACCGCCCCGGCCCGCCGAAAGCCCTGATCCAACTCTTCATCTCGGGTCAACTCGACGTACCCACAGCGGACTTGGCATGGACAGCAGCCGCTCCGGGCCCGCCCTGCGCGAAGCCGAGCCGAGCCGAGGCCGGACACGCCTGCGCCACCGGGGCGTTCACCGCCCCGGTGGCGCGTCCGGCGTCTCGGCGTCAGCCCCGGGGCAGGGCCAGGGACTGGACGGCCGGCAGCTTGCGCCAGTCGCTGGAGACGATGCTGGCGTGCGCCCGGGCCAGCTGCTCGGTGCGGGCGCGGGCCTGGTCCGGCGTCGGGTCGGTGGCGCTGATGGCGGGCGCCACGTTGTGCGCGTCCGTCATGACCAGCAGGTAGTGCGAGCGGTCGTACCACGCGGTGTCGACGCCGTTGAGGTAGCTGGCGGCGTCGCCGTCGAAGACCACGAACCAGGGCCGGATCCCGGCGTCCGCGCCCGTGTACGCGGCGCGCGGGTCGCCGGTCTTGGCGCCGTGCACGGCGGGGAACAGCTGGGCGTCGCCGATCCGGCCGGCGGCGGCGAGGTCGCGCAGGTGGCGGCCGTACTCGACGTCGGTGTGCAGGGTGTCGAAGGGGTTGCTCTCCTCGACCGTCCCCGGGATCGCGTACAGCAGGACCTTTCCGGCCAGCGCCGCGCGGCTCGGCCAGTTGCCGGCCCGCACCGCCTCGTCGACACTGGCGTACGAGCCGCCGCCCGGCTTGGCGAGCAGGTCGGCGGGGCGCAGCACGGCCGATCCCAGGTGGGCGGCGATCAGCGCGTCGAGCTCCGTCGGCCCCATGCCGAGGTTGGCCGAGAAGCCCGCCTTGAGCTCCAGCTTGACCACCAGCGGGCCGACGCCCGGGTGGGCGCCGAGCCAGACCCGGACGTCGTCGAGGCAGTTCTCCAGGTTCTTGTTGGCGCCGCCGCTGTAGAGCTGCGCCGGGGTGCTGGCGGCGGTGCAGTTGTTGGAGTTGCCGAGCGGGTTGGAGTGGCTGACCTTCCACTCCTTGGTGACGATGTCCGTCCAGATGTCCAGCTCGATCATCCCGGTGCCGGTGTCGAGCCCCTGGGCGAGGTACGGGTAGGCGGCCGGGTCGTAGGTGTTGTGCAGGCCGACGGTGGTGGCCGAGCCGAACGGCAGGTCCGCCGGGCCGCTCGCGGCCGCGTCCTGCGCCGCGTCGGCGGTCGTCGGAATCAGGGCCGCGGCGGCGGCGAGCAGGCCGGCCGCCAGGATGGCGGCGGCGGTGCGGCGTACGGTCACAGGTACTGTCCCCCCAAGTGCGGATGTGCCTCCGGCCGCCCCTCCCGGACGGTCGGACGAAGCATCGCCCACCAGGGCGAGCTCCGGGTGAAGAAGACACGACAATAGCGTGACGGCTGTACCGCTCCCGCCCGGGTTAGCGTGGGCCGTCCAGCAGGCGCGGCCCGGTCCGCGCCTGAGCACCGAGCACCGGAGGAACTCCCGTGTCCCTGGTCCGCGTCCACAACTTCTCGATCTCGCTCGACGGCTACGGAACGGGCGAGGGGCAGAGCCTCGACTCGCCGTTCGGCCACGCCGGCGACCGGCTGCACGGCTGGTTCTT
Organism: Kitasatospora sp. NPDC043950; assembly: GCF_056435345.1. Classification (NCBI taxonomy): domain Bacteria; kingdom Bacillati; phylum Actinomycetota; class Actinomycetes; order Kitasatosporales; family Streptomycetaceae; genus Kitasatospora; species Kitasatospora sp. NPDC043950. The sequence goes on from NZ_JBWKER010000051.1 coordinate 57,714, forward strand.
CCAGACCCGGACCTTCCGGCGGATGCACGGCCGGGAGGGCGACACCGGCGGCGACACCGGCGGCGACGACGCGATGGCCCGCACCTGGAGCGACGGCATCGGTGCGGAGATCATGGGGCGCAACAAGTTCGGCCCGCAGCGCGGCCCGTGGCAGGACCACGAGTGGAAGGGCTGGTGGGGGCCGGACCCGGTGTTCCACACCCCGGTCTTCGTCCTCACCCACCACCCGCGCCCCACGCTGGAGATGGCGGGCGGGACGACCTTCCACTTCCTCGACGCCACGCCCGAGGAGGCACTGCGCCAAGCCAAGGCGGCGGCCGACGGGAAGGACGTCCGGATCGGCGGCGGCCCGAGCACCGTCCGGGCCTTCCTGGAGGCGGACCTGATCGACCACCTGCACGTGGTGGTGGTGCCGATCGTCCTCGGCCGCGGCGAGCGGCTCTGGGACGGGCTCGAAGGCCTGGAACAGCGCTTCCGCACCGAGGCGGTGACCAGCCCGAGCGGCGTCACCCACCTCACCTTCACCCGGCGGTGACCGGCCGGTAGCCGAAAAGACGGTGGCCTCCCCGCACCCGCGGGGAGGCCACCGTCACACTCGGACCGTCGGACCTGTCGGACCCGGTCAGACCCGGTCGGCCGCGATCAGGACGTACTGGAAGGAGCCGTCCTTGTAGGAGTTGATGAACGCCTCCTCGATGCCGGTGACCAGCGAGGAGGTGGCGCGCAGCTCCCAGTAGGGCAGGGTGGCGGGGGTCAGGTCGATGACGGCCTGCGGCACCAGCCGGTTGTCAACCATGGCCCGCAGGTACTCCCGGCGGGAGTGGATGTTGCACTCGAAGTGCGCGTTGATCTGCGAGACCCACTTGGACGGCTGCCCGTAGGCGGGGTTCCAGCAGCCGGTGACGGTCACGTACCGGCCGCCGACGGCGAGGATCCGGGAGTGCTCGGCGAACAGGTCGTGCAGGTCGACGTACATGCTGGACTCGTTGTTCCACGAGCCCGCCACCTGGCCGGTCTCGAACGGCATGTCGAGCATGTTGCAGACCTGCGAGCGGACGAAGTCGCCGATGCCCAGCTCGTGGGCCCGGTTGTTGCCGAACTCGGCCTGCTTGGCGGAGAGCGTGACGCCCTGGACCCGGCAGCCGAAGCGCTGGTGGGCCATCACCATCGAGCCGCCGCGGCCGCAGCCGGCGTCCACCAAGGTGGCGTCGGCCGGAACCGCGCCCAGGTGGTCGAGGAGCAGCTCGGCCTGCGCGGACTCCAGGCGGTGCAGCTCGGTGATCACCTTCTTCTCGCGCTCGCTGTCGGCCGGGTCGCCGATGGCGGCCCGGTCGACGTCGCCGATGCCGTAGTGGTGGTGGTAGAGGCCGTCCACGTCGCCGAGGCGAAGGTTGACCGGCCGTGCCTCGTGGTCCCAGTAACGTGCGATGTCGCCCTGGTAGGGGGTCGCCGGCCCGGGGATGGCGGCGTTGTCGGCGGGGGTGGTGATGTCGTCGGTCAGGGACATGCGTCAGCTCCTAGCGGGTGATCAACGGAAGGGGGACGGCTGCCGGAAACGGTGGTTACCAGAAGTCGGGCAGGGTGTAGCGGAAGGAGTTGGTCTGGTGCCAGAAGTGGTTGCCGTCGACCCACGCGGACACACCGCGCAGGAACCGTACGAGGGTCGGGACGGGGCAGGCCGCGGCCAGCGCGGCCGCCTCGGCCTCGAAGGCGTGCATCAGGTCGTTGTGGACCTCGACCGCCTTGAGGTAGCCGTCCCGGTGCGAGCAGTCCTCGCGTTCGGCGATCACCACGGGCAGGTTCAGGTGCAGTCCGGGGATGGACAGCTCCTTGGTGTACGAGTACAGGTCGTTGACGATGGTGGTCGCGTTGCCGGCCAGAGCGATCACGCGCTGCATGGCGGGTAGCGCGTGCAGTTCGGCCGGCAGCTCGTAGCCGCCGACGGTGTCCGTGATCGTCGGGCAGGGGCGGAAGTTGTTGAACTGGCGCATCGCCAGGTACTCCCACACCTGCGGGACATGCTCGGTCTCGGCCCACGACGCCTCGGCGAGGTACCCGAGGTGCAGCCGGGCCATGTCGTGCCGGAACCGGTCCGACTGGGAGGGCGTGGAGGCCCGGGTGAAGTACTCCATCGCAGAGCGGTACGCCCGGCGGGGCGCGTCCTCGTGCAGCGAGGCCTCCCACTCCGGGTGGTACTCCGGGGTGGTGTGCAGCGGGTCGAGCGCGGTGTGCGCCAGCAGCAGGCGCCCGCCGAGGCCGACCGGCGAGCCGCCGTGCTCCTCGCAGTAGTAGTCGTCGACCGCGTTCTCGGCGACCATCAGGCGGGCGGCCAGCATCAGGTGGTCGACGCTGGGCGCGTCCGGGTGGCAGGCCACCATGTAGCGGCCGGTCGAGAAGCCGTCGAACTGCTTCTCCCAGTCCGGCGGGTACAGCTCGACCTCGTCCAGCGCCCAGGCCTTGATCCTGAGGCTCAGCTCCTCCACCCGCACCGGGTCGGGCTCGGCCACCGGGTGGTGGTAGAGGCCCGGGATGGCGTCGCCGGGCTGCGGCTTGGAACCGCCCGGTTTGGCACCGCCCGGCGCGGGGCTGTCGGACGCGGGGACGCCGGGCACGGAGGTGTTGAGTGCGGGCGCGCTCGGGGCGGGGGGACTCTGCGCCAGGTTCAGGCCCGCGGTGCCCAGGCCGCTCGGCCCGCGCAGGATCCGCTCCATCGCCGAGGATCTCACGACCCCACCGCCGCGGCGGCAGTGCGCTCGAAGGGTGTCCCCGCTCTGGTGCACAGGGGCATGGAGCCTCCTCTGACTCTGATGAAGGATCGCGAGACATGACGCTTCGTCACCTGGCCGACGGCGCGGGCGGTCTTCGAACGCGCCCCCCGTCTCGCTCGGTTCACAACCGTAGGCGCGGGGACCGGTTCGGAAACGCTCCGAACGATCTTCTACACCCGATCAGGTGAACGTGGGCCCGTATGGCGTTTGAAACGCCACCTCCTCATGCATCGGTCCGCCGCGCCCGCCGGCGTAAGGGGGAGAAGAATGGCCACGACCCCGTGACGGAACGGGGCAAGGAAGGACGTACCAGCACATGGAGACCCAGGGCCGCAGCCGCACCGCACTGGTCGAGGACCTCATGGAGCGTTTCCCCGACGTGCCCCGGGAGGCCGTGATCAAGGAGGACCTGCTGCGCGGCGGCATGGCCTTCGACGAGTCCGCCCTCAGCGGCAGCACCGGCGCCGACGGGAGCAGCGAGGTCAAGCCGAAGTCGTACTTCATCTTCTCCTTCGACCACCGCACCCTGCCCGAACTCGGCGCGGCCGCGCTCAACCGCCCGCCGGAGGAGGTCGTGCTCACCGGCGGCCCGTACGGGCTGCGCCGCACCGTGGTGTCGGTGCGGGTCAACCCGGACTCGCCGTACCGGGTCGGCGCCGGGGAGGACGGCACGCTCGGCCTGTACCTCGACGGCGCGCGGATCGCCGACGTGGGCCTGCCTCCGATGCCTGACTACTACCGGCACGCCCTAGCCAACGGGAAGTCGGTGATGGAGGTCGCCCCGACCATCCAGTGGGGCTACCTGATCTACCTGACGGTCTTCCGGGTCTGCCAGTACTTCGGCGCCAAGGAGGAGTGCCAGTACTGCGACATCAACCACAACTGGCGCCAGCACAAGGCCGCCGGCCGCCCCTACACCGGAGTCAAGCCGGTCGAGGAGGTGCTGGAGGCACTGGAGCTCATCGACCGCCACGACACCGCCCGCGCCTCCCAGGCGTACACCCTCACCGGCGGCGCCATCACCTCGCAGGTCGGCGGCCGGGACGAGGCCGACTTCTACGGCCAGTACGCCAAGGCCATCGAGGAGCGCTTCCCCGGGCGCTGGATCGGCAAGGTCGTCGCCCAGGCCCTGCCGCGCGAGGACGTCCAGCGCTTCCACGACTACGGCGTGCGGATCTACCACCCCAACTTCGAGGTCTGGGACAAGCGCCTGTTCGAGCTGTACTGCCCCGGCAAGGAGCGCTACGTCGGCCGCGACGAGTGGCACCGGCGCATCCTCGACTCCACCGAGGTGTTCGGCCCGGAGAACGTGATCCCCAACTTCGTCGCCGGGGTCGAGATGGCGCAGCCCTTCGGCTTCACCACCGTCGACGAGGCCATCGCCTCCACCCGGGAGGGCCTGCGCTTCTTCATGTCCCACGGCGTGGTGCCCCGCTTCACCACCTGGTGCCCCGAACCCACCACTCCGCTCGGCAAGGCCAACCCCCAGGGCGCCCCGCTGGAGTACCACATCCGCCTGCTCCGGGCCTACCGCGCCACCCTGGAGGAGTTCGGCCTCTCCTCCCCGCCCGGCTACGGCCCGGCCGGCCCCGGCAAGGCCGTCTTCTCGGTCAGCTCCTTCATGGACTCGCTGCCCGGCTGAGCCCCCGACGCACGCCGCCCCCGGTCGGCATGACGGGACGTCAGGATGACGCCGGGGGCCGTCGGCCCACCGCGAGGAGGAGGCGGACCCCGCCGATCGGCGCGTGGGTGGGGGTACGAACAGCGTGTTAGCTTCCCGCCATGGGATTACGTGGGGCTCGTGGGGTGGCGGCGCGGTCAGCGATCGAGGGGATGCGGGAGCTCGCCGGGGAGGGGTTGACGGCGCCGGACGTGTTCCGGCGGGCGGACGAACTGCTGCGCCCGGTCCTGGAGTTCGACGCGGTGTGCTGGCACACGGCGGATCCGGCGACCGGGCTGGTGAACTCGGTGCAGAGCGAGGACCTCAGCCTGACGGCGTACGAGCACGCCGTCAGGCTGGAGGTCTGGGAGGACGACCTGGCGACCTTCCCGAAGATCCGGCACAGCGGGGCGCAGGCGGAGACGCTGAGCCGGGCGACCAAGGGGCGCCCGCAGGAGAGCGTGCGGTTCCGGGAGCAGATAGCACCGGCCGGGTTCGGGGACGAACTGCGGGCGGTGTTCGACGCGACGGGCGGGATGTGGGGGTGCGCGGCGTTCATGCGGGCCCCGGACCGCGGTCCCTACCTGGGGCGCCAGCGCGAGCTCGCCGGCGCCGCCGCCCGCCACCTGGGCAACGCACTGCGGGCGTGCCACGTTCCGGCCGGCGCGCCGGACCAGGAGGACGCGGGGCCTGCGGTCCTGCTGCTCGACCGGCGCAACCGGCTGCGGGCGATGTCCGGCCCGGCCGAGGACCTGCTCGACCGGCTGGCCGACCCCACCCCCACCTCGCTCAGCATCCCGACCTCCGTGGCGATGGCCGCCGAGCACGCCCGCCGGGCGGCGCACGGGCTGGCCGCGCCGCAGACGCCGGTACGGGTCCGCTCCCGGGACGATCGCTGGTACCTGCTGCACGGATCGGCGCTGCGCGGCGACGCGGCGGCGGACGAGGTGACGGTGGTGGCCACGCCCGCCTCGCCGGCCGAGGTGATGCCGCTCTACCTGGCCGCGTACGGGCTGACCGCCCGCGAGCAGGAGGTGGCGCTGCTGCTGGTGCGCGGCAGCGACACCCGGGACGTGGCCCGGCTGCTCGCGATGACGCCGTACACGGTGCAGGACCACCTGAAGTCGGTGTTCACCAAGACCGGGGTGGGCAGCCGACAGGAACTGATCGCGCGGATCATGCTCGGCGGGGGGCGCTGCTGACCCGTGGCCCCGCGCCCCTGGCGCGCGCCCGCCGCACGCCCCCAGGAATCTGGGATGGCCGGGGCCCCGCCGCGAACGTGAAGATTTCCCCACGGGGGATTCACGTCATGCACATGACGTGACGTGCATCGCAGTGCCTTCATCGTCCAGCGGAGGAGCACCCTCATGAGCTCGCGCACCAGGCGCACCGCCTTCACCTCAGGAGTCGCCGCACTGGTCGCGGTGACCGGACTCGGCCTCGGCGCCGCGCCCGCACACGCCGACACCACACCGCCGACCGCCACCTGCGACCCCGCCCGCGACTACCTGTGGGAGGACATCGCCTCGGCCCGGGTCGAACCGACCGTCACCGACTTCCTCGCGGTCGCCATCACCCCCGGCACCACCGGCAGTTACACCAAGACCCTCAGCGAGGTCGACTCGGTGAGCACCACGATCAACACCAGCACCGAGGTGAGCGCCGAATTCAAGGCGATCTTCGCCAAGGTGAGCGTCAAGGTCGGATTCTCCGTGGCCAGCACCAAGGCGACCACCCGCACCACCACCGTCACCGACACCGTGAACTTCAACAGCCCCGGCTACTACGGCCTCTACCGCGGCACCCGGAAGGTCACCGGCGAGTGGGTCCGCTACATCTGCGCCCGCAGCGGGAACACGGGCTACTGGATCAACACCAGCCCGAACGGCCCCGGCACCTTCACCACCTTCGACGTCCCGGAGCAGGGGACCGTCTCCTGTGCCTACCCGGAGCCGGCCGGCACCCTGCGCGCGGCCGCCCGGGCGCGACTCGTCTGCTGATGCCCAGGATCACGGAAACGGCCCGACCCACCTGCTGCGAAAGCGAGTCCACGATGCCCCACCCGCACCGTCCGCGCTACCGCGCCCGCCGCCCGCTGAACGTCCTCGGCACGGCGGCCGCCGTCGGCGCCCTGCTGTTCACCGCCTCCCCCGCCGCCCTGGCCGCCCCCGCGTCGGCCACCGCACTCGCTGCGGACCCGGAGAGCGACTACCCCTGCGACCCCGGCCTCTACCGCATCAACACCGCCGGGGCCGACCGGCCGCTGACCGTCGCGCTCTCCCCCGGGAACCACGGCTCGGTCATCCAGTACTTCTGGGGTGACGAGTCGAACCAGAAGTGGCAGGTCTGCCGCAAGCACGCCTCCGACGGCCGCGAGCTGGTGTACTTCCGCGACAGCTGGCGCGGCTGGTGCATGGTCGTCGACCGCTGGGGAAAGGACGACGGCAACTGGATCATCACGGTCGGCTGCGGCGACATCGTCCCCGAGAACCAGGCGTTCTGGATGGCGAAGGTTCCGGGCGGCAACCGCTTCGCCCTCCAGAACCTGAACTCCGGCAAGTGGGTCGCCGCCCAGAACCACAGCGACGGCCTGGGCTACCAGATCGTCCAGGACAGCCGACCGGACCTGTTCTATCTGCAGGCCGTCTGACCGTGCGGCGCACCACCAGGAATGCCTGCCGTGGGGGGGGGGGGGGGGGGGGGGGGGGGGGGGGGGGGGGGGGGGGGAGGGGGGGGGGGGGGGGGGGGAGAGGAAAAGAAGAAAGCGT
>NZ_JBWKER010000052.1:0-55710 GCF_056435345.1 Kitasatospora sp. NPDC043950
TTTGTTTTCTCTGTTGTGTTGGGGGGGGGGGACCCGCGCGGGGGGGTGGGTGGCCCCCCCGCGGGGGGGGGGGGGGGGGGGGCCCGCCCCCCCCCCCCCCCCCCCCCCGGCCCAGGGGTGGGGCAGCGTGAGCCTGCGGATCCTGACCTGACCGGCTCTGCCGTCGCGCCCCTTCCGGGGGGAACGCCTCACGACATTCAACCGGCCGAGGTCGCGCCGGCACCAACCTGGTGGACGTATGTGGTCACAGTGTCAGGAGGCCTCCTCGACGGTGTCGGAGAGGCGGTGGGCGGTGGAGGTGTCGACGCCGAGGGCGGCGAGCAGGTCGAGGACGACGGTGAGGGGTGGGGCTCCGGCCAGGCGAGCGGCTGCAAGGTGGGTGGGGAGGCGGTCGGCGGCGATCAGGGCTGTCCACTGGGTGGCGGAGAGGGCGAGGTAGCGCAGGCCGGGGAGATCGGCCAGCAACGCCAAGTCCGCGGTGGGGCAACGGGACAGGTCGAGGGAACGCAGTCCGGGGAGGGTGCGCAGCGGGGCGAGGTCGACGGGTGACGGGACGTCATTGAGGTGGATCGCCTGGACGCCCGGCGTGAGCCGTTCGTCCAGGGCTGAGGCCACCAGCTGGCGCGAGTCGTCCCCGGACTGCTGCGGGGCGTGCGGATCGGGCTGGCCCAGGATCTGGCCGAGCCAGGCGGTGACGGAGGAGGCGACGTAGCGCGGGCCGCCGTTGTCCGGAAGAAGGAGCCCGGACGGCTCGGCACCACGTACCCGCCGCCGGACAGGCCGACGCTCCCTCGGCTCCCGTGCCCGCGCAGCACGCACTTCGTCCAGCCCTCCGGCGCCTGTGCGACGACCTCCGCCGTGATCTGCCGCGCCGCCTGTTCCACCGTCAGGTCCACACCCACCCTTTTCGTCCCACTGTTCGGACGATCATGTCAGCAGGGTGTGACAGAGCGACCGGCAGTCGGCGCCGACGAGCCGCTTGCCGTCTCCGATCTCGTCAACGCCAACCCGGCCGACCTTCTCGGTCACGGCGCGGGCGTTTTGCGTCGGACGTCTGGGCGAACCCGTACCCGGGATCCACCGCGGCCACCGGCTGACGTGCGGGTTCCGACTCCTCGGCGCTCAGCATTCCGGGAACCCGCGCGTTCTGCCGCGAACCGGGGCGATGCCCGCCATGGGTCACGCGGGTCACACGGGTGACGCGGTGACCTTGGCGACGAAGGCGGCGACGTTGGCCACCGTGCGCCGGATCTTCTCCTCGACGGTGAGCGACTCGTGCAGCCGGGTACCGGTCTCCCGCTTGCCGCGCACGTAGAGCGAGCAGGCGAGGTCGCTGCACATGTAGGCGCCGACGGAGTTGCCCTGCTTGCCGGCCTTCCCGGCCAGGGGTGCGACCAGCAGCGAGACGCCCCCGGTGTGGGTGGTCACGCAGAGCGAACAGATGCTGCGGCGGGCCTGCCAGGAGGCGGCACCGGAGGAGCGCAGCGCGACCGCCACCGCGCGGCCGTCCGACTCGGCCGCGAGGTAGGCGCGATCGGGCGCCTGCGGGTCGCGCCACCCGAGGAAGTCCAGGTCGTCCCAGGGCTGTTCGGCCAGGTCGCGGGGGATGTGCAGTCGCTTCGCCTCGCCCTTGGTGCAGTTCACGAAGGCGGCACGGATCTCTTGGTCGGTCAACGGCTTCATAGGAGCCAACGTAAATTACCTAGGACTATTAGGCAAATGTATAATGGCCTCAGTCGATCGGAGGGAAGGCCATGGCGCGCGTAGGACTGAACGCGGAACGACTCACCCGGGCGGGAGCGGAACTGGCCGACGAGGTCGGCTTCGACAAGGTCACGGTCTCGGCGCTGGCACGACACTTCGGCGTCAAGGACGCGAGCCTGTACTCCCACGTCAAGAACTCCCAGGACCTCAAGACCAGGATCGCCCTGCTCGCACTCGAGGAACTCGCCGACCGGGTCGCCGCCGCCCTGGCCGGACGCGCCGGCAAGGACGCCCTGGCCGCCTTCGCCAACGCCTACCGCGACTACGCCCGCGAACACCCCGGTCGCTACGCCGCCGCGCAGCTCGAACTCGACCCCGAGACCGCGCGCGCCAGCGCCGGCGTCCGGCACTCGCAGATGACGCGCGCGATCCTGCGCGGCTACGACCTCGCGGAACCCGACGAGACCGACGCCGTCCGGCTGCTCGGCAGCACCTTCCACGGTTACGTGGCCCTGGAACGGGCCGGGAGCTTCCAGCACACCCCGCGCGGCACGGAGGACACCTGGGCGCGCATCCTCGACGCCCTCGACGCACTGCTGCGCAACTGGCCGGCGGCCTGACCGCCCGCTCGCAGGCCGCCTGCGCCCCGGGGCGGCCGGTAGGAGGCCATCACCGCGAGGCGGGTGAGCCGGAGTCCGCCCCGGGCCCGGCGGCAGGTGGCCGGCGGTCGGCGCCGGTGTCGGCGTCGGCGTCGGCGGCGCGGCCACACCGGCCCTCTGACGGGGTGACCCCAACCACCCCGAAGAACTCAATGGCGGGCGTCCGCTCCCGGGCCCCTCACCATGGAGCCATGACCGGATCACCGCACACCACACTCGTTCTCGGCGGTACCGGCCGCACCACCGGTTGCATGCCGACCGCGTTCCGGGAGTTCGCGCAGCGCAACGCCCACGCCTGGACCGCAAAGGCGGGTGCGTGACCATGACCATCGGGAACCTCGAGGACTTCGCGGCGCTGGACCCGTTCTTCCGGATCATCCAGGAAGGCCTCGCCGGTCTGGTCGACGGCGGCCACTTCTTCGACCTCCTGGCCGAGGACGTCGTCGTCGAGTACGTGGTCTCCGTCCCCGGCTACCCGCGCCGAGTCCAGGGCCGCCAGGCGGTCGCCGACCTGTACCGGGGCTACGGCGACGCGATGGTCCTGACCGGCGCGGACGAACTGGCCGTCCACCGGGACCCCGACACGTCCGTGGTCGTCCTGGAGTACGCCGTGCACGGGCACGCCGTCCACACCGGGCTCCGCTACGACAACCACTTCGTCTCAGTGATCACCGTCAAGGACCGCCGGGTGACGCACTGGCGCGACTACCTCGACCCCGTCGCCGTCTTCCGCGCCCTCGGATGGCCGTCCGATCGCCACTGACGGAGCGAGCCGCGGTCGCGCACGGGTGACACTGCCACGGCCGTGTCCCGGGCCGACCCGGCCGCCCGGGCCCGAGGCCGGCACCCGTCCCGAGTCCTGGCCTGTCGCGACGGGCACGGAGCGGCCGCGCGGTAGACATGGAGACCATGGAGCGCGCGCGAGACGACGTCTCGGACCCGGACCGGGCCATGCCGAGGCCCGGTCGCCCCCGGGCCTGGGCTGGACTCTGGTACCCGGGCCGTGTGCGGCGGCGGGAGGAAGGTGGTCCGTGAACGTCGTGTTGAGCGAGGTGACGCCGCTCGCCCTGGCCATCGCGCTGTCGCCGCTGCCGATCGTTCCGGCGCTCTTCCTGCTGTTCACTCCCCGGCCCAGGGCGACGGGCGGAGCCTTCCTGGCCGGGTGGGCGGCCGGGATCCTCGTGGTGGCGTCGGTGTCCACGGCCCTCGCGGCCGTCATCGAGACCCGCGAGGAGACGCCCACCTGGGCGTCCTGGACGAAGGCCGGCCTCGGCGTGGTCCTCCTCCTGCTCGCCGGGCGGCAGTGGCGCTCCGGCTCCAAGACGGGGACCCCGGCCTGGATGCGGAGCCTCACGGATGCCACGCCGGCCAAGGCCCTGCGGCTGGGCCTTCTGCTGTCGGCAGCCAACCCGAAGAACATCCTGCTGTCCGCGGCGGCGGGGCTGACCATCGGCTCCGCCGAACTGGGTCCGTCCCGTGGCGTCACCGCCGTGGCGGTGTTCACCGCGATCGCCGTTTCCACCGTCGGGCTTCCCCTGCTGCTCCACATCGCGGCGGGGGAGCGGGTCCTCACTCCGCCGGGCAGGGCCAGGACGTGGTTGGAGACCCACAACAGCGCCGTCACCGCCCTGGTCCTGGCCGTGATCGGCGTGCTCCTCGTCGTCGAGGGTGTCACCGGACTGTGACCGGTACGAGGACCGCCTCCGCCGCGGCTGCCTCTCGGACCGTACGGCCCGGCCCTCCCGGCCGTCGCACGATGCGGCAGGAGGGCTGAGGCCGTGAGCGCGCGAGGCTAGAAGAACGTGGGCCGGCGCGGGACGTAGGGCTCTTCGAGGGAGTCGGTCTCCTCGGCGGTGAGCGTCAGGTCGAGCGCGGCGACGGCGTCGGCGAGGTGGTGCGGCTTGGTCGCGCCCACGATCGGGGCGGAGACCACCGGGTTCTTCAACACCCAGGCCATCGCGACCTGTGCCATCGACACACCGCGGGCCAGGGCGATGCGCTGGACAGCCTCGACGACGGCCCGGTCGCTGTCCAGGAAGATCGGCCGGTCCTGCTGGTCGACTGTCCGGTTGAGCTCCGCACGTGGCGTGGAGCGTTCGCCCCAGGGCCGGGTGACCAGCCCCCCGCCCAGGGGGCTCCACGGAATGCTTCCCACGCCCTGGTCGGCGAGCAGGCCGAACATCTCGCGCTCCTCCTCGCGGTGGATCAGGCTGTACTGGTCCTGCATGGAGACGAACCGGGTCCACCCGCGGGCCTGCGCGGCATGCTGCATCTTGGCGAACTGCCAGGCCCACATCGACGAGGCACCGATGTAGCGGGCCTTGCCCGCCTTGACCACATCGTGCAGCGCCTCCATCGTCTCCTCGACCGGCGTCTGCGGGTCGAAGCGGTGGATCTGGTAGACGTCGACGTAGTCGGTGTCCAGGCGCCGCAGCGAAGCGTCGATCTGTTCCATGACGGCCTTGCGGGACAGCCCCGACCCGCCCGGTCCCTGGTGCATCGGCGCCCACAGCTTGGTGGCCACGACGATGTCCTCACGCCGGGTGTACTTGCGCAGCGCCCGCCCGACGACCTCCTCCGAGGTGCCCAGACCGTAGATGTTCGCGGTGTCCCAGAACGTGATGCCGAGTTCGACGGCCTGGCGGAAGACCGGCTCGGCCGCGTCGTCGTCGAGCGCCCAGGTCGTCCTCCTGGCCGGGTCGCCGAAGCTCATACAGCCCAGGGCGATCCGGCTGATCCTGAGCCCCGACGTTCCCAAACGCGTGTACTCCATGGCGTACTCCTCTTCCTCGGTGACGTGGACGTGTGTACCTGCTCCGAAAGGCCGCCGCGCTCACTCCCCCCCCCACCGTGAACTCACCCTCGGCTACGAGGCCCTGGAACTCGCCGCGACACCGGACTGACCCTCATGGCCTACGGCGCCGAACCCGCCATACCCGCGTGCGACGCCCTGAACCTGCTGGCCGGCTGGGCCGCGACGATGGATCGGGACCATGATCTCCGGCTCGGAAGCTCATCCCTCCCCCACCCCGCGGCCCGGCACCTCCGCCTGACCTCGCGCTCTCATCGCGCGTCCTCCCCGGCGACTGGTCAAGGGCGATCGTCGGCATTCATGGGGTCTGCTCTGTCGTGGGAGGGCCGGAGCGGCCGGCGGCCCTCGCGAGCGGTCAGGTGTCCGGGACGACGGCGACCGGGCAGCGGACGTGGTGGATCGCGGCGTGCGCCACCGGGCCGAGGTGGGCGCCGAGAGGCATCCGCCGGACGTGGCGGCCGAGGACGACCAGCCGGGCCGTCTCCGACGCTTCCACCAGGACGATGGCGGCGTTGCCCCGGACGAGCTCGGACGTCACGGTCACCTGGGGGTAGCGGGCCAGCCAGAGGGCCAGGGCGTCGGCGAACCGCTTCCGCTCGGAGGCGGACAGCTCCTTCTCCAGCCCTCCGATGGCGTCGAACGCCATGTACTCGCTGCCGGCCGGCGGCGCCCAGACGTGGACGATCCGCAGGGGTGCCGAGCGGTGGGCGGCCGCCTCGAAGGCGAACGCGAGGACGTCGTCCGGCGGATGCGCGAGGTCGATGCCCGCCAGGACGGGGTCGGTGGCGGCGCCCCGCTCGCCCTCACCGGCCCGGACCAGCACCACCGGGCAGGTGGCCCGGCGCAGCACCTCCTGGCTCACCGAGCCGACCAGGAAGCCGCGCACGGGCCCCAGCCCCCGGGAGCCGAGCACGAGCACGCTGGAGGTCCGGCCGGCGGTCTCCAGCGCCTTGGCCGGGTCGTCGGGGACCTGGCGGGAGGAGACCTGGAGGCCGGCGTGCGTGGCGCGCAGCTCCGCCTCGCGGGCGGCCAGGGCGTCCCGGCTGCGGTTGTACACCTCGTTGGTGCCGACCGAGTCCCGCTTGGGCCAGGGCCAGGCCTGGAGGAGTTCGAGGGCGAGCCCGCGGCGCAGCGCCTCCCGGGCGGCCCACGCGGTGGCGGCGAGGCTCTCCGGCGAACCGTCGAAGCCCGCGACGACGGGACCGTTCACGGCGACGGGACCGTTCACGGCGACCTCCCAGGGGTCGGGTCCGGGCCGGCCAGGCCCGCAGCGAGTCGAGGGCGGCGGCGACCGTTTCGACCGCCTGCCGGAAGGGGCGGTCGAGCCGGACGCCGCGACCGTGGTCCATGCCGCGTCCCGCAGGTCGTACGTGGCCCGGGCACCCCGGCCAGTATCGGCGGGAGCCGCTGCCGGCGCCTCCCGGCGCAGGGCCGCGCCCCGGGCGGTCCGGCCCCGGCTCGGCGGATCGGCCTGGGGAACGTGGGTGGTCAGAGCACCGGTCAGACGCGCGGGGCGGTGTGCAGGACGGCGAACAGGCCCCGTGCGCGCGTGCCGTCGGGCAGCTGCCAGAGGCCGCCGAGGTGGCCGGCCGTCTCCGGGGCCGGGAGGGCCGCGTCGTCCGCGGCGGGGTGCAGCACCCGGTGCAGGCGCAGGGTCGCGCCCCGGGGTGCCGACAGCTCGGTGCCCTCCTGGTCGTCGGCGGCGGCGGTGGGGCTCAGGGGGGTGTCGCCGCGGTAGGAGCGGGTGACCTCCAGGTCGGGGGTGTCGCTGATGTTCTGGTCCTGGGCTTGGACCCGGCCCTCGATCAGGGCCGACAACTGGGCGACCAGCACCGGGTCGTGGCAGCCGTCGTAGGCCCAGCGGCGCCCCAGCTCGCCGTGCTCCATGGTGCCGACGAGCGCGTGCTCCGCCCCGTCGAGCGGGGCGCCGCGGTAGGTGAGCGGGACGAAGTAGGTGGCGGGGGCGGGGCCCGAGGTGTCGGTGACCACCATGAACTCGATCCCGACCTCGCCCTGGGGGTCGTCCAGCCGGAAGCCGCCGGCCTTGGCCAGGTCCGGGGCGCCCGCGCCGCCGCGGTACCAGGGGCGGGAGGGGAGCCAGGAGGCGAGCAGCTCCAGCTTGCTCGGCTGGAGGGTGGTCTGGTGGATGACGGACATGCCGGGGGTCTCCTCCGTTGTGCGAATGCGATGGTCATACCCTCCCACCCGTGCGGGGCTGACGGGCGGGCAGGTTTCGCTGCGACGTTCGTTGCCGTTCCGGCCCGGTCCTGGCCCTGCTCCTGCTCCTGCTCCTGGCCCAACTCGCCTCCCCGTCCTCCGTCGTCCACCGGCGGGCCTCCCGCCCGGCACCCGCGCGGCCGTCGGGCGGTAGGGCGTACCGGCACCAACTCGCCAGTCTGGCTGGAAAGATGGTTCCGGGTCGGCCGAACTTGCGATCTTTCGGACAAGCAGGCGATCAAGGTCTTGATCTGCTGAGGGGTCACCCTTAGATTGCAGTGCAATGTCACACTGAACCGACCGACACGGCGTGCCTGGGGGACCGGTGCCGGACACTGCACAGCAAGTACCGCACCAGAGCGCCGACAAGCTGCCCCGGGTGTTCTACCGGCTGGCACTGGGCGACGCCCTGTCCACGTACGGGAGCCAGCTCGACCTGGTGGCGCTCAGCCTGTTCGCCTACGAGGCGGCCGGGAACGCGCTCGGCACGGCCGGGTACCTGATCATCCGACTGGCCGGCGGCCTCGTCGGCGGCCTGGTCTCCGGGCGCCTGGTGGCCCGGACCGACCGGCGGCGGCTGATGACGGGCTGCGCGCTGGCCCAGGCGCTGGCCCTGGTCGTGGTGGCCCTCGCGCCCGTCCCGGCACGCATCCCGGTGCTCTACTCGCTCGCGCTGGTCTTCGGCGGCGCGGCCGCGGTGTGCGCCGTCGCGCTGCGGACCAGCATCCCGGAGATGGTCGGCTCCGAACGCAGGGCCCGTGCCAACAGCCTGATGGCCAGCTGCCGTTCGGCCGCCATGGTGCTCGGCTTCGCCTCCGCCGGCGTGGTGGTGGCCTGGGCCGGGTTCCGCGCGGCGCTGCTCATCGACGCGTCCAGCTTCCTGGTGTTCGCTGCGGTGGTGCTCCGGCTGCCGCTGCGCACCCGGGCCGAGCCCGCCGAGCAGCCCGCCGCAGAACCGGCTGATCCCGCCGGTCCCGCAGCGGGGGCGAAGCGGCGCGGGAGCCGGTGGCAGGCGCTGATCGTCCTGCGGGCCGCCCCGGTGGTCGGCGCGATGGCGGCGATCCGGCTGCTGGACGCCTTCGGCTCGGCCGCGCACAACATCAGCCTGCCGGTCTTCGCCAACCAGCACTCTCCCGGCAACCCGGCCGCGCTGCTGGGCATGTTCTGGGCCACCTGGGCGGTCGGCAACCTCGGCGCCCAGCAACTGGTCTCCCGGCTCCTGCTGCGCCGGGGCATCGAACCGGGCGAGCGCGCCTTCGCCCTGGGCACCTGTCTGATGTCCGGCTGTTTCATCCTGGTCTTCACCGGACTGCCGACCCCGCTGTTCCTGCTGGCGGCGATCGGCGCCGGGCTCGGCGACGGCTTCACCGAGATCTCGTACACCACCCGGATCCAGGCCCTCGCCGACGAACGGCGCGGCCAGGCCTTCGGGCTGCTGACCTCCGCCGAGAACGTCGGCATGGGCACCGGGATGCTGCTGAGCGGATCGCTGCTGGCGCTGCTCAGCCCGCTGACCGTGGTCGGTGTCTCGCACGCCGTCCCGATCGTGCTGGCGCTCGGCTTCCTGGTCGTGGTCGCCCGGTCCCGCAAACGCTGAACCCTCCACCCCGCCGCAGTCAACCCACCGCACCCCACCGCACCCCACCACAAGCACCGCGCCACCGGATCCGCCGGCGCCACCGCGCCGCAGGCACCAGCCCGATCCGCTCACCCTCCGTACCCCGGGGCGGTCCGTACCCGCGCGCCCCGGCACCGATCCGAAAGGTGCCGTACCTGATGAGCTCCACCGGTCCCGACCGCGCCCGGCTGCGTGCCCTGGAGGCCCGGCTGCTGCTGCGTCCCGAGGTCGCCGACTGCGCGCTGCTGCCGGTCGAGCGCGCCGACGGCCGCCGCGGGCTGCTGGCCTACCTGGTGCCCGCCGCCGACACCGACACCGCCGCGCTGCGCCGCCGGGCCGCCGCTGCCCTGCTGGACGCCGACCCGAGCGCCGAGGTGCACCTCCTGGACGGCATCGTCCGCACCCCGCAGGGCGAGCCCGACCGCGCCGCACTGGCGGCCGCCGCCGCCCGGCCACCCGCCGAGCCCGGACCCGCCCTGCGCCACCTGCGCGAACTCACCGCGCACTGGCGGCCGTTCGGCGACACCGGGACGACGACGGGCCCCGCCCCGGACGGCCCGACGACCGCCCCCGAGGGCGCCGGGACCGAGGCGGTCGGCGCCCCGCTGCCCGACCCGGCGCCGGACGCGCCCCGGACGCTGCCCGAGGCGCTGCTGCGCGCCGCCGAGCGGCACCCCGGGCGCGGCCTGCACCTGGTCCGGGCCGACGGCGGGGCGACCCGGCTGACCTATCGCCGACTGCTGGAGCAGGCCCGGGAGACCCTCGCCCTGCTCACCTCCGCCGGACTGCGGGCGGGCGACCGGGTGATCCTCCAAGTCCCCGACCCGGAACGCTACTTCCCCACCCTGTGGGCCTGCCTGCTGGGCGGGGTGCAGCCGGTCACGGTGGCTCGCCCGCCGGCCTACGACGAGCGCAACCCCGTACTGGAGAAGCTCTGGCACGCCTGGCAGACCCTGGAGGAGCCGCCGGTACTCGCCTGCGGCCCGGCCGTGGCGGGCCTGGCACGGCTCGGGGAGCTCTACCCGGCGCCCGGGCTGCGGGTCATCGCGGTCGACCACCGGCCCGCCGATACCGGTGCCGCCACCGTCACCGGCGCCGCGCTCGACACCATCGGCGTGCCAGGCGCCGAGCACGCCCCGGACCCCGGCGACGTCGCGATCCTCCAGCTGTCCTCCGGCAGCACCGGCCGGTCCAAGGCGGTGCAGATCACCCACCGCGGCATCCTGGAGTACGTGGCCGGAGCCACCTCCCAGGGCAGCTCGCCCGAGGACGTCACCGTCAACTGGCTACCGCTGGACCACGTCGCCGGGCTGCTGATGTTCCACCTGCGGGACGTGGCGCTGGCCGCCGACCAGGTGCAGGTGCCCACCGAACTGGTGCTCGCCGACCCGCTGGTCTGGCTGGACACGCTGGAGCGCTACCGGGGCGCGCACTCCTGGTCGCCCAACTTCGGCTTCCGGCTGGTCGCCGAGGCGGTCCGGGCCGCCGACCCCGGCCGGCACTGGGACCTCTCCGCGCTCAAGTCGCTGATCAACGCCGGGGAGCAGTGCACCGAGGCGGTGCTGGACGAATTCCTCGCCGCCACCGGTCCGTTCGGCGTTCGCGCGGACCACGTCCTGCTCGGCTGGGGCATGGCCGAGACCTGCACCGTGATCACCTACAAGCGCTACCACGAGGACGGCGCCCGCCGCCTGGTGCGCACCGACTCGCTGACCGGCCGGCTGGAGCCCGCCGACCCGGCCTCGCGCGAGCGCGGCACCGGCTTCCTCAGCATGGGGCGTCCCGCGCCCGGCACCCGGATGCGGGTGGCGGGCGAGGACGGCCGGGCCCTGCCCGAGCACTGGGTCGGCCGGCTCCAGGTCAACTCCGGCCGGGTGACCCCCGGTTACCTGAACAACCCGGCCGCCGACCGGGAGTCCTTCGTCGGCGACGGCTGGTTCGACACCGGAGACCTGGCCTTCCTGGCCGACGGGGAGGTGGTGCTCACCGGCCGTCGCAAGGAGATCATCATCGTCAACGGGGTGCACTACTTCTGCCACGAGCTGGAGGACGTGGTCGCCTCGGTGGCGGGAGTGCGCTCCGGGCACGTCGCCGCCTTCGGGGTCCCGGACGACCGCACCGGCACCGAGCAGCTGGTGGTCGCCTACGTGCCGAACGACCAGGACGCCCCCGCACCGCCCGTGGCCGCCGAGGTCCGGCGGCTGCTGGCCGCCCGCCGACAGCCCGCCCCCGCCCTGGTGCTGCCGGTGCCGCCGGCGGAGTTCCCGCGCACCACCAGCGGCAAGATCCAGCGCACCGCGCTGCGCCGACGGCTGCTCGACGGCGAACTCGACGAGCACATCGTGGCCCTGGACCTGGCGGAGGCCAACTCCCGGACCCTGCCGGACTGCGTGCGCCGACTCGCCTGGGAACCCCGCCCGGTGCCGCAGGCCCCGGCGGCCGGAACGGTCCCGGGCGACGGGGCTCCGGCGGGGCCGACCCTGCTGCTCGGCCCCGCCGGCCCCGGCACCCTCGCCGAGGCGCTGCGCGCCGCCCTGCCACAGGCCGTGGTGGTGGACCGGCCGCCGACCACCGACCCGGGGGAGTGGCTGCGGGCGCTCGGCGAGGAGCGTCCCGCGCGGGTGGTGCACCTGTGGGGCGCGGGGCCCGAGGGCGCGCCGCGGCCCTCGGACGCCGCTGCGCGGGACGAAGCGCTGCTCGCCCTGCTGCGGGCCCTGGCCGGCCGGCCGCCGATCGGCGAGCTGGTCACCGTCAGCGCCGGGTTGCATGCCGTGCTGCCCGGTGAACTCCCCGACCCGAGTGCGGAGTTGACGGCGGCGCTGATCGCCGGAGCCCGGGCCGAGCAACTGGTGCCGGCCGCCCGGCACATCGACCTGCCGGCGGGCGCACCGGCCGCCGAGCAGGCCGCCGCGCTGCTCGCCCTGCTGGCCGAGGCCCGGCCGGAGCCGGAGTGCGCCTGGCGCGAGGGCCGCCCGTGGGTGCCCCGGCTGGGACCGGCCGGGACCGTGACCGGGACCGCCACCGACCCCGACGCCGGGATCGTGAGCGGGCCCGACGCCGGGAGCGCCACCGAGGGCTGCTCACTGCTCACCCCCGGCGCCCGCTACCTGGTCACCGGCGGCCTCGGCGGGATCGCCGCCGAGCTGCTGCCCGGCCTGCTCCGCGACCACGGCTCCCGGCTGCTCGTGATCGGCCGCACCGACCTGGACGCGCCGACCGCCGAGGCGGCCGAGCGCCGCGCCGCGCTGCACCGGCTGTCCTCCTACGGCGGCCGGGTCGACTACCGCCGCGCCGACGTGACGGACCCCGAGCAGCTGGCGGCGGTGGTCGCCGAGGCCGAACGGGACTGGCAGGCGCCGCTGGACGGCGTGCTCCACCTCGCCGGCAGCTACCGGCTCGCGCTGCTCGCCGACACCGGCCCCGACGGCTGGCGCGAGGCGGTGCGCGCCAAGACGACCGGCACGGACCACCTCGTCGAGCTGGTCCGGAAGCGGCCCGGCGCCCAGTTCGTCGGCTTCTCCTCGATGGTCGGCTTTCAGGAGGCCGTCGGCTCCACGGCGTACGCCGCCGCCAACCGCTACCTGGAGAGCGCCGTGGAACGGCTGCACCGGGAGACCGGGGCCCCGGCCTGGACGGTCTCCTGGGGCCTGTGGAGCGGGGTCGGCATGAACCGCGCCACCGACCACGAGCAGGCCGCCGCCGACCGGGGCATCGCCGTGCTGAGTGCCGCGCACGGCCGCCGACTGGCCTCGCTGCTGCTGGCCGCCGCCCCGGGCCGCTGGTACGCCGGGCCCGACCCGAGCGCTCCGGCCGCGCGCCGCCGCCTGCTGGCCACCGCACCGCGACCGGTCCGCGAAGCGCCCGCCGCGCGGCCGACCGACGAGCGGGCCCCGCAGCGGGCCACCGAGCCGCCCGCAGCCGTACCGTCCGCCGCCACCGGGCCCGCCGGCCCCGTCCACCCCGCCACCCCTGCCGCCGCCGAGTTGCGCCGGGCCGTCCTGGACGCCTTCGAGGCCGTCCTCGACACCCCGCTCGACCCGGGCCGCCCGCTCGCCGAACTCGGCATCGGATCACTCCAGTTGATGCGGGTGCACGGCGCGCTCGGCGCCGTCCTGCCGACGCCCCCGGCGCCCACCGAGCTGTTCCGGCACCCCACCGTGGACGCCCTGATCGCGCACCTGACCGAAGCGCCCACCGCGTCCACCGCCGCCACGACCGCCACCGCCGCGCCCGCCGCCCGGGACGGCGGCCCGGACGGCGGCGACCGCCGGGTGGCCATCGTCGGCCTGGCCCTGCGCTTCCCCGGCGCCGACACCCCCGAGCAGTACTGGCGCAACATCGTCGACGGCGTCCGCAGCACCACCCGCTTCACCGAGGACGAACTGGCGGCGGCCGGTCTGCGCCCGGCGGAGTACCGCCACCCCGACTTCGTCCCGGTGACCGGCGCGCTGCCCGACACCGACCGCTTCGACGCCGAGGCCTTCGGCATCAGCGGCACCGAGGCGGCGCTGATGGACCCCCAGCAGCGCCTGCTGCTGGAGATCTGCCGCCAGGCCCTGGAGAACGGCGGCTACGACGCCCCCGACCCGCGCCGCCGGGTCGGGGTCTTCGCCGGCACCGGGATGACCCTGTACGCGCTGCGCAACTACTACCAGCACACCCTGGCCGCCACCGCCGACCCGGCCGAGCCGGTGGCCGCGCTCCAGACCGCGATCGGCAACCAGGCCGATTTCGCCGCCACCAGGGTCGCCTACCGGCTGGGCCTGACCGGGCCGGCGATCGGCGTGCAGACGGCCTGCTCGACCTCGCTCGTCGCGGTGCACCTGGCGGTGCAGTCGTTGCTGGCGGGCGACTGCGACCTGGCGCTGGCCGGGGCCGCCGCCCTGCACATCCCGCAGGCCGCCGGATACCGCTACGAGGAGGGGTCGATCCTCTCCCCGGACGGCGCCTGCCGGGCCTTCGACGCGGCGGCCGGCGGCACGGTCGGCGGCAACGGCGTCGCGGCCGTCCTGCTCAAGCGCCTGGACCGGGCGCTGGCGGACGGCGACACCGTGCACGGCGTGATCCTCGGCTCGGCCGTCAACAACGACGGCGGGCTCAAGGTCGGCTACACCGCGCCCAGCGTGGACGGGCAGGCCGCCGTGGTCGGCCGGGCCCTGGACCTGGCCGGGGTGCCGGCCGAGAGCGTCGGCTACATCGAGGCGCACGGCACCGGCACCCCGCTCGGCGACCCGATCGAGTTCCGGGCGCTGTCCCAGGCGTTCCGCGCCCGCACCGAGGCCGCCGACTTCTGCTCGCTCGGCTCGGTGAAGCCCAACATCGGCCACCTGGACACCTGCGCGGGAATGGCGGGGCTGATCAAGGCCCTGCTGGTGCTGCGGCACGGCACGATCCCGCCGCTGGTCAACTTCAGCCGCCCCAACCCCGCGCTGGAGCTCGCCGGAAGCCCGTTCCGGCTCTCCGCCGAGCGCCGGGACTGGCCGGCCGGCCCCACCCCGCGCCGGGCCGGGGTCAGCGCGCTGGGCGTCGGCGGTACCAACGCCCACCTGGTGCTGGAGGAGGCGCCGGCCGCGCCCGGCATCGCCGACCCGCGCCCCGCCCCGACCGTGCTGCCGCTGTCCGCCCGCACCGAGCAGGGCCTGACCGCCCTGGCCGGCCTGCTCCGCGACCGGCTGGCCACCGGGCCCGCCCCCGCCCCCGGCGACCTGCCGCTCACCCTCGGCGGCGGCCGCCGCGCGCTGCGCCACCGCCTCGCCGTCACCGGCGCCGACCCCGACGAGCTGCGCCGGGGCCTGGAGGCCCACCTCGCGGGCCGCACCTCCGGCGTCGCACCCGATGCGGGCCGCACCTCCGGCGCCGTACCTGTGACGGGCCGCACCTCCGGCGGCGTACCCGTCCACCGCGAGGCCCGGCGCGGCGACGTGCAGCCGGTGCTGCTCTTCACCGGCCAGGGCGCCCAGTACCGGGGCATGGCCGCCGAACTCCACCGCGCCTTCCCGGTCTTCCGGGCCGTGCTGGACGAGTGCGACCGGCTGCACCGCGACGCCTGGGGCGAGCCGCTGCTGCCGCTGCTGCTCGACGCCGTGCCCGAGGGCGCCGACGACGCCTGGACCACCGAGGCGGCGCAGCCCGCGCTGTTTGCCCTGCAAGCGGCCTACCTGCGGCTCTGGCAGGAGCTCGGGCTCCGTCCGGCCGCGGTCGCCGGGCACAGCGCCGGCGAGTACGCGGCCTTCCACGCGGCGGGTGCGCTCGACCTCGCCGACGGGATGTTCCTCACCGCGTTGCGCGGGCGGCTGATGCACCGGGCGACCGAGCCCGGCGCCATGACGGCGGTGATGGCCGGCCCGCAGCGGCTCGCCGCACTCGGTGACTGGCTGCCCGGGGTGGAGCTGGCCGTGGTCAACGGCGCCGGCCAGTGCGTGCTGGCCGGCGCGCCGCGCGAGATCGCGGCAGCCGAGGCCGTGCTGGCCGCCGACGGCGTGACCACCGAACGGCTCGCCACCGACCGGGCCTTCCACTCCCGCCTGCTCGACCCGGTGCTCGACCCGTTCCGCGAGCAGCTCGCCCGGCTGCGCCTGCGGCCGTTGACCGTACCGCTGGTGAGCAACCTGGGCGGCGAGGTGCTGGCTCCCGGCACCGTGCCCACGCCCGACTACTTCGTCCGGCAGACCCGGGAGACCGCGCGCTTCGACCTGGTCCTGGCCGCCCTGGACGGGCAGGGCCGCGAGCTCTTCCTTGAGCTCGGCCCGCACCCGACGCTCACCGGCATGGGCCGCCGGGAGCTGCCGCACCGCCACTTCGTGGCCGGCGCCCGGCGCGGCGCACCGCCGGAGCGGCAGTTCGGCGTCGCGGCCGCCGCGTTGTGGTCCCACGGCGTCCCGCTCGACTGGGCACGCTTCGCCGCCGCCCGCGACTGGCCGGACGGCCCGGCCCGCCGCGTTCCCCTGCCGACCACCGTCTTCCAGCGCCGCCGCCACTGGTTCACCGCCCCCGACCGGCCGACCACCGAGGACTCCGCCATGCACCAGGCACCGCCGCCCCGGCAGCCCGTTCCGCCGTCGTCCATACCCGAGGCCGTATCGACGCCCGGCCCGGTGCCCGTCGTATCGGCACCCGCCGCAGTGACGCCCGCAGCGAGCCCCGAGCAACTGGCCGAGGAGGCCGTGCTGCGCCAGGTGCTGGAGCAGACGGCCCGCCAGCTCGGCCACGACGAGGGGTCGGTCGGAGCCGACGAGCCCTTCTTCGACCTCGGCGCCGACTCGCTCTCGATGATCAACATGATCCGGGACCTGGAGCGGACCTTCCGGGTACGGGTCTCGATGCGCGAACTGTTCGAGGCGGCGGACACCCCGGCCCGGCTGGCCGGGCTGATCGCCGGCCGGCTGGAGCCCGCCGTCCGGGACGCGCTGCTACCGGCCGCCGCGCCCGAGCCGGCGGCGGCTCCGGCACCGGTCCCTGCCTCCGTCCCCGCCTCGGCCCCGGAAGCGGCACCGATACCGGCACCGATACCGGCTCCGGCACCCCCGCCCCAGGTGGTCGCGGCAGCCGCCGTCCCCGCTCCGCCCGTCCACCTCGCTCCGCCCGTCCCGTCCGTGCCCGCGTCACCGCCCGCGCTCGCCCCGGTGGCCGACGGCGCCGGTCTGATCGAGCGCCAGCTCGACCTGCTCGGCCAGTTCTCCGACCTGATGCGCGACCAGCTCGGCCTGCTGGCCGGGACCGGGGCGGCGCCGCCCGCGCTCCCCGGGGCTGCCGCCCCCGTCGCCCTGCCGCCGGCCGTCGCCCAGGTCGCTGCCGTCACCCCGGCCGCCGCTGCCTCCGCCGTCACCTCCGCCGCCGCCGCACCCGCGTCGGCCACCCCGCCCGCCCCGCAGGTGCACGGCCCCCGGGTGACCGTCTCCCGGGAGTCCGGCATGGCCTCCGGCGGCCTGACCGACCAGCAGCGCGCCCACGTGGACGAGCTGGTCGCCCGCTTCACCGCCCGGACCGCCGCCTCCAAGGCGGTCACCCGCCGCCACCGGCGCACCCTCGCGGACAGCCGCGCCGTGGTCGGCTTCCGCTCCGCGACCAAGGAGATGCTCTACCCGCTCGCCGCCCGCCGGGCCCGGGGCTCCCGCCTGGAGGACCTCGACGGCAACACGTACGTCGACATCACCATGGGCTTCGGCGTCCTGCTGTTCGGCCACGACCCGGAGTTCGTCTCCGACGCCGTCCGCGAGCACCTGGCCGGCGGACTGCGGCTGGGCCCGCGCGGCCCGGAGACCGGCGAGGCCGCCGAACTGCTGGCGGAGCTGACCGGCACCGAGCGGGTCGCGTTCGCCAACTCCGGCACCGAGGCGAACGCCGGGGCGATCCGGCTGGCCCGCGCGTACACCGGCCGGGACAAGATCGTCATGTTCGAGGGCTCCTACCACGGCCACTTCGACCACACCCTGGGCCGGACCGTGGGCCGCGGCGCCGACCGGGAGACCGTCCCGGTGTCGATCGGCATCCCCGGCAGCGCGGTCGCCGACCTCGTGGTGCTGCGGTACGGCGATCCGGAGAGCCTCCAGGTGATCGAGGAGCTCGGCGACCGGATCGCCGCCGTGCTGGTCGAACCCGTCCAGAGCCGCCACCCGGGGCGCCAGCCGGTCGACTTCGTCCGCGCGCTGCGCGAACTGACCGCCCGCCGCGGCATCGTGCTGGTCTTCGACCAGATGCTCACCGGCTTCCGGCCGCACCTGCGCGGCGCCGAGGGCTTCTGGGGCGTGACCCCGGACGTCTCCACCTACGGCAAGGTGCTCGGCGGCGGCTACCCGATCGGCGCGATCGCCGGGCGCGCCGACATCCTGGACGGGATCGACGGCGGCCACTGGGACTACGGGGACGACAGCTACCCGCCCAGGGACACCACCTTCTTCGGCGGCACCTACATCCAGCACCCGCTGGCGATGACCGCGGCGGGCGCCGTGCTGCGCCACCTCAAGGCGTCCGGCCCCGGCTTGCAGGAGCGGCTGAACGCCCGCACCGACGAGCTGGCCGCGACCCTCAACGGGTTCTTCGAGGAGGAGGAGTTCCCGCTGCGGCTGGCCCACTTCGGCTCGCTGTTCCGGTTCGAGCCGCGGGCCGACATGGAACTGCTCTTCCCGCAGCTGCTGACCCGCGGGGTCTACGTGTGGGAGTGGCGCAACTTCTTCCTCTCCACCGCCCACACCGACGGCGACCTGGAGTTCGTGGTCGACGCGGTCCGCGACTCGCTGCGCGACCTGCGGCGCGGCGGCTTCTTCCCGGCCTCGCCCGGGGTACGGCTCCCGGCCCCGCGCCCGGCGGCCGCACTCCCGGAGCCCGCGGCGGACGACCGTACGAGCACCGGCACCACCGGCACCACCGGCGCCGGCCACACCGAGCCCGCCGGGACGCCCTATCACCCGGTCAGCGACCCGCAGCGCCCGGTCGACTTCAGCCTCTACTTCTTCGGCGACTACCCCCTGGACTCCCCGGAGGACGAGAAGTACCGCATCGTCCTGGAGAGCGCCCGCTTCGCCGACCGGCACGACTTCCACGCCGTCTGGCTGCCGGAGCGCCACTTCCACTCCTTCGGCGGGATCTTCCCCAACCCCTCGGTCCTGGCCGCCGCACTGGCCCGGGAGACCACCCGGATCCGGCTCAACGCGGGCTGCGCGGTCCTGCCGCTGCACCACCCCGTCCGGGTGGCCGAGGAGTGGTCGGTGGTCGACAACCTGTCCGGCGGCCGGGTCGGCCTGGGCTGCGCCAGCGGCTGGCACCCCAACGACTTCCTGTTCTTCCCCGAGAACTACGGCGGCCACAAGGAGCTGATGCACCAGCAGATCGACACCGTCCGGGCGCTGTGGCGCGGCGAGCCCTACCGGGGCCGCAACGGCAAGGGGGAGCCGATCGAGGTGACCCTGCACCCGCGCCCGCTGCAGGAGCAGCCGCCCATGTTCACCGCGATCGTCGGCAACCCGGACAGCTTCCGCGAGGCCGCCCGGCACGACCTGGGCATCATCACCAACCTGATGACCCAGGACGTCGCCCAGCTCGCCGAGAACGTCGCGCTCTACCGGCGCACCCGGGCCGAGCACGGCCTCGACCCGGAGGCAGGCCGGGTGGTCGTGCTCGTCCACACCTACCTGGGCGCCGACCTCGCCACCGCCCGCGAGCAGGCGTACCGCCCGTTCTGCCACTACCTGCGCTCCTCGCTCTCGCTGTTCGGGCAGATGGCCAACAGCCTCGGCCTGACCCTGGACTTCGAGAACACCCCGGAGGAGGACCTGGAGTTCGTGCTGGAGCGCGCCTACGAGCGGTACTGCGCCTCCCGCGCGCTGATCGGCACCCCGGAGAGCGTGCGGTCCGTCCTGGCCGAGCTACGGGCGGCCGGCGCGGACGAGATCGCCTGCTTCGTGGACTTCGGGCTCGCCCCCGACCTGGTGGCCTCCGGCCTGCCGCAGATCGACGCCCTGCGCCGCTCCGCCCAGCGCGGCGCCCCGCTGTCCTACGCGCAGCAGCGGATGTGGTTCCTGCACCGGATGCTGCCCGACACCGGGCAGTACAACGAGGTCAAGGCCATCGAGCTGGACGGCCCGCTCGACCCGGCCGCACTCGACACCGCGCTGCGCGCGCTGGTCGAACGGCACGTCGGGCTGCGCACCGCCTTCCGCGAGCAGGACGGCGAACCGTTCCAGCAGGTGCTCCCGGTGCCCGAGGGCCCGCTGCTGGAGCGGGTCGTGGCCGACGGGCCCGAGCACGAGGCGGTGGCCGCGCTGGTCGCCGCCGAGGGCACCCACCGCTTCGACCTGACCGAGGGCCCGCTGTTCCGGGCCCGGCTGCTGGAGACCGGGCCCGACCGGCAGGTCCTGGTGCTGTCGATGCACCACATCGTGATCGACACCCTGTCCACCGTGGTGATCACCCGGGAACTGGGCGAGCTGTACCGGGCCGCCCGGGAGCAGCGCCCCGCCCGGCTGCCGGTGCTCACCACCACCCCGGCCGCCGAAGCCGCCCGGGAGCGGGCCGCGGTGGCCGCCGGGGCGTACGACGAGAGCCTCGCGTACTGGCGCAAGGTGCTCGGCGGCGACCTGCCGGTGCTGGCCCTGCCGACCGACCGGCCGCGCCCGGCGGTGCCGGACGGCCGGGGCCGCTCCCACGTCCGCCAACTTCCCGCCGAACTCTCCGACGGCCTGCGGGACTTGGCCCGCAGCCGCCGCTCGACCCTGTTCATGGTGCTGCTCACCGCCTTCGCCGGGGTGCTGCAGCGCTACGGCGGCCAGGACGAGGTGGTGCTGGGCACCCCGGTGGCCAACCGGACCGAGGGCACCGAGGACCTGGTCGGATTCTTCGTCAACTCGCTGGCGCTGCGGCTGGACCTGTCCGGGGAGCCGGACTTCGCCGAGGCGCTGGACCGGGTCCGCTCCAGCGCGCTGGACGCCTACGAGCACCAGCAGCTGCCCTTCGAGGTCCTGGTCCAGGAGCTCAACCCGCAGCGGGACACCAGCCGCAACCCGCTCTTCCAGGTCCTCGTCGAGTTCGAGAACCACGCCGTCTTCGAACTCGACCTGCCCGGGGTGACGGCCCGCCCGCTGGACCACGTGGTGGACCGCTCCGCCTTCGACCTGTCGCTCTTCCTCACCAACCTGCCGGACGGCATCCGCTGCCACGTCGAGTACGCCGAGGCCCTGTTCGACCGGGCCACGGTGGACCGGCTGTTCGACGCCTTCCAGCGGCTGCTCACCGCCGCCGTCGCCGACCCGGCCCGCCCGCTCGCCGAACTGACGGCCACCCCGGCCGACCCCGCCCTGGAGTGCGGGCCCGAGGCGCAGCCGGCGCCCGCGCACCCGCTGGCGGCGGTGGCCGCCGTCGCGGCCGCCCGTCCTGACGCCCTCGCGGTGGTCGCCGCCGACGGCACCGGGACCGACTACCGGACGCTGCACGCCCGGGCCGGCGAGCTGGCCGGCCGGCTGCTGGGCGCCGGGGTGCGGGAGGGCAGCCGGGTGGGCGTGCTGCTGCCGCGCTCGGTGGACCAGGTGGCCGCGCTGCTGGCCGTGCTGCGCCTCGGCGCCGTCCACGTGCCGATCGATCCGCTGCAGGGCCCGGAGCGCTGCCGGCTGATCGCCGCGGACAGCGCACCGGCCGTGCTGCTCACCGCCTCGGACACGGACCTGATGGGCCTGTCCCTGCCGACGGTCCTGACGGACTCCGATGCCGAGGCCGATGTCGCCGTCGCCGCCGAACTGCCGCCGCTGCCCGCCCCCTCCGCGCAGGCCCCCGCGTACCTGCTGTACACCTCCGGCTCCACCGGCCGCCCCAAGGGCGTGCTGATGCACACCCTCGGCCTGTCCGCGCTGCTGGCCTGGAACGTCGCCGAGCACCCGGCCGCCCGCACGCTGCAGTACGCCTCCTGCGGGTTCGACGTCAGCGTCCAGGAGGTGCTCACCACGCTGGCCGGCGGCGGCACCCTGCTGCTGATCGAGGAGGAGACCCGCTACGACGTGACGGCGCTGGCCGCCGTGGTCCGCGCGACCCGGGCCGAGCGGCTGCACCTGCCGTACACCCCGCTGGCCGCGCTGGTCGACGCCCTCGGCGGCGAACCGGTGCCCCACCTGCGCGAACTGATCACGGGCGGCGAGCAGTTGCTGCTCACCCCCGGGCTGCGGGCCTTCCTCGCCCGCAACCCCGGCTGCCGGCTGATCAACCACTACGGCCCCACCGAGACCCACGCCGTCACGGCCGGCGAGGTCGCCCCGGACGGACCGGACCACGCGGCGATCGGCCGCCCGGTGCCGGGCACCCGCATCCTGCTGCTGGACGCCGCCGGGCGCCCCGTCCCGCCCGGGGCGGTCGGCGAGATCCACGCGCTCGGCGTCCAGGTCGGGCTCGGCTACCCCGGCCGGGAGCAGGAGAGCGCCGCCGTCTTCACCGACACCCCGGACGGCCGCCGCTACCGCACCGGCGACCTCGGCCGCTGGCGGCCCGACGGCACCCTGGAGTACCTCGGCCGCGCCGACCGCCAGGTCAAGGTGCGCGGCTACCGGATCGAGCCGGGCGAGGTCGAGACCGTGCTGCAGTCCGTCCCGGGCGTGCGCGGCGCGGCCGTGACGGCCCGCCGCACCGAGACGGGCACCACGCTGGCCGGGTACGTGCAGTGCGCCGCCGCCGAACTGCCCCGGGTCCGCGACCACCTGGCCGACCTGCTGCCCGAGCACATGGTGCCGGGGCTCTGGGCCGCGGTGGCGGCGCTGCCCTTCACCGCGCACGGCAAGCTGGACGCCGCCGCCCTGCCGGAGCCGCTGCCGCTGGGTGCGGGCCGGGCCGCCGTCGCCCCGGCCACCGAACTGGAACGCACCGTGCAACGGCTGTGGGAGGAGGAACTCGGCCGCCCCGCAGGCGTGGAGACCTCCTTCTTCGACCTCGGCGGGCACTCGCTGGCCGCCACCCGGCTGCTGAACCGGGTCCGCGAGGCCACCGGGATCCGGACCGGCGTCCTGGACTTCTTCCGCCGCCCGACCATCCGGGCCATGGCCGCCCAGCAGCCGCAGACCGAGGACCGCCAGGCCCCGGCCTACGAGGAGGGCACGCTGTGACGACCCCTATCGACGATGGCTGGCACCGGCTCGTCCGGCTGCTCGACGAGCGCGAGATCGTCCTGCGCACCACCGGCGACCGGCTCGGCTACCTCGCCCCGCCCGGCGCGCTCGACGAGGAGGCCACCGGGCTCGTCCGGGCCCACCGGGAACGGCTGCTGACCACCCTGACCGGCGCCGGCACGGCCCTCGCCGCCGCGCCCGCCGGGGTGGCACAGCGCCGGATGCACCGGGCGCACGACCGGGCGGCGGACCCGGCGGTGTGGAACATCACCCAGCGGATCGCCCTGCGCGGGCCGCTGGAGCCCGAGCGGCTGGCCGCCGCGCTGACGGCGCTGACCGGGCGCCACGAGAGCCTGCGCACCAGCTACCGGGACACCGACCTGGGTCTGCTCCAGCAGGTGCTGCCGAACGCCCCGGTGCGGCTCCCGGTCGCCGACCTGCGCACGCTCACGCCCGGTGCGCGGGACGCGGCGCTCGCCGAGGCCGCCCGGGCCGAGAGCGACCGCCCCTTCGACCTGGCCACGGCCCCGCTGCTGCGCGCCCGGCTGCTGCGGCCCGCCGATGACGCGTGGGTGCTGCTGCTGACACTCCATCACATCGCGGTCGACGGCTGGTCGTTGGCCACTCTGCTGGCCGATCTGGGCACGTTGTACCGCCCGGACGGGCGGCTGCCGGAGGACCCGGGCCGGATGACCGACCACGCCTGCTGGGAGCGGACCGTGGTCACCCGCGCCGCTGTCGCCGAGGCCGCCGACCACTGGGCCAAGACCCTGGACGGCGTCGCGTCGGCGGTGGACCTGCCCACCGCCCGCCCCCGCCCCGCACAGCGCTCCGGGCGGGGCGCCACGGCCGCCTTCCGCCTCCCCTCGGCACTGGCCGAGGCGGTGGGCCGCTACGCCGCCGCCCGCTCCACCACCGCCTCGGCCGTCCTGCTCGCCGCCTACGCGCGGCTGCTGGGCGAGCTGAGCGGCGCGGCGGAGACCCTGGTGGTGCTCTCCCACGCCAACCGCACCCGGCCGGCCGACGAAGGGGTCGTCGGCCTGCTCACCTTCGGCCTCCCGATCCGGCTGCCCACCCGCTCCCCGGGCGGGTTCGGGGCGTCGGTCGACACGGCCGCGACGGCGATCGCCACCGCCCTCGACCACGCCACCGTCCCCTTCGGCCTGCTGGTCGAACCGCTGCGCGAACGCGGCGTCCGGCTGCCGGACGCCTACCCGCAGGTCCTGCTCACCGTGCAGAGCACCCCGCCCGCCGTCCTCGACCTCCCCGGCCTGACCGCCGAGGTCGAGGACGTGCCGGGCCCCTCGGCCCGCTCCGACCTCCTGCTGCTCCTCACCCCGGACGCGGACGGCTACGAGGGCCTGGCCGAGTACGACGCCGACCTGTTCGACCCGGACACCGTGCGCTCCTGGCTCGACACCCTGGTGAACGACCTGGCCCGGCACCTGACGGACCGGCCGGGCTGACCGGGCGGACTGGCCGACCGGCGGCTGACCCGGCCGAGAGGGCCGATGACCGGGTCAGCGCCGGGCCGGCTCCGCTGCGGGGGCCTGCCGGGGGAGTGGAGGCACTCTCGGGCAGTGCGGTCGGAGACCGGAATTTTCCGTGGAAAATTCTCCCAGCACGAGAGCACGCCGGGGAGAACCACCGGCGCCCCGCTCAGACACCCCGCTCACAGACGGCTGTCCTCCCTGGTCCAGGCGCCGACGCCGAGCCGTCCCGTGGTACCCAGGTCGATCTCCGGGACGACCATCACCGGGGCCGCGTCGGGGGTGGCTCGGACCCGCACGTACGGGGCGTTCACCGGGCTGCCCGCCTCCACGGTGTTGCGCCACACCAGCGTGGAACGGGCGCCCTCTCCGGGGCGCAGCACGATCTCCTGCGGCGGGTCGTCCGCGCCGGTGCCGCCGGCGATCCCGGCGCCGCCGGACAGGAAGCGGACCCCGTCGACCGGCCGGTGCCCCACGCCGAGCAGTTGCAGCTTCGGGTAGCCGTTGACGGACACCGCGGACGTCCCGCAGTTGCGCAGGTGCAGGCCGACCGCGCGCAGGCCCATCGCGGCGTCGCCGTCATCCGCGTACAGCCGCAGGCCCGAGGCCGGGCAGGGGCCGCCCGGCCGCGAGGCCTCGGCGCTGGGCACACTGCGGACCTGGACGATCTTCACCAGCGGTCCGGCGCCCGGCCGCGCCTGCCCGTGCCCGTCCAGCTCGATCCGACCCTTCGCGGTGGCCCCCGGAGCGAGCGAGGTGACGACCTGCGTCACGTTGTCCAGCGCACCCCCGGCCGCCGAGAGCCGGCTGAACACCGCTGTGACATCAGAGGCCTGGTCCTCCGGATTGGTGACCTCGTACTCGGCGCAGGCCGCACTGGCGGCCGTGATCCGCACCCCGCCCTGTGCGGGCCCGGGCGACGCCTGCGCATCGCGGGACGACGACGGCGACGGCGCCCCGCACGGCCCGGCACTGCCGGAGGCCGCCGGAATCCCCGTCGCCCCGTCCGCGCAGCCCACGAGCAGGGCCGCGCAGGCCGCGACCACCACAACCGCGGCAGCCGGCCGGCGGGCCGTCAGGTGATTCCCGGCGTTCTCGAACTGATGCATCAGCCGATGCGATCACGAACCACCCGGAACGACTATGAGCTGCGCCACTGCCCGCGCAACAGGACCGCAACGATCCGCCCGGCACCCGCCGAACCGAGCCCGGTCGGAGCTGCGGGCGCCCCTTCGCGCCGGCTGGCACCGTTGCCATCGGTGACCGGACCCCGCTGCCCGATGGTCCGAACCGGTCGCCTTCCGGCGCGGGGCGTGGTCTGCCGCGCGCGGTGGGGGATGTTCCGCGCCGGAGGCGACCAACAGAAAGGATTCTTCATGGTGGAGCACGTGTTCGCGCGCGTGGTACGGACGGTGACCGTCTCGGCCCTCGCCCTGGCGACGAGCGTCGGTGCGAGTGGTACGGCCGGCGCCGCCTCGCCGGAGGACCACCCCGTCGAGGTGAGCATCGGAGCCTCCGGTCTGCAAGCACCGGACACCGCGAAGGGCGGCCTGGTCAGTTTCCGGGTCAAGACGGACGACCCGAACGGCCGGCAGCTACAGCTGCTGCGTCCGCACGGGGGAGTGACCATCGACCAGGTCATCCGGGACCTCGCCGCCGCGGTCAGCCCGTCGCCGGCCACCGCGAGCGCCGGGATCCGGGCGGTGAACGGTGAGGCGGACCTGCTGGGCGGGGCGCTGGTCACCTCGCAGGTGCACGAGCAGTTCACCGAGGAGGTCAGCCCCGGGCCGGTCTACCTGCTGGACCTCACCGCGTTCCGGGCGGACCCGGCCCACCCGGTCTCCAGGCTGCTGAACCTGGTCGGTACGAACGGTCAGAACGACAACCAGGTCCGCTTCGACGACGGCATCGTGATCGAGAAGGACACGGCCGAGGGCCCGCGTTTCCAGACCGAGGACGTCGACCACGCGCACCTGGCCTACCTGGTGCACGACGGGTCCGAGCAGATCCACGAGATGCAGCTGCGGCCGATCGGTGCGGACACCACCGACGAGCAGATCGGGGAGTACCTGAGGGACGTCGCGCTGGGCGGCCTGCCGGCCCGGTCCCCGTTCACCGGGCCGGCCACCGGCCTCGGCGCCATGTCCGGCGACCGCACCGCCTCCGTGCAGGCCCACGGCCTGCAGCCCGGACGGTACGTCCTGCTCTGCATGATTCCCGACGAGCGGACGGGCGTCCCGAACGCCGGCCTGGGCATGCGCAAGATCGTCACCCTGAAGTGACCGGCCGGGCCCTGGCACGCCGGCGGCAGCGGGCTGCCAGGGCCGACCGCCCCGGTCGGCGCATCTTCGCGATGGCGGGCCGGGTCAGGCGCCGAGCACGTCGTCGGCGCTGCGGGGTTCCGTGCGCGGCTGCTGGTTGAGCTTGTGGCGCGCGATGGAGGACCGCCGGTAGACCTCCTTGCGGGCCCGCATGATGTTGCCCAGGGGCGCGTGCTCGGCGGTGACCCGCCAGGGCGTGAAGGACAGCGAGTCCATCCTCTCCAGGTTCCCGGGGCCGGAGATGTCCTGCTGCGGCAGCCGCAGCTTGGCCACGGTGACGGACGGCGAGAGCTGCTCGGGCCACTCCACGGTGGTGTCCTCCACCGGCATGCGCTCCAGGTCGGTGCAGAGCTGGACCTGGATGTCGAAGGCGTAGGGCCGCTCCTGGAGCTCGGCTTGCAGGGCCGGCCGGAAGACCTCCGCCCCCGAGGCCGGGTCGATGGTGCGCCGGACCACCGCCGCGGCGAAGGCCGGGTCGGGGGTGATGCGCACCTTGGCGATGTAGTCCCCGTGCCGGACCGCGCCCATCGTCCAGTAGCTGGACAGCAGCAGGTTCGCCGGAGGCGTCTTCGACAGGCGGAGGAAGGCCAGGAACTCGTCCCAGGCCCAGTCGTCCTGGTCCAGCGTTCCTTTTCCGGTCACGAACTCGGTGAAGAACCGATGTGCGCCGGGTCGGCCCTGGGAGAAGTACGCCGGCGCGTTCAGGAACAGTTCCTGGATGAACAGGTAGTGCTCGACCGTGTTGCAGAAGAAGACCGGCCCGTTGATGTTGGCGTAGTCGAACGTGCCCGTGTCCGGTTCGTCCTCCAGCAGGGTCGGGCCGGGGATGTCGAACATCTTCAGCGCCAGTCCGGTGGCGGCGCCCAGACGCGCGTCGGCTCCGGCGTGGGGCGAGCCGTTGGAGAAGCGGATCAGCGCGTCGTGGGTTCCCGCAGTCGCGTAGATTCCCTGGGCGTACTCGGGGGGCAGCCCGTCCAGGATCTCCACTTCCCCTCGGACCAGCCCGTAGCCCTTGGCGTGGGCGTCGCGCAGGGCCCGTCCGGTGCCACCGGCCTTGACCGACTCGGCGATGTAGCTCTCGGTCTTCTCGATCACGGTCTGCACGTCGCGGTCGAAGTGGGGGTCGTCGTCTTCGACGTCGGGCGTGTAGCGGACGAACTGTGCTGTCATGACTCCGACCTCTCCTCGGAGAGTGCGACCGGACCTCAGGGGGTGGGAATCGCCCTCAGCCCTCCAGCTCGGCGAGCCAGCGCAGGGCGCGCAGACCCGGCAGGAAGCAGTACTCGCCGCCGCGGGTGACCACGAAGCTGGGCAGGTTCCTCAGACGACGCCGGACCGGCTTCTCGGGGATGGTGACGCTGCCGGTTCCGCCGTGATGCCCGGCCACCGGGTCCTTCTCGCCGGGGTAGCCGATGAAGTTGCCGTCGTTGACCCACTCGGCCTTGATGAACTCGAACTGCCGTTCCAGATGGGCCCCCATGAACACTCCGACCAGGCCGCGGTCGGCGCCGTCGTCCTCCAGCACGCCCTCGGGCAGCGGCGGGCCGTAGGTCGTGCCGCGCCGGATGAGCCGGTGCATCCGCGCGTCGCCGATGATGGTGGAATCACGGGGGTTGGTGCGCCGGATGTGCGCACCGGCCGGGCACCGGAAGCCGCGGTCGTCGTTCTCCCGGTACAGGAAGTCGTTGACGCGGCGCGGATCGGCCGCCAGCTCCGGATCATCGTGCTCCGGCGCCAGCGTCAGCGGCGCCCCGCTCGGCCAGCGCCCGACCATCTTCGCCGCCAGCAGTGCCTCCTCCTCGGCGCTGGAGCTGTTCGCGCGCAGGTACCGGCGCCAGGCCGCCACGTTGGTGTGGATCTTGCGCACGGCCACGTAGGTCCCGTTGCGTCCCAGGACGTCGGGGCTCGGCATGGGCGGCAGGCTGCCGGTTTCGTCGGCGTAGCCGAGGATGAACTCGCCGGCCTTGATGGGAACTTCCTGCGGGTTGGAGCCGGGCAGCCCGACGCCCTCGATGTTCGGATGGCTGATGCCGTCACGGAAGCCGAAGGTGGTACGCCCGGTCGGGAGCTGGTGGACCTCCTGCTGCCAGATCACCTGGACACCGGGTGTGTCCTCGTAGGCGACACGGGCCCGCGCCAGCTCCCTCTCCAGCTGCGCCGCGTCGGAGGAGAGGGCGCTCAACGCGATGTGGACCTCACCGGTTCCGAACGGTGCCTCCCAGTGGGCCGGTGCACTCTCGCCCGCGTCGCCGATCAGCCCGGCCCGAGCGGCCATGCCCTCGCGGAACGCCCGCGGAAAGCTGTCCAGCGACTCCCGGGGCACCCCCAGGGCCCTCAGCCCCTGGTAGGTGAACGCCACGGTCACCCAGGCATCCCGGCTCGGGTCCACGCTGGGCAGACCGCCCGAGGTCAACGGGAGCAGCCGGCGCAGCAGGGCGCGCCCGACGTGGCGGTCATCCACGCGCAGGAAGACGAACCTTCCCTCGTAGGGCACGGGCCGTGGACGCAGGGCCCCGCTCTGGACGTCGTCGATCTCGACGCGCACGCCCGCCGCGCTGCTGCCGTCCGCTGTGTTCATGGTCGCTTGTGCCTCTCCATACCTGTCTCCACACCTGTCTCTGCATCTGTCTCTGCCTGGACAGCCCGGCAACGGCCGACTCGCACCGGCCGAGTTGGTCCACCGATGGTGGGTGGGCTCCGACCGTCGGCCGTGCCCGGGTTCTATGCCGAGGCTTCCTCCAGCAGCTTCCGGAACGCCGGCGTGGCCACCAACTCCGCGTTGGCCGGGTTGTCCAGCGCCGCCCGGAACTGGGGGGTGTCCAGCACCTCCTGGAACGCGTCGTCCACGCGGTGGTCCTTGTAGATCTGCTGAACGGTGAGGTCGGGATAGGCGCTGACGAAGACCCCCGCGGGCTCCTGGTGGGCGACGAACCAGTCCTTCGCCCCCGGATCGGTGACGCCGGGGAACCCTTCGCTGTGCGAGAAGATCCTGTCGAAGCGGGACCCGACCACCGTCTGGGCGAAGTCGTCGATGTAGGTGTCCCAGGAGCCGTCGAAAACGCTGGCGAACATGAACCGGGTGTCGTTGTCGAAGATCACGTGCCGTGCGTCGTGCAAGGTGCCGATCTGGCGCACTGCCGCATGGACCTTCTCGTCGTCCGCCGAGTCGGCGAGCGTGGCCAGGTCCTCACGCAGCGCATCCGCGTGGCCCGGCTTGATCCTGGTGAAGACGGTGAACTCGCTGCAGACCCCATCCGACCTGCCCGGGCGTTCGGGGTGAGCCGATGGCGTTGCGCCTGTCGTCGCGGTCATCATGACGTCCTCCTGCCATGGTCGGTGCGAGGGTCGCCAACCGCCCGAACATGAGGCGCCATCGCCCTCACCTCTTCATCCTGACCCGAGCGCGACGGGGGCACCACCGGGCAACGAGCAGGCCGAGGCCCTCAGAGCTCCGAGAAGCTCACGAGGACAGCTTCGTCAGAGCGCAGGATCATGGAACATGGGCCTGCCGGGTTCGTCGTCACGCGCTCTGACTCCCGTCTGGAGGCAATCATGGGCAAAGTTCTCGGTGACGTCCTGGGTCTCGCAGCCGGCGTCGCGATCAGCCCACTGCCGATCATCGCCATCATCCTCATCCTCGCCACGCCTCGGGGACGCCTCAACGGAGTCCTCTTCGCCGTCGGCTGGATCCTGGGGCTCTCGGCGCTGGGCGCGGTGATGCTGGCGGTCGCTTCCCCCGCAGGCGCCTCTGCCCACGATCACCCGGCCACCTGGGTGGGAGTCCTCAAGCTCGTTCTGGGCCTGCTCCTCGTCCTCTTCGGCGCCCGGCAGTGGCACCGGCGCCCGAAGGATCCGTCGCAGGCCCAGCTGCCGAAGTGGATGAGCGCGATCGACCGCCTCACGCCGGTCAAGGTCCTCGCACTCGGACTGGCCCTGTCCGCGCTCAACGCCAAGAACGCCCCGCTGACCATCGCCGCGGGCGCCGCGATCGGCTCGGCCGGACTGCCGGTAGGGCAGCAGATCGCCTCACTGGCGGTCTTCGTCGTGATCGCCACCCTCGGCCTGTTGGCCCCCCTGGGAGTCTTCGTGCTCGGGGGAGAGCGAGCCCAGACCACGCTCGGTAACTGGAAGGACTGGGCAGCCCAGCACAACGTCGCCGTGATGGCGGTCCTGTTCTTCGTCCTCGGATTGAAACTGTTCGGAGACGGGATCTCCGTCCTCACCTCCTGACAGGCCGCTCCGTGAATCCCTTTCCTGGCGCGGAAGTCCGTGACCATGGAGGCGTCAGGTCGCGCCGATCGACAGGGCGCGGCACTGCCTAGTTTTCGCGCCGGGTCTCACGCCGGGTCTCGCGCTGGAGGTCGGCCACGTGGTGGAGGGCGGTCTTGAAGGCGGCGTACTCCCGCGCGCCCAGCGCCTTCGCGTGGCGCTCCTCGATCGAGCGCATGATGGCGGCGGCCGCCTCCATCTGGAGCAGGCCGCGTTCGGTGGGGTGGATCAGTTTGGCGCGGCGGTCCGCGGGGTCGGGTCTGCGTTCGACGTAACCCAGGCGTTCGAGGTCGTCGACGAGGGTCCCGATGACCTGCTTGTGCTGTCCGGAGGCGCGGGCGAGTTCGCTGGCGCGGATGCCGTCGGTACGCAGGTAGGCGAGCACGGCGCCGGCGCGGGGCTGGATGTCGTCGAAGCCCTGCTCGGCGAGCACGGTGAACAGCTCGCGCTGGACGGAGAAGAGCACCCGGGCGGCGAGCACGCCGAGGTCCGGTTCCGCCGCCTGGTGTCCGCTCAACGCGTCTCCCGCTTCCGCCGTCTCTGGGCCCGCCCCGCGCTCCGCCCTGTGACCAGCAACTTTAGTCGCCCGCCCGGTGGGCTCGGGCGACACCCCAGGCGTTTCGGCGCCCCGCCCTGACCAGTGCTTGCGCCCCGGGGGACAGGGGTATAGCGTCAAAGTAGTCACTAATCTTGACTATCAATATCGGTGACTACTAGTGGCCAATGGAGCCGTGGCTCAACCCGAAGGAGCGCACGATGAGCGAGCACAGCAAGTTCCTGGAGCCGGTCACCCGGGAGAACGCCGCCGTGGTCCTGGTCGACCACCAGGTGGGCCTGCTGTCCGGCGTCCGGGACATCCCGCTCGGCGAGCTGAAGCACAACGTGGTCGCGCTGGCGCGCGCGGCGACCGTGCTCGGCATCCCGCTGGTCGTCACCACCACCGCGGCCGACAGCATGTGGGGGCCGACCGCCCCGGAACTGGTCCAGGCCCTGCCGGCCGGACAGCGGATCATCGACCGCAGCACGGTCAACGCCTGGCACGACGGCCGGGTCCGCGAGGCCATCGAGGCCACCGGGCGGCAGAAACTGATCTTCGCCGGAGTGTCCCTGGAGGTGTGCGCGGCGCTGCCCGCGATCGCCGCGACGGCCGCCGGGCACCACGCGTACGTCGCCGTGGACGCCTCCGGCACCTTCAGCCAGGCCAAGCGCGAGGCGGGACTGCTGCGCATGCAGCAGGCGGGCGTCACCGTCTCCGACTACGCCACCCTCATGGTCGAGGCCCTGGCCGACAACGCCGCCCCCGAGGCCGGCGACCTCTACGCCGCCCTCGACATGCCCTTCGCCGTCCTGGTCGGCCAGATCTCGGCGGCCGCCCGCCCCGCGTAACGGCCGGCGTACTCAGCTGATCCGGCCGTCACCGACCCACCCCACGGGGGGATGCGCCTCGCCCGTCGCCCGTCGCCTGTCAGTGCCAGCTGGCATGCTGCCGGACGGAAGAGGACGGCAACGGGTGGCAAGAGCTGTGTGCGATGGGTTTTGAGGGCGGGGTCTGGCGTCTGGTGCGCCGGGAAGAGCCGGTGGGCGAGATCGTGGTCGAGGAGACGGACTTCCCATGGCTCCACGGGCGCTTCGTGCCGGGAACGGCGTTCCCCGCCGTCCAGCCGCTCTTCGCCCGTTCGCTCGCGCTGTCCGAGGCGGAGGACTGGGAGGCCTTCGACGACGCGTACGACGAGATCGCGAGCACCGTGTCGATGCTCTCGCCCTCGGGCCCGGTCGCCGAGTTCCTGCTGCACATCCAGGACGACAGGGCTTGGTTCCGGTGGAGTGACGAGCCGTTCGAGGACGCGGACGGGCCGGGCGGAGGGGAGGCGGGCAGTGCCGGACCGTCCGCCGCCTGACCGAAGTTCTCGCACGCGAGCCGCTGGGCCGGAGCATCGGCTTCGGTGAGCGTCTCGCCGAGGCGCTCCACCGCCTGGACCAGGAGCAGTTCGGAACGCTGCCGATCACCGGGGCGGTGTTGCCCGACGGCTCGCCGTTCCCTCAGTCGAGCGACCACTTCCTGTACGCGCAAGCTGCGGCCGTGGCTGCGGGCCGCGACGTGTACGAGAGCGTGTTCCACGATCCCGAACGGTTCGCTCCGTTCACCGCGCGACAGTGCGAACCGCTGCTCTACGTGCACGAGGAGGCGTTCGAGCTTGTGACCGGGACGGAGTGGGACCGCTTCACCCGCTACGACTACGAGTCCTGCTCGAACGCGGACGGCTGGCCCGAGCTCCGCGGCTGAGCACCAACCGTCGCAGAGCACCGTTCACCGCAGAGCCGGTCTCCGGTCGCGGGCCGGTCCGCGTGGCGGCCGCACAGTGTTCAGCGGGATCGAGGAGCGGGCCCGGGCCCCGCTCGGTGGGCGAGCGGGGCCCGGTCCCCTGGCGGCTGCCGGTCCGTCCGGCAGGCAGGCAGACAGGCAGCTCAGGCTTCGATGTTCTCCAGGTCCGCGAGCAGGCCCGGGTGCGTCGGCTCCCAGCGGAGGGCGGTGCGGGTGTGAGCGCTGGAGGCAGGCTGGTCGGCCGCGAAGATCGGGCCGAGGGGACCGAAGCTCTCCTGCGGCACCGGCTCGACGGGAAGGTCGAGCCGCCGTCCGATGACCGCGGCGATGTCGCGTACCGCGTCGCCTTCGTCGGCGACGGCGTGCCACGCGCTTCCGGCCGGGGCCTTCTCCAGGGCGAGCCGGAACAGGACGGCGGCGTCGAGCGCGTGGACGGCGGGCCAGCGCTGCGCGCCGTCTCCGGGGTAGCCGGCGACGCCGGTGCCGCGGGCGATGTCGGTGAGCAGCCCGGCGAACCCGCCCTGGCCCCGGTTGTGGACCGTGCGCGGCAGTCGTACCGCCGAACTGCGTACGCCTCGTGAGGCGAGTGCGAGTGTGCGGTTCACCGACAGGCTGCGTCCGCTGACAGGTCCGTCCAGCGGCAGCGGGTCTTCCTCGGTCGAGGCGCGTCCCACCACGAGGGGCGTGCCGGACGCGGTGACGAGCGGCCTGTTCGTGCCGACGAGGGTGTCGCCGAGGGCCGCGAGTGCGGCGCTCTCCTCGGCGATCCCTCGCGCGAGTGCGTCGGGCGAGCTGAAGTCGTTGCTGAAGGCGAGGTGGATGACGCCGTCCGCCTGTTCCGCGCCGGTCCGCAGCACGTCGAGGTCGGCGAGCCCGCCACGGAGCACGTCGGCGCCGGCGGCTTTCGCGGTGGCCGCGGAGGCGTCGGATCGGGCGAGGGCGGTGACCAGGTGGCCTGCGGTGAGCAGTTCGGCGACGACGGCGGAGCCGATCAGGCCTGTGCCGCCGGTGATGAAGACGCGCATGGTGAGCTCCGAGGAGTGATGCGACTGTTGTCCCATCACTGTACGACGCGATGCGACACTTGTCCCGTCATCTAGACTGGCACTATGCCGCGATGGAAACCCGATGCCCGACAACGCCTGGTCGTGGCTGCGCTCGGCCTGTTCGCCGAGCAGGGCTACGACGAAACGACCGTCGCTCAGATCACCGAGCGGGCAGGGCTCACGCGGAGCACCTTCTTCCGCCACTTCACCGACAAGCGCGAGATCCTCACCATGGGACAGACGGCGCTCAGCCGCCTGCTGGCCGAGGGCATCGACGGCGCCCCTGCGGACGCGACGCCGATGACGGCCGTCGCGGCCGGACTCGAACGCGCATCGGGCGAGATGACGTCGTTCAACCGCGAGCTCAGCCCGCTGCTGCACGCGGCGATCGAGGCGAACGCGGAGTTGCAGGCGCGCAACGTGCTGAAGTGCATCGGCATGGCCACGGCGATGGTCGACGCGCTGAAGCGACGGAACGTCGCGGAACCCACGGCGCAGGTGGCCGCCGAACTCGGCGTCCTCGCGTTCAGGCTCGGCTACGCCCGGTGGGCCGACCCCAGCCGCGACGAGGACCCCGGCGAGCTGGCGCCTCACACGCGAGCCGCGTTCGACCAACTCCGCGCGGCAGCCGCTGAGCTCCGCTGAGCTCCGCATCAGCCGCCACGAGGAGTCCTGCCGCCGGTTGCCGCCGCGTAGAGTGGACACAGAGAGTGCTGGATCACGGCTTCCCTTTTCGGAGGGTCATCGGTGAGACGCACGGATGCCTCCGGTGAGGCGGTGCCGGTCCGGCCGTTCCTGGACTTGGTCGACGGCGGCGCGAGTCGCGCCCGGCCGATCTGATCTGCGCGTCGGCGCCTCGTCTCGGGAGAGGCGATCCTGCTCGCGGCGGTTGCGGCGCGCGGGAGGAGACCTTCGCCATGAAACTGACCGCCGAGCGGCTGCGGACCTCCGTCCGCAGTGCCGCTCCGACCTCCACGCATCCGCCGCCGGTGTCCGCCGCCGACGTCGGCCTGCTGGTACTCCGGCTCGCCGGCCTGCTGCTGGCCGGCCACGGTGCCCAGAAACTCTTCGGACTGTTCGGTGGCGCCGGCCTGAGCGCGACCGGCAAGGGCTTCGAGGCCCTGGGCTACCGGCCCGGTGTGCTCTTCGCCGCGCTGGGCGGCGCCTCGGAGCTGGGTGGCGGCCTGGGCCTCGCCCTCGGGCTGTTCACCCCGCTGGCCGCCGCCGCCGTGATCGGGGTGATGATCAACGCGATGTCCGTCAGCTCGGGCGGCGGCCTGTGGGCCGACAAGGGCGGCATGGAGTACCCGCTGTGCCTGGCGCTGATCGCGATCGCGGTCTCCGCCATCGGACCCGGACGCCTGGCGCTGGACCGTTCGTTCCGGTGGGGCCAGGGCGGGTGGTGGAGTGCGGCCGTCGCCCTGGGGATGGGCGGCATCGGCGCGGCCATCGTGCTGTCCCTGCAAGGGGTGACCCTCTAGCGCCACCAGCAACCAGGCGCACCCCTCACCCAGGACGTGCTCGGCATCGACCTGGACGGCGACCTGGTCGGCACCGTCGAAGCAGGGTGTGGCCGCCGGGCGGCAGAACCGCGTCCAACTCGCTGAGCCCGGCACGCGGGCGCGCTCATCCGGCGTGGTCGTAGTCCGGCAGGATCACGCCGTTGTGGGCGGCGCGTCCCTCGGCGCCCGCCGGGTTGGTGGGGTTGCGCAGGGTCGCGTTGCGGGTGTCGAGCAGGTCCTGGGTGCCGGGGACGAGGGTGGTGCCGCCGGAGGCGGCCAGCGCCTGGTTCCGCTCCACGAAGGGGCGTGCCTTGCGCTCGTAGGCCGCGAAGGCGGCCGCGTGGTCGGTGTGGCCGGCCAGTTCTCCGGCCAGGAGGTAGGCGCCGACGAGCGAGACGCTGGAGCCCTGGCCGGACAGGAACGAGGTCGCGTGGGCCGCGTCACCGGCGAGGGCGACGCGGCCGCGGGACCAGGTGGGCATGTGGATCTGGCTGACGACGTCGAAGAACAGGTCGTCGGCCTCGCGCATCGCGTTCACCAGGCGCGGGATGTGCCAGCCGCGCTCGGGGAAGGCGGCGGCGACGAGTTCGCGCTGCGCCTGCGGGTCCCGGAAGGCGTTGACGGGGGCGTCCTCCCGCTTGAGGACGAGGAACCCGTGTACGCGGTCGGCGGGTTCGTGGGCGTAGAGGACGGCCGCCCGGCCTGGCGTGTTCCAGACGATCCCTTCGTGGGCGAGGCCCAGGTCGTTCGCGAGGGTGAAACCGGCGAAGACGTGGCCGAGGTAGCGGTGGAACGCGTCCTCGGGGCCGAAGACCAGCCCGCGGGTGTTGGAGTGCAGCCCGTCCGTACCGATCACCAGGTCGAAGGTGCGGTGGGCGCCGCTGTCGAAGGTGACGTCGACGCGGTCCGCCCGGTCGTCCAGGGTGGCGATGGAGTCGCCGAAGAGGAATTCGACCCGGTGGCGGAGCGGAGCGTAGAGGGCGCTCGCCAGGTCGCCGCGCCGTACTTCCAGGTCCAGGCCTGCGGCGCCTCCGTTGACGGTTTCGGGGGCGACGGAGCCGATGGGCGCCCCGTCGGCGTCCACGAACGAGAGCTTGCGCGTGTCCACGTGGGCCTCGCGCAGTTGCGGGAGCAGCCCCATGCGGTCGACGACCTCGCGGGCGGCGCCGCGGATGTCGATGGCGTACCCGCCGCCCCGTACGGCTGACGCGCGCTCGACGACGGTGACGTCGAAGCCGTAGCGGTCGAGCCAGTAGGCGAGGGCCGGGCCGGCGATGCTCGCGCCCGAGATGAGGACCTTGCGGTTCGCGGAGTGGTTGTTCACGGTGTGCTCTCCTCCTGGCTGTCGCATCCTGGCGGTCACACCGAAGATGCGTACCTTAGGTATCTTTATGGACGGCACGGCGCACCCGCGGAGAGCGGGCGCAACCCCAGGATATAGATACCTAAGTTAGGTATTCAAGTGGAGGTGGTGGTCCGATGACCGCGGACTCGCGGGACAACCCCGGCGCGGACGAGCAGGCGGCAGCCGTCTGGGCGGCCCTGCCCCGGCTGGCCCAGCTGAGCAACGCCATGACCCGCGGCCGCCTGGCCGAACGGGCGGCCGAGGCGGCGGGACTCGCCCTGGACCGCCCCGCACTGAGCGCGCTCATGACCCTGCACATGGCGGACCGGCCGCTGCGCATCGGGGAGATCGCCGAACGGATGCAGGTGGTCGGCCCGCACGTCACGCGACAGGTCCAGGCGCTGGAGCGGCGCGGCCTCGTCCATCGCGTCGGCGACCCG
The DNA here is from genome assembly GCF_056435345.1 of Kitasatospora sp. NPDC043950. Lineage (NCBI taxonomy): Bacteria > Bacillati > Actinomycetota > Actinomycetes > Kitasatosporales > Streptomycetaceae > Kitasatospora > Kitasatospora sp. NPDC043950. The sequence goes on from NZ_JBWKER010000052.1 coordinate 37,324, forward strand.
CACGACCGGCGTGCCAGCCTCATCGAGGCGACCGCTGAAGGGACGAGGGCCGCGAACGCCTACGCGACGTCCATGATCGGCTGGTTCACGGACGCGACGGCGCACTGGTCGGACCAGGACCGCGGGGACCTGGGCCGATTGCTCGCGAGGCTGGCCGACGACGTCATCGCCCGCTTGGCCCTCCTCGACGACGACGACAGGCCATCGCCCGCCACCTGACCGCACACGGCCGCAGCCGCGCCGTTGACCGTCGATCACCACCCGGCCGGTCCGCGGCGGCGCGCCCCGCCGTTGCGCCCCGCCGTTGTGCCGCCTCCTATCGGGCGGCGGCCTCGTGGTGAATCATGGAGGCGGCCGAACGGAGCGAGGGCCTCGGGGCGGACGGCATCAGGTCGGCCGTCGAGGGTCCTCATCGAGTGGGATGGGAACAGCATGCCTCTTAGCGGCGAATACGAGCCGAGCCCGGAGAAGTGGGTCAGCGACCAGGTCGCGTTGTACGAGGGCTCCGGGGGCGCCGAGGGCACGACGCTCCGGGGCGTGCCGATGGTCGTCCTCACCAGCCTGGGGGCCAAGAGCGGGAAGATCCGCAAGAACCCGCTGATGCGGGTGGAACACGAGGGGACGTACGCCCTGGTGGCCTCGCAGGGCGGCGCGCCCAAGAATCCGACCTGGTACCACAACCTGGTCGCGCATCCGCGGGTCGAGCTCCAGGACGGCGGCGTGCGCCAGGACATGACGGCCCGCGAGGTCGAGGGCGCGGAGCGGGAGCTGTGGTGGTCCCGCGCGGTCGAGGTCTGGCCGGACTACGCCGAATACCAGACGAAGACGGACCGGGTGATCCCTGTCTTCGTGTTGGAGCCGGAGACCGCCGGCCGTTGACCCCGAACGGCTCGGGCGGGGCCCGGACGGTCAGAAACCGCCCACCCGCCCGAGCCCTTCGGCCGGGACGGCAGCTCCAGTGCGCGACATGACACGACGCGACATGGCACGAACGGAGAACCCGGCCGAAGCGGGCGAACCACTCGGACGAGGTCCTGCCGCCGCTCAAGCGTGCCGTCGGTGGGGTGGCGGCCGTCGACGTCAGCGGGGCCGTCGGGGCCTGGAGCCCCTCGTACCTCAGGAAGGCAGTCGAGCGGTACACCGACGGGTCGGCCCCCGAGCCGACGGGTGACGCGAAGGGGATCGGTGACGTCGTGGCCGAGCTCCCGGGCGACCGCCACGGGCCGGCCCGGCCCGGATCCGACCCCGTAGGCGGTGCGTTCGGCGTCCACGGGTCAGTCCGCCGACGCCCGACAGCCGCAGGGCCGTTGTCGCCCCCGGCACCACACCATCCTCACCGTCAGATGGCGGTCGGCCGCGGCCCTGGAGATCACGACCCCGGCCTCGGTCGCGAGATCGATGCCGAACCCGACCTCCACCTCGGCCGGCCCCGCCTCGCGCAACCGGGCCAGTACGGTGCTCGCCGTCGCGGTGACCGGGCCCAGCACCGTGGACAGCCCCACCGGTAGATCGCGTCACCGGCCCGGCCCGCCTTCACCGGCCCGGCCGCACCGTCCACAGCCTCGACGAGGATGGATCCACCGCCGTCGAGCGGGACCCGGACAAGCTGCTGACCCATGTCTGCACGGCCCAGCCTTCGCCGCGCAGCGCGGGTGTCAACGCCCTGGCCGCGAGCACCCGCCATGGAGCTGATGGACAGTCAGATTTCCTGCCGAGCCTGCCGAGCCTGACGATCGCACGTTCAAGGCCACATTCCGAACCGTCACCGGCCGCATTCCGGAACGTCGATCGCCCTGCCGTCGTATGCGCCGGCCCGAGGCACTGGGCGTCCGCATCCGACCACGGTGGACGGCTTGGGCCAATGCCGGTTCAGGCCAGCGCGGACCCCTAGTTGGGCCACTGGCCAGAGGGCAGGATCGTACCCAACGGCAGCGACAAGCAGCCGAAAGGAACCGGGGCAGCGTCACCGCGGGACGCACCGGATCCGGACCACCTCCTGTTGCGCGTGTGTTCCGAAGGAGCCCTGCCATGATCCGCACCCGCATCGCGAAGGCCGCCGCGGTCGCCGCCCTCGTCACCCCGCTCGTCACCGCCACCCCGCTTCCGACGCCGCCCCTTGTGAGCATCGACACCATGGGCCGGCAGTAGCAGCCCACTTCGGGCCCACCCGCACGTCACCGGCCCGGGCGCCGCGTCCGTCGCCGTGACGGCGCCGCGCGGCCGGGGCGGTCGCCGGACCGGGGCGTTCTCACTCTGCTCTCACGTGTTGCACACCGGGCTCGTCCATGCCCTGTCCGGCGCACGGTCGAGGCGAATTCCCTCAGTGCCCTCGAGACCTGTCGTGGCCCGGATCTCTGGCGACGACACATCCGACCCGCGAACGAAGGAAACATTTCACGATGAAGAAGGCTGTGCGCAATGCCCTGCAACTCCTCGTGGTGAGTGCGGTGCTGGCCGGCGGGGCGATGGCCGCGACGAGCCCCGCGCACGCGACCCTGCCCGATGTGTCCTGCGGCACGATCACCTCCGCCGACACCACCGCCGCCGCCCAACTGAACCAACAGCTCACCGGCAGCCTGCGGAACGCGATGAACGCGTACCGGATGTCCTGCGCCCGGGCCATCGTCAACACCGTGCGGGCCAACGGACTACCGCAGCAGGCCGAGGTCATCGCGATCACCACGGCGATCGTGGAATCCACCCTGCGGAACAACCTGAACATGGAGGACCACGACAGTGTCGGCCTGTTCCAGCAGCGGGCCTCGTGGGGCACCACCGCGCAGCGGCTCGATCCGGCGACGACGACCCGCAAGTTCATCAGCGCGATGCTCTCGACGTATCCGAACAACACTTGGCAGAGCAAGCCGATCGGCGAGGTCTGCCAAGGCGTCCAGCAGTCGGCCTATCCCGACCTCTACCAGGTTCAGGCGGCCGACGCGCAGAAGATCGTCAACGCCATCGGCCAGAGCCCCGCAACTCCGGTGGGGATGACGGGTTTTGCGTCGGCTGACTTCAATGGTGACGGGAAGACCGACCTGGCGGCGGTGGACGCGGCGACGGGGAAGATGTATCTGTACCCGGGCACCGGTGTCGGTACGTTCGGTGAGCGGAGTCTGATCGGTACCGGTTGGGACACGGTCAGCAACGTGACACCGGGTGACTTCAACGGTGACGGGAAGATCGACCTCGCCGCGGTGAACACCGCCAACGGGAATCTGTACGTCTATCCGGGCAATGGCGCCGGCGCGTTCGGCGCGCCGTGGTCGGCAGGTACCGGCTGGAACAACCTGGACCACCTCATCGGAGGTGACTTCAATGGTGACGGTAAGTCGGATATCGCCGCGGTCGGCACTGGCGACGGGAATCTGTACGTCTATCCGGGCAACGGCGCCGGTTCCTTCGCGGCGCCGATCAACGCCGGTACCGGCTGGAACACCCTGGGCAAGTTCGCCGGCGGTGACTTCAATGGTGACGGTAAGTCGGACATCGCCGCGGTCGGCACTGCTGACGGGAATCTGTACGTCTATCCGGGCAACGGCGCCGGTTCCTTCGCGGCGCCGATCAACGCCGGTACCGGCTGGAACATCATGCGCGACCTCATCGGCGGTGACTTCAACGCCGATGGCAGGACCGACCTCGCCGCCGTCCAGGCCCCCCAGGGATCGACCGGGGACATGTACTTCTACCCCGGCACCGGTCAGAGCACCTTCGGCAACCGCACCAACATCGGCACCGACTGGTAGACCCTGAGTTCCGCTCCCGCTCTGAGCTTGGCGTTTATCGTCGCAGGTCACTCGACCTGCGACGATGAACGCCAAGCTCAGAGCTCGGGGAGCGGGCAGCCCCGGCCGCTGCCGATCAGCTTGTTGACGATGCTCAGCGCGTCCTCGTGGCGGAACAGCACGGCGTACGGCAGTGCCGCCGCCGAGTGCCGTCGGACCAGTGTGGTCTGGTCCTCGGGAAGTTCCGGGTCCGCGACCAGCTCTGCCTGTGCGAGCAGTTCGGGTTGGTCGGTGCGGACCAGCTCCGCAGCGCAGAACCGTTCGAGTTGGTCCGGCCACGCCACGGCGACGCTCGGGCGCGGCCCGGGGGCAGCCGCCGGGGTCGCCAGCCAGGCCCGCACCGGGTCGTCGGAGGGGACGCGGCCGGGTTCGAAGAACGACCAGAACGTTCCCGGCCACATGGCGGAGGCGCGGTAGGCGGTGATCGACACATGGCTGCCCGTGGTCAGGTCGACTGCCAGGTGCACCGGTACGCCTTCCTCGTACCAGTGCGCTCCGTACTCACAGACGGCGAAGCGACGTCCGTCGTGGTCGAGGAGTACGAACGAGGTGTTACGGCGGCGCTCGGTGGCCAGGTCATGCCGTGTCACTAGGACGTCCAGCAACTCCTGGTGCCGTTCCGGTAGTTCCTCGCGGGAGAGGTCGAGCACGGGAGCCTCCAGGTCGACTGTTCGGCAGATCGGGTTCCCACTCTGCCCGTCCGGGGGCGATGAGGTGTGCGAATTCGATGTTTCGGGACGTCCCGTCTCGGCTGATCCGGTCCGAGCGCCCGGCGGTGGCCAGGTGGCGAACCGGCCGGTGGGGCGGCCGCTGTTCGGGCGGTGTCGGCGCCCGAGGCCGTGGGTTGTCCTGAGGTCCCCGGTGACCGGCGCGACGACTGACGGCGGGTCATCGCAACTCCCGGGCAGTGAGGCGGAGTTCCTCTGCTGCCGGTCTGCCGAGGCCCTGACCCGCCGTCGAGGGATCACCGCTGGCGGAGGCCGGCCTGATGGTCGATCCACGGGCCGATCGAGGCGGCGCCGTCCGTCAGGATGCCGAGGTGGTTGTCATGTGCCACGGTCTGGAAGGTGTCGTCGGCCGGGCGGCCGGCTTGTGCCGCGTAGGCGATCACCCGGGCCGGGTTGAACACCTCGTCCTGGGCGCCGATCCACACGCCGAGCGGCTTGGTCAGGCCGCGCAGCACGGCGGCGCTGTCGTCGGCGTTCTGCGCCAGTGCCATGTTCACCGTGTAGCGCGGGACCAGCTTCGCTGACTGGACCTCCTGGGACGTGTACGCGAACCCGAGCGCCGGGGTGTGTCCGTCGAGCACGTGGTTGCTGACCGCGTTGACCACGAAGGCGCGCTGGCAGACGGTGGCGAAGTTCGAGCCGCCGCTCACCTGTTCGGTGTCGGAGTGCAGGCCGAAGTCCGGGGCGAGGAGGACGTAGCCGGCTACCTGGTCGTCGATCCGGTCGAGGCTGTTGAGTACCAGGCCGGCGCCGGCCGAGTGGCCGCCGACGAAGAGCGGCAGTTTCGGCTGCTGCCGGTGCACGAAGTCGACCATGGTCCGGGTGTCCTGCCAGACCTGTTCCGGCGTCGGCGCGTCACCGCGCGGGCCGCCGGAGGCGCCGTGGCCCCGAATGTCCACCAGGTACGTCGCGATGTGGTGGTCGTCGGCGAGTTCGCGGCCGAGCGGGAGGTACCCGGCCGCGCTGTTGGCGCCCGAGCCGTGGTAGAACACCAGGCTCGCGACCGGGTCGGCGGGGAGGTACGCGTGGTACGCGAGCGGCACCCCGTCGGTCGCGGCGACCCGCCCGGTCGGGTCGGCGTTCGTGGCTGCGGTGGTCTGGTCCTGCTGCAATCCGCCCACCGCGGGCGTGGGGAAGTCGCAGGGCATCAGCGCGGCGGCGGCGCCCGCACCGGTCAGCACGCCCAGCGCGGCGACGGTGACACCCAGCACGCCCAGCGCCCCCACCCATCGGCGCAGCAGCGGCGCCCGACCGGCTGCTGTGCGCTGTGTCGCGGGCCCGTCCGCGGCGCCCTGCTCCAGCCAGCGGCGGACCGCAGGTTTGCGCAGCCGCCCGTAGGCCAGCAGCGGCAGGACGAGTCCGGCCGCCGGCAGCGCGCTGCCGAACCGGAGGGCCTGGTAGACCCGGATCGCCGCGAGCAGCCCGAGCAGCACCAGTAACCGGCCGAACAGCCGTGTTCCGGGCCGGCGCAGCCGCCAGACCGTCCACCAGCAGCCGAGGCCGAAGACGGCCAGCAACACGCCGAAACCCCGGGTGGTGGCCGGGTAGGTCGGGTTCTGTTCCAGTAGGCCGTTGAGTACGGTGGCGACGCCCGTGAAGAGCAGCAGCATCCGGATCACGGTCACGTCGCGTGGTCGCCGCCCGGGCCGGTCGCGGTCAGCGGACATCGTCGGACTCGCTGGAGGCGCCGAGTTGTTCGGCGATCAGGGCCTGGGCCTGGTCGCACCAGGCGAGTTCCGCGTCGGCCAGGGCGATCGTGTGGGCACGGACCAGCCAGGTGGCCGGGACGGTGTCGGCGCTGCGCTCGGTCTGTTCGGGCCATTGGGCGCCGGGCACGGTCGCCGTGGCCTGATCGCGGTGCCTGCGTGCCTCGTCGCGGCGCTGCTCGATCAGCCGCAACATCGCCCGTGGACCGGCGTGGTCGCTGAACAACAGCTTGACCATGCCCTCGTCGCGCCGCTGCGCCGGCTGGGCCGGGAGGCTGAGCCAGCCGTCCAGGGCTGTCGCGCCCTGCTCGGTCAGCTGCCAGACGGTCTGCCTGCCCCGCTCGGCGGCCGGCTCGTCCGCGGCGATCAGGCCGTTCGCCTCCAGGTGCTTCAGTTGCGGGTAGAGCTGGCCGTAGCTCACACCCCAGAAGTGCCCGACGGAGCGCTGCACGGCCTGCCGCAGCTGGTAGCCGTTGCGGGAGCTGAGCGACAGGAAGCCGAGCACCGTCCATCCCGTGGGCGTGAGCTTCGGCAGTCCGATGTCGGCGGCGTGAGGATCCTCGCTATATCTTCCAGATAGGGTCATGGGGCGAACGTACCATTCCCGCGGACCCTCGGGGCGGCGGCCGATCCCGGCCACCCGGAGTCAGCAGTTGAGGCAGGAACAGGGGCGGCGGACACGAGAGCAGGTGCTCGATCCTGATGGTCCGGTGGGCAACGGAATCGGCTTGTGTGGGCCTGCCATCGGCTGGGAGGCTCAGAATCATGATCGACAAGCACGTCGGAGCAGCGGAGACCACGGACGGCGCCTGGTGGCTGCGGGGCGTACCCGCGGCCGAACTGCCCTGCGGCCAGCGGCCGGAGTGGGCCGAGTTCGCCGAATCGGCCCTCTCCCGCGCCGAATCGGCCCTCTCCCGCGCCGAGTCGGCGCCGCGCGTGCCGACCGGGGAGCTGCCGGGCATCACCGGCTTCGCGGCCGTGCTGGCGCCCTTCGCCGAGCTGGCCGGAGTGCGACTCCCGACCGTCCTGCCGGACGCCGTGGCCGACCTCCGGGCCATCCGGGCGGACTTCGTCCGACAGCTCGCCGGTGCGCTGGCCCGACTGGCCGCCCGCACCCTCGTGCTGGAGCTCAACGTCGCGAGGGTGACGGGCCGCCTCGACGGCGCGGCACCATCAGACCGGTTCCGGAGCTTCCTGCTTCTGGCCGGACGTCAGGACGGGCTGTCCGCGCTGCTGGGCGAGTACCCGGTGCTCGCCCGCCTCCTGGCGCAGGCCTGCCGCCACGGCGGTTCGGCGTTGGCGGAACTGCTCGACCGGTTCGCCGCCGACCGGGCCGACATCGTCGCCACCCTGCTGGCCGGCGCCGACCCCGGGCGGTTGGTCGCGGTCGAACGGACCACGGGCGACGGGCACCGCCGTGGGCGCAGCGTCGCGGTGCTGCGGTTCGCCGACGGTACCCGGGTGGTGTACAAGCCGAGATCGCTGCGCGTGCACGGGCGCTTCAACGAGCTGGTCGGCTGGTTCAACGCGCGGCCCGGTACACCGGGGCTGCGGGTCCTCGCTCTGCTGGAGCGTGACGGGTACGGCTGGGTGGAGTTCGTCGCGCCCGGCTCCTGCACGGCGGAGCGGCAGTTGGAGCGGTTCTACCTCCGGCAGGGGGCGTGGCTGGCGCTGCTGTACGCACTGGACGGCACCGACCTGCACTTCGAGAACCTGATCGCCTGCGAGGACGAACCCGTCCTGGTCGACGTCGAGACCCTCTTCCATCCGTGCGTCCCGGCCGACGCGCAGGAGGATCCGGCGGCTCGCGCGCTGGAGTCCTCGGTGTACCGCAGCGGCCTGCTGCCGCGTCTGTTGCTCGGCGACGAGACGGCGGTCGACGTCTCCGGCCTGGGCGGTGACGCGGGGCGCCGCTCACCGGTGGAGGGTGTGGACTGGGCGGCCGGCGGTACGGACGAGATGAGACTGGTCCGCCGGGCCGGAGAGATCACCGGCGCCGGGAACCGCCCCCTGCTCGACGGAGCCGAAGCGGACCCGGCCGGGTACACCGAGGCCCTCGTCGCAGGCTTCCGCGCCGGATACCGCGCGATCGAGGCCGGCCGGGACGAACTCGTGGGACCACAGGGCCTGTTGCGCGGGTTCGCGGAGGACGAGGTGCGCGTGGTGGCCCGGGCCAGCCTCGTCTACGCGACGCTGCTCGACGAGTCGACCCACCCCGACGTCCTGCGGGACGCGGCGGACCGGGACGAGATCCTGAGCCTCCTGGGGACGGACGCGCTCGAAGCCTCCGGTTGGCCCGCGCTGCTCGATGAGGAGATCGCCGAACTGTGGGACGGCGACATCCCGTTGTTCACCACCCGGCCGGGTTCGTCGGACCTCTGGAGCGGCACGGGTCGCCGGCTGCCCGGCGTACTCGACCGGCCGGGTCTGGACCGGGTGTCGGACAAGATCCGGGCGATGGGCCGAACGGACCGCGACGAGCAGGAGTGGATAGTCCGGGCGGCGATGGCCGGCAGGTCCACCGCCTCCGCCCACGGCGTCGGCGCCCCGCCCGGGCTTCCTCCCCGGCCCGCCCGCGGATCCGCCCTGGATCCGGCACGGCTGCTTGCCGCCGCCCGGGGCATCGGCGACCAGCTGGTGGACAGGGCGAAGCAAAGCGGGACGCGCATCAACTGGCTCGGGCTCGAACTCCTCGCGGACCGGTACTGGCGGGTCGGACCGTCCGGTGCCGACCTGGGCGCCGGCTACCCGGGGGTGGCGCTCTTCCTGGCGCAACTCGCCGGCCTCACCGGCGAGGCGCGCTACGCGGAGGTGGCCCGCCGTGCTCTGCGGCCGCTGCCCCGCCTGCTGGAGCGGCTTGCGGAGCACCCGGAGGAACTCGGTGTCGTCGGGTCCGGGGCCTTCGCCGGTCTGGGCGGTATCGCCTACGGCCTCACCCAGGTGTCCACCACCCTGGACGACGCCGAGATCCGCGGCTGGATCGGGCCGGCCGCGGCCCTCACCACCGCTGCGGCCCGGGCCGAGGACGCGTCCGGTGTCTTCGACGGCACCGCCGGCGGCCTGGCGGCCCTGCTCTCGGTGCACGCGGCCACCGGCTCCGCCGAAGCCTGGCAGGGTGCGCAGCTGTGCGCGGCCCGCCTCGCCGATCGCCCCCTCCCCGCCGCCCCCGGCTTCGGTACCGGATCGGCGGGCATCGGCTGGGCTCTGCTCAGGTTCGCGGCGGAAGGCGGCGGCGCCAGGTACGAGCAGGCGGGGCTGGCCGCCCTGCGGGCGGCGGTCGGGCAGGACCTGGACCACTCCTGGTGCACGGGCCTGCCGGGCATCGCGTTGGCGGCCTCCGACAGCGCAGCCGGGCCGACTGAGCTCGTCGACAGCGCGGTCAGGGTGCTCGCGCTGGGTGACCCACTGCCCAACCACAGTCTCTGCCACGGTGAACTCGGCGCCCTCGAACTGCTCACCGGTACGGCCGAGCACTCCGTTGGGCACACCGTGCGGAACCGGCGCGCGGGCGCGCTGCTGGAGACGCTCGACCGGAGCGGACCGCGCTGCGGCACCCCTGGAGGGCTCGGCACACCCGGCCTGCTGACCGGGCTCGCCGGTATCGGACACGGTCTGCTGCGGCTCGCCGCCCCCGAACGAACAGCTTCGGCGCTGCTGCTGCAGCCGCCGATCACGCCCCGGTCGTCATCGTGGACGCCGTGGCCTCAGGAAAGGAACGGCCGAACACCATGAACACCCCCGATCTGGTCCGCCAGTGGAAGCAGCCCGGCATGCGGCAGGGCGAAGCCGTGGATCACCCCGCCGGGGAGATCAGGCTCCGGGCGGCCGGCGGGCTTGCCCGTCGCACCGCTCTGCTCGCCGCGCACGACGGCGTGCGGTTCTCCCACCAGTTCCCGACGATGACCTTCACCGGCGGCCCCGAGGTGAGCCGGTAGCCGGCATCCGCCGACCGGCAGCCGGTGCCTCCGACAGGGTCGCACCGGCTGCCGGGTGTGAGAAACCCCCCTTGATCCACTCCTGTCGGACCGTCACAACCCTCCAGTAACCTGCGCGGTATGCGTACAACCTCGTCGGTCACCATCGGCCGGGAAGCCGAACTTTCCCAGCTCAGCGGCGCCTTGACGGCGCTCCGAGAGAGGGCGGGTCGTGCCGTGTTCCTGCTGGGAGATGCCGGGATCGGCAAGTCCCGGCTGCTCGGCGACTGCTGCGGCCAGGCCGCCGACCTGGGCCTGCCGGTCCTGCGCGGCCGGGGCAGCCCGACGAGCGCGGGAACCCCCTTCCGCCCGCTCGTCGAGGCGCTGTCGTCCCGTTTCCGGACCAGCGGGCCGCCCGAGGACGCGGAGCTCGAACCCTACCGTCCGGCCCTGGCCCGGGTCGTTCCGGAATGGCGGCACACCACCGTCCCCGGCTACCCCGAGAGCGTGGTCGAACTCGCCGAGGCGCTGCTGCGCCTGCTCGCCGTCCTCGGGCGGGGGACGGGCATGGTGCTGGCGCTGGAGGACCTGCACGACGCGGACACCGAGACGATCGCCGTCGTCGAGTACCTCGTCGACAACATCGCCGGACTGCCGGTGCTGCTGCTGGCCACGCTGCGCCCCGAACCCGGGGCCGCCTTCGACCTGGCCCGCGCGGCCGAACGGCGCCGGACGGCTTCCCTTCTCCCACTGCGCCCACTGGCCGCGCCGGACGTCCGCGCGATCGCCGGCGGCTGCCTCGCCGTTCCCGTCGACGAGGTACCGGTGGCCGTGGCCGACCGGTTGGCCGAGGGCGGCGACGGGAACCCGTACCTGATCGAGGAACTGTTGAAGGAGATGGTCGGCTCCGGGGCGCTCCGCCTGGAGGCCGACGGCTGGCACGTGGTCCGCGACCTCTCCGCGACCGTTCCGGAGAGCGTCGTCCAGAGCTACGGGCACCGGATCGATCTGCTGGACCCCGCGCTGCGGGAACTCCTGCTGATCGGGGCCACCCTGGGCGCCCGCTTCTCGGTCGGCACGCTCCGGCTCATCACCGGGCACGACGAACAGACCCTCTTCGCCCATCTCAGGTCCGGCGTCGAGGCAGGCCTGCTCGTCCCCGACTGGGCCGGTACGGACCAGTACGCGTTCCGGCACGCGCTCACCGCCGAGGCGCTGCTGGCGAACCTCCCCCGGGCGGAGCGCGCGGCCATCGCCCGCCAGGCCGCCACGTCGCTGCTGGAGGCCGATCCCGAGCTGACCGACGGCCGGTGTCAGGTGGTCGCGGGGCTCCGTCTCGCCGCCGGGGACGAGGCCGCGGCGGCGCTGGCGTACGCGGAGGCGGGCCGACGGGCGCTGGCCGACGGCACGTCGGGGTCGGCGGTCCGGTTGCTGGAGCGCGCTCACGACCTCGCCGACCAGGCGGACCGGACCGACATCACGGAGGCGCTGCTGTCCGCCCTCGCCGAAGCCGGTCAACTCGACCGCGCCTTCGCCTCGGCGGACACCCTGCCGTCCGTCGGGGCGGGGTCTCTCGGCACCGACCGCAGGATAGCGCTGCACACCCGGCTCGCCTGGGCCGCCGTGATCGCGGAACGGAGCGCCGACACCATCGCGCACGTGGCGGCGGCCAGGGCGCTCCTCGACAGCTGCGCCGGCCCCGAGCAGACCGCCGCGCTGGCCGTGGTCGAGGGGCACCTCGCCCTGCTCCCGGGCCAGGGCGAGCGGATGGTCGACGCCGAGCGGTCGGCCCTGGAGGCGGCGGCGGTGGCGCAGCGCGAGGGGCTTCCGGTGGTCGCCTGCCAGGCCTGGCAGTTGCTCGCGCTGCTGGCCCGGGAGCGGGGCTTCGACGACGCGGACGAGTGCCTGCGGCGGATGCTGGCCGTCGCCGAGACCCACAGCCTGCCGGTCTGGCGCATCGAGGCCGCGCTGCGGCTCGGCGCCAACAGCTTCATGCGGACCGGTGACACCCGCACGCTCGAACAGGCGCGGGACGCCGCGCGAGGGCTGGGTGCCATCATGCTGACCCAGCGCGTGGAGGCACTGCTCGCGATGAACGCGGTGCTCACCGGGAACGGCGCGAAGGCGCGCGAGACCATCGACCGCTGCCTGGACGCCAGCGCGCGGATGAGCGACCTCGGGACCCACCGCTACCTGCTGCTCACCTCGGCGACGCTCGCCGCGCACGCGGGACGCCGCCGCGAGATGGAGCACGAGCTGCTGCTCTTCCGGCAGTCCGGTGGTGGTGAGTCCTTCCTGACCCCGGTGATGCTCGGCCTCTGTCGCACGATCTGCGCGCTGTTGGAGGAGGACCGGATCCAGGCGGTCACCGAACTCGCCGCCGCGGCGGCATGGGAGGAGCGGCACCCGAACGTCTTCTACCTCTCCGGACGGTACGGGCTGGGCCCCCTGCTGGACGTTCTCGCGGGCACCGCAGGCCGGGCCGAGTACGAAGCCGTGGCCGCCGCCCCGGCGGCGGGGCTGGTCTGGAACCGGCAGTTCCTGCTGCTGGCCCACGCGGTCCTGCTGGGCCGGGAGGGGCGGGCCGAGGAGGCCGCCCTGGCCGTCCGTAGGGCCGAGCAGAGTGCCGGGCTCTTCCCGATGGCCCATCACCTCGGACTGCGGCTGGTCGCCGAGGCGGCGATCGCCGACGGCTGGGGCGAGCCGGTGGCATGGCTGCGCACCTCCGAGGAGTACTTCCACGACCACGACATCCCCTCGGTGGCGGGCGCCTGTCGGGCCCTGTTGCGTCGCAGCGGCGCGACGGTCGCCCAGCGCCGCAGCGGGTGGGACCGGATCCCGGCCCAGCTGCGCGCGCAGGGCCTCACCGCTCGCGAGTACGAGATCCTCGCCCTGCTCGTGGAGCGGCCCGGCAACCAGGACATCGCCCGGCGGCTGTCCATCTCGCCGCGCACGGTGGAGAAGCACATGGCCACGCTGATCAGCAAGACCGGCAGTCCCGACCGTGCGGCGCTCTGCCGGTTGGCCATCGAGGTCTCCCCCCGTGCCTGACCCCGTGCCTGACCCCGTGCCTGACCCCGCGACCGGCCTGCGGGTACCGGGCGATGAACGGCCCGGTCCGGGAACCTACGTGCCCGCCGGCCGGATTCGCCCGGTCGCCGACCGGAACCTACGTGGGCCGCCCCGATGCCGGGCCGGCGGATCGCCGGAAGGATCGGTGATGCAAACGGAGCAGAGCGGTCCGCCGCCGCCCCGCACCGCCGCTCCCCACCGCCGCAGGAGGCCCGCTGATGACAGGTACGAGAGCGACGCCGAGCGCGGTCCGCGACGAGGACTCCGACCTGCTCCCGGACCTCGTGGCGTCGGTCCTGCACCGGCGGGGTGCGCGCGGCTGGACGGTCGGTTCGCGGGCGTTCTGGTGCCACGTCACTCCGGAGGGCCGCACCATCCCGGCGCAGGGGTGGAAGCTGCACCTCTCGGCGACCCCGCTGTCCGCGCCCATCGTCCTCCTCAAGGCCGCAGAGGTCCTGGTCGCCGGGCGGGCCTCGTTCAAGTTCGCCGGCACTCTCGACCGGGTGACCGAACTGGTCTCCGCGAGCTACGACCGGGGTGGCGGTGGCAAGTTCATCACCGTCTATCCGGATGACGACGACCACTTCCGCGCACTCGCCGAGGAGCTCCACCACGCCACCCGCGGGCTGCCCGGCCCGGGCATCCTCTCCGACCGGCCGTACCGCCCCGGCAGCCTGGTGCACTACCGCTACGGCGTCTTCACCGGCACGACGCAGCTCGGCAACGACGGCACCGTCGAGTCCCTGCTGCGCACCCCCGACGGCGCTCTGGTCAGGGACCTCCGCCTGGCGCGGTTCAAGCCACCGGCCTGGGCGCGGTCGCCGTGGCCGCAGCAGCGGCCGGAGCCCGGTCCGCAGCCGCAGCCGCAGTCGCAGCCCGGTTCGCAGCCGCAGGCGGCGAGCCGTCCGGCCGCCGTCCTTCTCGACGGCCGCTACGTGGTGCGCTCGGCCGTCCGGCACACCTACAAGGGCGGGGTGTACTACGGCACGGACCGGGAGACCGATCGGCAGGTCGTCATCAAGGAGGCCCGACGCCACGTCGGGTCGACCGTCGCCGGCACGGACGCCGGCGACCTGTTGCAGCACGAGGCGCGGATGCACGCGGCGCTGGCACCCCTGGGCGTGTGCCCGCAGGCGTTCGGCGTGTTCACCCAGGGGGGCAATCTCTACCTCGTCCAGGAACGCGTGGACGGAGAGAACCTGCGGGACTGGGTGGTGGCGAATCCCGCGCCGGTCAGCGCCGTCCTGCTGGACCTGGTCGAGCAGCTGGTGACGATCGTCGAGCGTGTGCACGCCGCCGGCCATGTGCTGCGGGACCTGAACCCGAACAACCTCATGCTCACCCGAGACGGGGCGCTGCGGCTGATCGATCTGGAGATGATCGTTCGACCGGGCGACCAGGTCCAGCGCGCCTACACCCCGGGGTATGCCGCGCCCGAGGTGGTGGCCGCGGAACACAGCGGCCCGGCGCCGGACTTCACCTCGGACCTGTTCAGTCTCGGCGCGGTCCTGTTCCACCTGGCGAGTGGCGCCGAGACGGTGCTCGCCGCGGACCGCCCGACAACCCGCACGAACGGCGAGCGTCTGGCCCTTCTGGTGTCCCGGGCCCTTGCCGACAACCCGGTCGCGCGGCCGTTCGCCCCCGCGATCCTCGGGCTGATGGCGGAGTCCGTCGATCAGCGGTGGAGCCTGGAGCGGCTGCGCGAGCTCCTGGCCGAACTGCGGTCCGGCCGGCCGGAGCTTCCCGGGGAACCGGCACGCCCGGTCCTTGCGGCGGACGTCGAGGAGCGGGTCCTGGCCGACGGGCTGACCCACCTGCTGGACACCATGACCCCGGCCGGGCAGCCGCGGCTGTGGCCCGCCGACGGGTTCGCCGCCCTCAACGACCCGCTCAACGTGCAGCACGGCGCCGCCGGGGTCCTGGCGGTGCTCACCGCGGCCGACGTCGCGCGGACGGACCCCCGGCTCAGGTCCGGGGTCGCCGAGGCGGCCGACTGGACGGCGGGCCGTCTGCGGCTGGACGAACCACAGCTCCCCGGCCTGTACTTCGGCCGCTCCGGCACCGCCTGGGCACTGCTGGACGCAGCCCGGCTGCTGGACGACGACAAGCTGGCCGACACCGCGGCACGCTTGGCCCGGGCGGTGCCGGTGCGCTGGCCGAACCCCGACGTCTGCCACGGCGCGGCCGGCGCGGGTCTGACACAGCTGCACTTCTGGCAGGCCACCGGCGAGCCGGACTTCCTGGCCCGGGCGGTCGAGGCCGCCGAGGGGCTGGTGGCCGCCGCCGAACCGGGCCGGTCCGGAACGCTCTGGCCCGTTCCGAAGGACTTCGACTCCGCGATGGCGGGAGCCAAGCACCTGGGATTCGCCCATGGCGTCGCCGGAATCGGCACCTTTCTCCTGCTGGCCGGCCAGGCCACCGGACGGGACGACTTCCTGGCACTCGCACAAAGTGCCGGTGACACCCTGGTGGCGGCAGCGCGGACCGGCGACGGTGCGGCCTGGTGGCCCGAGGGCGACCACGACGAGAACGCCCCCTTCCGTCCGCCCTACTGGTGCAGCGGATCCTCGGGAGTGGGGACCTTCCTGGTGAGGCTCTGGACCGCCACCGCCGACCAGCGCTACCGGAACCTGGCCGAACAGGCCGCAGCAGAGGTGTACCGCAGGAGGTGGCAGCTCTCTCCGGCGGCCTGCCACGGACTGGCGGGCAACGCGGAGTTCCTGCTGGACCTGGCCGCCGCCCTGGACGACCCGGACTACCGCCAGCGGGCGGCGGAACTCGTCGCCTGTGCCCACGCGCGCCACACGCTGCGCGACGGTCTCCTGCTCCTGCCCGACGAGTCGAACACCGAGGTGACGGCCGGTTACAGCGGTGGGACGGCCGGCATGCTGGCCGCACTGGTCCGGCTACGGCACGGCGGCACCCGGCTCTGGCTGCCCGACTCCCTCGCACTCTCCGTGCCGACGGACGAGCCGGTCGGGATCGAGGCCGGCGCATGGTGACCTGGACCCCGGCTCCGAGCCGCGCGCCCGAGTTGCCCGTGGTGCCCGCGCTGCCGGCCACCCGGACGAGTTTCGCCTTCTCCGCGACGGCCGAGCATGCTGCGTGCCTGACGACAGGCTCGCAGGGCG
Organism: Kitasatospora sp. NPDC043950; assembly: GCF_056435345.1. Classification (NCBI taxonomy): domain Bacteria; kingdom Bacillati; phylum Actinomycetota; class Actinomycetes; order Kitasatosporales; family Streptomycetaceae; genus Kitasatospora; species Kitasatospora sp. NPDC043950. The sequence continues at coordinate 53,657 of NZ_JBWKER010000052.1, forward strand.
GCCTGGTGCCCGAGCACCGGTCGTTCGACGGGCCGTCGTCCCGGCGCCGGACGCTCGCGCTGGAGGAGTCCCTGCGGACCCAGCCGCTGCCGACCGAGGACGGGAGACTCCTGCTACTGCGTGGTGCGGCCGGCCGGCACGAACTCGTCCTGGCCGACCCGGAGACGGGGCGGGCCGGTGAGCGCCTCACCGTCGAGCGCCTCACCGTCGAGTGCCGCGCGCTGCGTCTGGTCGCCTCCGCCGAACCGGGCACCCTGGCGCTGGCGGTCCGCTCCGACAGCCCGGGCCGGTCGACGCTGTACCGGGTGCTCGACAGTCCGTTGCGGTGGGAGCCGGTCGCGGCCCTGCCCGGCACGGTCGGCCGCATCTGCGGGTTGGAGCACAGCGGACGGCTGCTCGGCGTGGCCCTGCGACACGAGAGCCGCTCCCGGACCGTACTCGTCGATCTCACCGACGGCAGCCACCACGACCTGCCCTGCGCGCCCGGCCGGGAAGGCGACGCCCTCCTGCTGGCAAGCCCGTCCTCCGGTCTGCTGCTGATGGCGACCGACACGCCACAGGGACGCCGGCTGGCGTGGAGATCCCTGGCCGATCCGGCCGGACTGCGCGCCCCCGAGCGGCTCAACACCATCGACGGCGCCGTCCTGCCACTGGCCTTCGACCCGGCCGGTGAGCGGGTGGCCCTGCGAGTGCTCCGCGGAGCCCGGGCCCGGCTGCTGGTCTACGACCTGCGCCAGGACCGGCTCACGGAGGTGCCGCTGGCGGCGGGGGCGGTCCAGCAGGTGGCCGGCTGGGGGCGCAGTGGCCTGCTGGTGCCGGTCTCCACGGCGGACCGCCCGGCCGAGATCGCGGTGCTCTCGCCCGAGGCCACGACGGAGTGGGCCCCAGCCGGAAGCCAGGCGGCGGGACGCTCGCGAGTCGAGCGGTTCTCCGGCCCCGCAGGGCAGTTCGAGGCCGTCTGCCAAGGCGACTGGCGCAGCGCCGACGCCGTACTGGTCGCCCTGCACGGCGGGCCCGAGGCGGCCTGGGACCTCGGATACGAGCCGGTGCTGCACCGGCTCGCCACCGCCGGCATCGCCGTCGTCGCCCCGAACCAGCGCGGCAGCACCGGCTACGGGGCCGCGCACGCCGAGGCCCTGCACGGCGCCTGGGGCGGACCCGACCTCGCCGACATCCGCGCCCTGGTCAGAGCCCTCGCCGCAGGGCGCCCCGGATCGGCGCCACCGCCCATGCTGTACGGGGTCAGCTACGGTGCCCATCTCGCCCTGCTGGCGGCTGCCGCGGACCCGCAGCTGTGGTCCCGCTGCGCCGTCGTCGCCCCCTTCCTGTCCGCCGCCCGGCTGCACGCTCAGGCGTCGCCCGCGGTCCGTGCGCTCATCGACCGGCTCGGCGGCCGGACCGAGGTCGAGGACGGACTGGGCCCCCGCGACCTGTGGACCCTCGCCGACCGGATCCGCACCCCACTGATGATCGTCCATGGCACGGACGACCGGACGATCCCGGTCGACCAGTCCCGGCAGCTGCGGCAACGGCTGCTCGACACCGGCCGCAGCGAGGGCACCCACTTCCGCTACGCCGAAGTACCCGGCGGCGGACACTCCCCGCTGGAGAACCTCGCGGGCGCGCACCTGCGGGAGCAGCTGGTGGAGTTCCTCTCCCAGCGCCCCGGGAACGCGTGAGGACCGCTCGGGACCGCGGGACCAGAGACTCACGGCCATTCGGGCCGTGCGACGCCGGTACGGCCGGCGTCATCTGCGACGACCTTCAGGAAAGGGGGTGAACACGATGACCGTTGATGTCGATGCGCTGCAGGCGCTGGACGGGGAGGAGGAGGCCGCTGGTCTGCGGCCCTGCCAGAACACCTGTAGCTGGACCTGCACCTACACCGGCCAGTGATGTCGGGTCGGTCGGACGGTGAGTTTTCTGCCTGAAGGGAGGTGAACACGATGACCGTTGACGTCGATGCGCTGCAGGCGCTGGACGGGGAGGAGGAGGCCGCTGGTCTGCGGCCCTGCCAGAACACCTGTAGCTGGACCTGCACCTACACCGGCCAG
>NZ_JBWKER010000052.1:55808-62736 GCF_056435345.1 Kitasatospora sp. NPDC043950
AGTGACCAATGTGTGGCCGGGGCCCTGATCGGCCCCGGCCACCGGTCCCGATTGCCCTCCTGGAGGAGAGGATGACGACGTCGACAAGATCGGTCCCCCGCCTGCTGGCGGCGGCAGCCCTGGAGGCCCGGGGCTGGTTCGCCCTCGCCGTACTGGCGTCGATCACGGATGCGGCGGTGACGCTGGCGACCCCCGCCCTGCTGGCCCGGGCACTCGACGACGCCCTGGCCCACCGTCCGCTGACCGGGCCGGTATCGGCCCTGGCGGCGGCGTTCGCGGTGGCGACGGGCGTCGCGGTGGTGCACGTGGTGGCCGCGGGAACGAGTGGGGCGGCGGCCACCGGCTGGTTGCGCCGCGGCCTCGTCCACCGGGTGCTGGGCGCGGGACTCGCCGGGCAGCGCCGGCACGCTGCGGGGGATGTCACCGGCCGGCTGGTCGGGAGCTGCGCCGAGTCCGGGCACGCCGGTCTCACCGTGCTCGACACGGTCATGTCGGTGGCCACCTCGATCGTGGGCGTGGTGTCCCTGTGGCTGATCGACTGGCGACCCGCGGTGACCTTCCTGCTCGGCCTGCCGCCGGTGTACGTCGTCCTGCGGTTGTTCTTCCGCCGGAGTTCGTCGGCGCTCACGCGCTATCAGGAGTTGCAGGGACAGATCGCGGACCGGTTGATCGAGGCCTTGGGCGGCGTCCGGACGATCCGGGCGAGCGGCACCGTGGCAGCGGAGACGACCCGCGTGCTGGAGCCGCTGCCCGAGCTGTCGAAGACCGGCCTGCTGACGTGGCATCTGCAACGCGCCACCGCCTGGCAGATGGGCCTGTTGCTGCCGGCGATCGAGATCCTCGTCCTCGCCGTGAGCGGATACGGGGTGGTCGCCGGGCGGATCTCCTCGGGGGAGCTCGTCGCCGTCACGGGGTACGTCGCGATCGCCCTCGGACTTCTCCAACAGGTCGACGCGGTGGGTGAGTTGGCCCACTCGGTCGCGGCGGGCCGCCGGGTCGCCGAGGCCGTGGGCCAGCCCGTGACCCTGGCGGGGGAGCGGGGATCGGACGGATCCACCGCCGGATGTGCGGTCTCCTTCCGCGGGGTCCGCGTGCTCGCCGGGGACCGGGTGGTGCTCGACGGAATCGACCTGGAGATCCCGGCCGGAACGGCGCTGGCCGTGGTCGGGGCGTCGGGCGGGGGAAAGAGCAGCCTCGCCGCGCTGGTCGGGCGGCTCCACGACCCGGACCAGGGCGCGGTGCTGCTCGATGGCGTACCCGTGACGGAGTTCACGGCAGATGAACTCTCCCGTCGCGTGGCGTACGCCTTCGAACGGCCCGCGCTGTTCGACGACACCATCCGCGCCACGATCGCGCTCGCTCGTCCGGAGGCGACGCAGTCCGTGATCGAGGCCGCCGCGCGGGCCGCCGGCGCCGATGACTTCATCCGACGGCTTCCCGACGGATATGACACCCGCCTGGCGGTTGCTCCGCTGTCCGGCGGTGAGGCACAACGGCTCGGACTGGCGAGGGCGTTCGCCCAGGACAGCCGGGTGGTCGTGCTCGACGACGCGACGTCCAGCCTGGACACGGTGACCGAGGCGAGGGTGACGCAGGCGTTGCACAGCGCCTTCACCGGGCGGACCAGGATCATGGTCGCGCACCGCGCTTCCACGGCGGCCCGTGCGGATCTGGTGGCCTGGCTGGCGGACGGCCGGATCAGAGCCGTGGCGACCCATGCGGAGCTGTGGAGCGACCAGGAGTACCGGGCGCAGTTCGCCGCGGCTTCGGAGAGTGTGGAGGAGGAGACGTGTCCGATCCCGTGACCACGCGCCCCGGCTGGCGGATGCTGGGGCGCCATCTGCGCAGCCGCGGCGGCGTCGTCGCCGCGGTGCTGGCGCTGTCCGTGCTGGAGGCGTTGCCGGTTCTGCTGTCCGGGCTCCTGATAGCGCGGGCCCTGGACCGGGGATTCCTGGCCGGGCGCCCGCTGGTGGGCCTGGCCTGGCTGGCAGTGCTGGGCGTCGCCATGGTGCTCCGGGCTGCTGTGACCCGCCAACTCCTGCCCAGGCTGGGCGTGCTGGTCGAGCCGTTGCGGGACGCACTGGTGAGCTCGGTGGTCTCCGCCACGCTCCGGCGCGGGGTCGCCGGCACGGCCCGCTCCGACGGGGCGAGCGTGGCCCGGCTCACCGGACAGGTGGAGACCGTACGGGCACTGGTCTCCGCGCTGCTGCGCTCGGTCCGGCAGGTCGGCGTGTCACTGGTGATGGCCCTGGTGGGGTTGGCGGCCCTCGCTCTGCCGGTGGCGGCCATCGCCGGGGTGTCGGTGGTCCTCACGCTGGCGGCGTACATGCCGCTGCTGCGCGTCCTGAGCCGGCGTCGACGGGCCTTGCTGATCGCGGACGAGCGACTGGCCGCCGAGGCCGGTCAGACCCTGGCGGGCCTGCGTGATCTGGTGGCCGCCGGCGCGCGCGGTCGGGCTCGGGAGCGGCTGGACGTCCTGATCGGCGAGTGGGAAGCGGCGTCGCGGGCCGTCGCGCGGACCGGCGCGGTCAGTGCGCTGCTCGTCTCGGCGGGCGGAAAACTGCCGGTGCTGGCCGTGTTCGTGATGAGCCCGTGGCTGCTGGCCGGACACGGACTGACGGTCGGCGCGCTGGTCGGCGCAATCGGCTACCTGCTGACCACCATCGAGCCCACGCTGCGCTCGATGGTCGATGTCATCGGCTCCTGGGGAATCCAACTCCACACGGTGCTACAGCGGTTGGGCGAGGCCGATGTCCCGTCCGAACCGGCCCCGCGCCACCCTGCCCACCCGCCCGCCGAAGCCGGCCCGGCCGAGGCCGCCTCGGCCGGCGCCGACCTGGTCATCGACCGCCTGACCTTCGGTTACGGCCCGCACGCCGAGCCGGTCATCCGCGACCTCACGCTCGCCGTGCCCGCCGGCGCCGTGCTGGTCGTGGTGGGCCCCAGCGGCATCGGCAAGTCGACCCTGGCCAACCTGCTCGCCGGGTTGGCGACGCCCGGCGCCGGGCAGGTCCGGATCGGCGGCTTCCCCGTGGACCGGCTCGGCGAGGACTGGCTGCGCCGCCACGTCGTACTGATCCCCCAGGAGGCGTACATCTTCACCGGGACGCTCCGGGAGAACCTCTGCTACCTGCGCCCCGAGGCCGCGGACACCGAGCTCGCCCGGGCCGCGACCGCCGTCGGTGCCGACCGCCTGATCGGCCGGCTCGGCGGCCTGGACACCCGGCTCGGTGTGGGCGGGGCCGTTCTGTCGGCCGGCGAGCGGCAACTGCTGGCGCTGGTCCGGGCCTACGTCTCGGACGCTCGCGTGGTGCTGCTCGACGAGGCGACCTGCCACCTCGACCCGGGTGCGGAGGCGCGGGCGGAGCTGGCCTTCGCGCGGCGCGGCGGCACCGTGGTCGTCATCGCGCACCGGATGAGCTCGGCCCTGCGCGCCGACCGCATCCTGCTGATGGACGCCGACCGGACGCTGAGCGGCACCCATTCGCAACTGCTCGCCGCCTCACCGCGCTACGCGGACCTCGTCGGCTACTGGACCGGCTCGCACGCGGACACGAGGGACCAGCACACCACGGCCTCGCCGGCGTGAGCGCTCGCCTCGCGCGCATCCGTGCGTCCGTGCATCCGTGCGTCCGGGCGTCCGAACCACGGACCGGCAAGCGTTCTTGGCCGGCCCGCACCCGCTCTGAACTGCGCGTTCACCCCCACCCGTAGGCACGGGTGAGGGGGCGCCGAGGCGCCCCGCAGTTTCGAGCCCCGGGGAGTTCCCGTTGGTCCACCACATCGAAGATCCGGCCCGCCGCAGGGGCAGGTGGCGAAGGCCGCTCGTGGCCTTCGCCACCGCGACCGCCGTCGTGGGAGTGCTCGCGGCTCCCGGCATCGCGCCCGTGGCGAACTCCTTCGGGAGCCCTTCACCCTTCTTGTCCTGGCATCAACTGATGGCCATCCAGGGCCAGATGAACGAGACGGCTTCGGCCGTGGAGCAGGTGTCGGGTCGGATCGGCAGCCAGGCCCTCGCCGGCGTGGTCGCCGCCCCCGAGACGAAGCACCTCACGGTCTACTGGCACGGCGAGCTGACGCCCGAGGTCCGGGCGGTCGTCGCGCACAGCCCGGTGCGTGTCGACGTGAAGTCGGCGCCGCACAGTGCGCAGGACCTGAAGGACGCCTCGCGCGAGGTGACGCGCATCGCCGATTCCGCCGGAGTGCGGATCACCGACGTGGCGATGCCGCAGGACGGGAGCGGCCTCACCGCGACCGTGGTGGGCGGTGAGGCCGACGCACAGCGGCTGCGGCGGGCGGTGGCGTCCGTGAGCGTTCCGGTGACGGTCGAATCGAACGGCACGGAGTCGATCAGCCTCGGCGAACCCTCGCGCCGGAGCGATCCGGGCGCCGGCGGCACGCAGATCATCTCACCGTTCTGCAGCACGGCGTTCGCGATCAACTACCGCGGCGAGGACGCCATGCTCACCGCGGACCACTGCTTCATGCCGAACAACGAGACCAACGTCCGGTACGGCGTGGACGACACGGGCGGACAGGGGCCGGCGATCGGCACCCGGATCTCGCCCCACATCGTCCGCCAGGACGAGAGGGGGCCCGTCTACCTCGACGCGGCCGTCATCAAGCCGTCCTCGGGCATCACGATGGACCAGCAGATCTGGACGGGCGGCGCGGCCGACCAGTCCAGCATCTCGCAGACCAAGAAGTGGGTGAGCGCCGCGCAGGTGGCGCACGAGGGGAACTGGATCTGCAACGAGGGCGCCCGATCGGGCGAGATCTGCAACATCCAGGTCACCACCAAGGTGACGGACTACTACGCCAAGGGCCCCGACAACCTGGGCGGCGACATCGAGCACCACTACATGTACGGGTGGAAGGCCCTCAAGCAGTTCACCGCCGCCGACAACTCGTCCATCGCGGCCCGCAGGGGTGACAGCGGCGGCCCCGTCGTGCTGGGCGGCGGCCCGGACCTGCCGGGGGCGCCGCCCAACATCACGGCCCTGGGCATCGTCTCGGCCACCACGGGTGGAACCTGGAGCTGCAAGACGCCGGGGAAGACGATGGCGACCACCTGCGCGGGCGGCATCATGTTCGTCGGCCTGGAGGACGCCCTCCCCATGCTGGGCGCCAAGATCGGCGTTCGCGACTGGAGCACCGGGCACCTGAGCTGGGAGGACTTCGGCGGGGGCGGCGGGGGCGTGGCGATGGGCTCCGACCCCAAGCCGCACGACCACACCGAACTGGTCGACGGCAACGGCGCGGCGATGGCCTACGACCTGCCGAGCGGCCGGCTCGTCGGCACCCAGCCCGGTGACCCGCGGGCCGACTGGGAACTCCTCCAGACGACGGACGGCGGCTGGATGTTCCGGAACCTCGCCGCACCGAACGAGTACCTCGGTCAGTCCGCCGACGTCGGACTCCAGATGTCGGACTGGGAGGGCGGCCACTGGTACTTCCACCTCCAGATCAAGGGCGGGAACTGTCTCGCGCTGTGGCCCGGTACGAGCGTGCCGAACAGCATCGCGACACCCGGCAACGCCCCGTGCGACCACAACGACGAGAACCAGCTCTTCAAACTGGTGCCGGTCGGCGACGAGGACGCCGACCTGCCGAGCACGCCCGGCCCCCCGCCCGCGGACAGCCTGCACCTGCCGTCCCAGCAGCCGCCGGTGAAGCCCTCCGGGCCTTCCGTGGACGCGGCCTACTCCTTCCTCGCCCAGCGCCTCGACGCCCACGGCACCGGCAGCACGCTGCGCGTGCCCCGCAGCTACCAGGGCGGGCACTTCGAGGACCCGAAGCTGTTCGGCCCGGACGGCTTCCAGGCCTCCTTCACGTACGACAACGCGCTCGTCATCACCGCGTTCCTGCAACGCGGCGGAACCGACGACGTCGCCCACGCCACGGCGCTCGGCGACAGCCTGCTGTACGCGCAGGCCCACGACATCACCCCGGACGGCCGCATCCGCGCCTCCTACGAGCCGGACCCCTTCGTCAAGACCCCCTCCGGCGAGCCGTACGTCGGCGGGTTCTCCGTCTACACCGGGAACATGGCCTGGGCCGGCATGGCGCTTACCCGGCTCTACCGGGTGACCGGCCAACAGCGCTTCCTGGACGGGGCGTTGAAGGCCGCCAACTGGATCCAGAACAACACCGCGGACACCCGCGGCGCCGGCGGCTACACCGGCGGCCTGCGCAACGACGACGGCACCGGCCAGACGATGGTCCCGCTCACCTGGAAGGCCACGGAGCACAACATCGACACCGGCGCCTTCTTCGCCATGCTCGCCGGCGTCACCGGCGACGCGGGCTGGGCGCAGCGCTCCACCAACGCCTTCCGGTTCGTGAAGTCCGTGCAGGCCGCCAACGGCCACCTGTGGACGGGCACCGGCCTGGACGGGGTGACCACCAACGACGACGTCGAGCCGGAGGACGTGCAGACCTGGAGCTACCTGGCCACCCTCGACCCGTCCTACGCGCCCGCCGTCGACTGGGCGGCCGGGCGGATGGCGGCCACCGACGGCCCGTACAGCGGGGTGGGCTTCAGCGGTAAGGACACCAGCGGCGTCTGGTTCGAGGGCACCGCCCACCTGCTGGCCGCCTACCAGGTCCGCCGCGCGGACGGCGACGCCGCGAAGGCGGCGGTCCTGATGGCGACCTTGCAGAAGGCCCAGAGCGGCGCGGCCAACACGGACGGCAAGGGCATCGTCGCCGCCTCGCACGACGGCCTGGACACCGGGGAGGGCGACTTCTACTACTCCTCCCTCCACACCGGGGCGACCGCCTGGTACGTGATCGCCGCGCAGGGCGGGAACCCCTTCCGCCTGTGACCGGGAGTGGGGGGGGGGGGGGGGGGGGGGGGGGGGGGGGGGGGGGGGGGGGGGGGGGGGGGGGGACGGAGAACACGAGAGCGAGGGGGGGGGGGGGGAGG
>NZ_JBWKER010000053.1:0-52988 GCF_056435345.1 Kitasatospora sp. NPDC043950
CCCCCCCCCCCCCCCCCCCCCCCCCCCCCCCCCCCCCCCCCCCCCCCCCCCCCCCCCCCCCCCCCCCCCCCCCCCCCCCCCCCCCCCCCCCACGACGCGGAGCGGTGCAGGTCAGCCGACCATCGCCGCCAGGACGGTGCGCCAGTCCTCGCCCGGCTCGGGGCTCAGCGGGGCGGCGAGGGTCTCGGCGCGGTAGTGCCAGGAGCGGCGGAGTTCGGGATCGGCGTCGGGGCGCAGGTCCAGCGGGCTGCCGGAGTCGAGCAGGCGCACGAGCTCGCCGGTGAAGTCCGCCCAGGAGACGTGCCCGTTGACGGCGTTGACGATCCGGCCGGCCGCCGGGTTGCCGTCGGCGACGCAGGCGGCGAGCGCGCGGGCCAGGGCGGCGGAGTGCACCCAGGCGGCGCCGTACCAGGCGGAGCGGTCGCCGGGGGCGGGGGCGGGCAGGGCGATCGGGCGGCCGGCCAAGGCGGCCTGGTAGAGGTCGCCGGTGGAGCCCCAGCGGAGCTGGTCGCGCAGGCGCTGGTGCGGGCCCCAGACGATCGGGGCGCGGACCACGGTGGCCGGGCCCCGGCCGGTGGCGGCCGCCTCGAACAGGATGCGCTCGCAGTCCAGCTTGGCCTGTCCGTAGGGGCTGACCGGTTCGCCGGTCGGGCCGCCTTCGGGGATGTCGGTGCCGGACGGGCGGCCGTAGGCGTCGATGCTGCTGACGAAGACGAACGGGCCGCCGCGCCAGCCCTCGACCAGGGCGCGCATCGCGGCGAGGTCGACGGCGTGCTCGGTGAAGGTGCAGGCGGCGTGGATGACGGCGTCGACACCCTCGACCGCGCGGCGCAGGCTGTCGAGGTCGGCGAGGTCGCCCTCGGCCAGTTCGGCGCCGTGCAGGGCGGGCAGGTGGGCGGACTCGGGCCGGACCAGGGTCCGGACCGGGCGGCCCTGGGCCATCAGTTCCTGGAGGACGGCCGCGCCGACACCGCCGGTGGCGCCGGTGAGCAGCACGGTGCCCGCGCGGGTGCGGGTACCCGGGCGGGAGCCGGTGCGGGCGGGGGCGGCGCGGCGCTCGTCCTCGCGGGTGGCGAGCAGGGCGGCGAGGGCGCGCGGGGTGCGCTGCTCCAGCACGTCCAGGCCGGTGAGCGGCAGGCCGGTGCGGGTGCGCAGGCGTTCGGCGAGCTGGACGGCGACCAGGGAGTGGCCGCCGAGGGCGAAGAAGTCGCCGTCGGCGGGCGGGGTGGTGCCGAGCAGTTCGCCGAAGGCCGTCCGGACGGTGTCGAGCGGGCCGGACCGCTCGGGGGCGGTCGGGGCCGCGCCGGGCAGCCGGCCGCGGTCCGGGGTTCCGTCGGCGTGCCGGGGCAGCCGGTCCAGCAGGGTGACGGCGGACGGCAGGTGGGCGGGGGCGAGGTGGCGGCGCAGTGCGGCGCGCAGTTCGACGCCGGTCGGGGCGACCGGGCCGCGCACCACGGCATAGGCGAGCGGCGGGCCGTCGGCGGTCTCGACGACGGCCGCCTCGACCACCCGGGAGTCGGCCGACAGTGCGGCGAGGGCCGGGTGCTGGGCGGTGGCCAGGCGGGTGCCGGGGAGCGCGGAGAGGGACTGGTCGGGGTCGGCGGCGACGGCGGCGAGCAGGTCCGCGAAGGCGGTGAGCAGTTGCTCGGCGGTGGTCTCGTCGAGGGCGTCCCGGTCGTGCTGGACCAGGCAGCGCGGCTGCGGGCCGTCCTCGACCAGCAGGGCGAGGCCGAACTTGGCCAGGCCCAGGTCGAGTTCGACGTCCTCGGCGGTGAGGCCGGGCAGCGTGAGCGGCTCGGCGGGGTGGACGAGGTCGCAGCTGACGGACAGCAGCGGGGTGCCGTCGGCGCCGCGGGCCGCCGCGCCGAGCCGCTCGACGATCAGGTCGAACGGGATCTCGTGGTGCTGCTGCGCGTCCAGCAGCGCGGTCCGGGCCCGTCCGAGCACCTCGGTGAAGGTGGGATCGCCGGCCAGGTCGGCGCGCACCGCGAGGGTGTTGACGCCGAGGCCGACGGTACGGCGCAGCTCGGGCCGCAGGCGCTGGCCGCTGGCGCAGCCGAGGGTGAGGTCGGCCTGGTCGGCGGCGGTGCGCAGGGTGGCGAAGGCGGCGGCCAGGACGACGGCGAACAGGGTGGCGCCGTGCCGGGCGCCGAGCCGGCGCAGGCCCTCCACGGTGGCGGGGGCGAGCGGGGCGGCGTGCAGGGTGGCCCGGCGCTCGCGTGCCCCGGGCGGGGTGGGCCGCAGCAGCGCCAGCGGGCGGGCGCCGGCCAGGTGTCGGGCGCGGGCGTCGGCGGCGCTGGTGAGTTCGGCGTCGCGGGTGCGCTCCTCGCGGGCGTACTCGGCGTACGACGGTCCGGGCGGCGGGAGTTGGGGCGCCACGCCGTCGCGGGCGGCGGCGTAGAGGGCGGCCAGGTCGGCGGCGAGGACGGGCAGCGAGCCGCCGTCGACGGCGATGTGGTGGATGTTCAGGAGCAGGGTGTGGTCCTGCGGGCCGTGCCGCAGCAGCAGGGCGCGCAGGACCGGGCCGGTGGCGAGGTCGAAGGGGCGGGCGGCCTCGGCGGCGAGCAGGGCGGGGGCGTTGTTCCCGGCGCCGTTCTCCCAGGTGGCGTCCACCGTGCGCAGCGGCACCGGGGTGACCGGGTCGGTCTGCTGGTGGGGCTGGTCGCCCTGGCGGCCGTAGCGGGTGCGCAGGACGGCGTGGCGCTCGGTGAGGCCGGTGAGGGCGGTGGCGAGGGCGGCGGGGTCGAGCGGTCCGCGCAGGCGGGTGGCGAGCGGGACGTTGTAGAGGGCGCCGCCCTGGCCGAGGTGGTCCATCAGCCACATCCGCTGCTGGGCGTGCGAGAGCGGGGCGGGGCCGGCCGGGCCGTCGCCCTGGCCGGTCGGCGCGCTCTGCGGGGCCGCCGGGCGCCCGCCCGCGGCGGGGCGGTTGCGGCGGGCGCGGCGCAGCAGGTCGGCCTGGTCGGCGGTCTGGTCGACGGCCGGGTGCTCGGCGGTCATCGGGTGGCTCCTTGCGGGGTGTCGTCGTGCGCGGCGCGCAGGGCTCGTTCGAGCAGGTCGGCCTGGCCGGCGACGGTGGGGTGGCCGAGGAAGTCGGCGAGCGAGAGTTCGACGCCGAGGTCCTCGCGGAGGTCGTCGACGACCCACATGGCGAGCAGCGAGTGGCCGCCCTCGGCGAGGAAGTCGGCGGCCGGGTCGGTGATCGGGCGTTCCAGGGCGCGGGTCCAGGCGGTGGCGACGGCCTGCTGGATCGGGGTGAGGGCGGCGGCGGTGCCGGGTCCGTCGGCGGCCGTCTCGTCGGCGGCGGCGAGGGCGCGGCGGTCGATCTTGCCGGTACCGGTCAGCGGCAGGGCGGCGAGTACGGTCCAGGCAGTGGGCACCAGGTGGGCGGGCAGCCGGTCGGCGAGCCGGGCACGGAGGGTCTCGACGGCCGGTCGGCTGCCGTCGGCGAGGACCAGGCAGGCGGTGAGCGCGGCGTCGGTGTGGCCGGGCCGTCGGACCACGACGGCCGCCTCGGCGACCTCGGGGAACTGCAGCAGCGCGTGCTCGACCTCGCCGGGTTCGATCCGGAAGCCGCGGACCTTCACCTGGTCGTCGGTGCGGCCGTGGAACTCCAGTGCGCCGTCGGGGCGTTGGCGGACGAGGTCGCCGCTGCGGTAGGCGCGGCCGGTGCCGGGCAGGTCGCGGAAGCGCTCGGCGGTCAGCTCCGGCCGGTCCAGGTAGCCCTGGGCGAGCCGGCCGCCGGCGATCCACAGTTCGCCGACGGTGCCGGGCGGCACCGGTGCGAGCTCCTGGTCGAGGACGAGGGTGCGGGCGCCGCCGAAGGGCCGGCCGATCGGGACCGGGCCGGTGGTGCAGTCGGCCGGGGTGATCCGGTGCAGGGTGGTGAAGGTGGTGGCCTCGGTCGGCCCGTAGACGTTGAAGAGTTCGAGCCAGGGGAAGGCGCGCAGCACCGCCCCCGCGTACTCGGGCGACAGGGCTTCGCCGCCGACGGCCAGGGTGCGCAGCACACCGAAGATCCGGGACTGCCGGGCGGCCAGGTGGTGGAACAGGGCGGTGGTGATGAACACGGTGGTGACGCCGAACCGCTCGATGTCGCGGACGAGTTCCTCGGCGGTGGGCCGGTCGGACGGCGAGACGGCGACGGCGGCGCCGCGCGCCAGCGGGGCCCACAGTTCGAAGGTGGAGGCGTCGAAGCTGATCGTGGAGTGGAACAGGACCCGGTCGCGGGGGCCGAGCGTGAACGCGTCCTGGGCGGTGACCAGGTCGGCGACGGCGCTGTGCGGGACGATGACGCCCTTGGGCCGGCCGGTGGAGCCCGAGGTGTAGAAGAGCAGGGCGGGCGCGGCCGGCTCGGCGGCGTCGGGGGCGGCCGCACCGATGGCGTCGGGGCCGTTCCCGGCCGGGGCGGCGGGCTCGGCCAGGACGAGGGTCGAGGTCAGCGCGAGGGTCTGCTCCTCGGCGAGTCCGGCCTCGGCGAGCAGCGTCTTGTCGCCGAGGACGAGCCGGACTCCGGCGTCCCCGGTCATCTCGGCGATGCGCTGGCGCGGGTAGGCCGGGTCGATCGGGACGACGTGGGCGCCGGTCCGCCAGATCGCGAGCTGGGCGACGACCAGGCGGGTGGAACGGGCGCAGAGCAGGCCGACGGCGCTGCCGGCGCCGATTCCCCGGGCGGTCAGGGTCGCGGCCAGCCGGGCCGAGGAGTCGACGAGTTGACGGTACGTCAGAACGGTGGAGCCGTCGGTCACGGCGAGGGCGTCGGGGCGCTCCTGGGCGTGCCGGGCGATCAGGTCCGGGAGGGTCGCGGTGGGCATGGTGGGTCCCTTCCGGGCGCCCCGGCCGCGAACGGCCGGGGCGCCCTGCGCAGGTCGTACGGGCGGGCGGGCGGTCAGACGGCGGCGGCGGCGGTCGGCTGCCGTTCCGCCACCAGCCGGGCGACGGCCCGCAGGTCGGGCTGGCGCAGCACCAGGGGCGCGCGCAGCCGCACCCCGCACTCCTCCTCCAGGGCCTCCAGCAGCCGTGCGGCGGCGAGCGAGTTGCCGCCCGAGGCGAGGAAGTTGTCGCCGGGCCCGAGGTCCGCGCGGCCGAGCAGGTCGCGGCACAGGCGCAGCACGGTGCGCTCGGTGGGCGTGGCGCCCTCCTCCGCCGCGACCGGCTCGTCCGCCGTCGGGGCGAGGAGCAGGGCGGCGCGGTCGACCTTGCCGTTGGCGTCCAGCGGGAAGGTGTCGACCAGGCGGACGGCCGACGGGACGGCCTGCTCGGGCAGCCACGGCCGGACCGCCGCCAGCAGCTCGTCGGCGTCGGCCGCCGAGGACCCCTCGACGGTCTGGACGAAGGCGAGCAGCCGGACGCCGCCGGTGGGCGCCGGGGCCGCGGCCACCACGGCCCGGCGCACCCGCGGGTCGCGCTCGAACGCGGCCTCGACCTCGGCGGGTTCGACCCGGACGCCGCTGACCTTGACCTGGTCGTCGAGCCGGCCGTGGAACTCCAGCACGCCGTCGGCGCGCATCACCACCCGGTCGCCGCTGCGGTAGACCCGGTCGATGCCGTCCACGCCGGGCGGCACGCCGACGAAGCGCCGGGCGGTCAGCTCGGGGTCGAGGTAGCCGGCGGCCAGGCCCCGGCCGCCGATGCGCAGTTCGCCGGCCTGGCCGCGCGGCACCGGCCGGCCCTCCTCGTCGGTGACCAGGACGACCGCGCCCGGGACGGGCAGCCCGATCGGCGGTGCGCCGGCGCCGTGGTCGAGGCCGGGCGCCATGGTGTGCACGGTGGTGGTGACGGTGGCCTCGGCGGGACCGTAGGCGTTGTGGACGGCCGCGGTGACGTCCGGGCCGGGGGCGCGGCGCAGCCGGTCGCCGCCGATGGTGAGGTGGCGCAGTGCCAGCCCGTCCGGCCACCCGCGCGCCAGGATCGGTTCGGCGAGCGGGGTGGGCAGGATGCTGACGGTGACGCCGGCCTCGCGCCACCAGTCGGTGAGCGCGCCCGGGTCCCAGCGGACGGCCTCGGGGGCGAGGGTGAGCGCGGCGCCGGAGGTGAGGGTGGCCCACAGCTCCAGGACGTGCGGGTCGAAGGACACGCCGATCAGCAGGCTGTGCCGCTCGCCGGGGCCGAGGCCGGTCAGCTCGCGGTACCAGTGGAGCAGCGCGCCGAGGGCGGGTTCGCCGACGGCGACGGCCTTGGGGGTGCCGGTCGAGCCGGAGGTGAGCACCGCGTAGTGGGTGCCGGCGGGCACGTGGACCTGCTCGCCGGGGACGAACGCGGCGACCACGTCGCTGGCCGGGTCCAGGTCGAGCGCCAACTGCTCGCCGCCATGCGGCAGTCGGGCCGGGTCGCCGACCAGGCAGGCGGGCCGCAGCTGCTCGGCGACGGCCTGGAGCCGGCGCTCGCCGGGGCGCGGGCCGAGCGGCAGGTGGACGGCGCCGAGCTTGGCGGTGGCGAGGGTGACGGCGGCCAGGGCGGCGGAGTGGCCGAGGCAGACGCCGACCAGGTCGCCGGGGCGGATCCGGTCGCGCAGCGCCGCGGCCACCGTGTCGGCGAGGCGGTCGAGTTCGGCGTAGCTGTAGGTGCGGGCGCCGTCGATCAGGGCGGGCGCGTCCGGGGTCCGGTGCACCCAGGTGGCGAACAGGTCGAGGACCGCGCCGTCCTGGTGCGGGCGACCGTATTCGATGCTCAGGGTTTCCATCATCGTCTCCAGGTGGTTCAGGCCGTTGACAGGCCGTTGACGGACTGTCAGTTCAGGCCCATGGAGCGGGCGATGATCACCTTCTGGACCTCGGAGGTCCCCTCGATGATCGTGGTCATCCGCACGTAGCGGTACAGGAACTCCAGCGGGTGGCCGCGCACCCAGCCGGTGGCGCCGTGCACCTGGAGCGAGCGGTCCACCGCGCGCACGGCGGTCTCGGAGGCGGTGAGCTTGGCGAGCGCCGCGTTCTCCGGCGCCTCGGTGCCGTCGTCGACCAGCCGGGCGCAGGCGAGGGTGAGCAGCTTGGAGCACTCCACCTCGGCCCGGGTGGCCACCAGGTGTTCCTGGACGTGCTGGTACTCGCCGATGACCTTGCCGAAGGCGCGCCGCTCGCGGGCGTACTCGACGCCCATGCGCAGCGCGTACTCGGCGATGCCGTTGCACATCGCGGCGACGACCAGGCGGCCCCGGGAGAGGCTGTCCATGGCGAGGGCGGTGGCCGCGCCGACGCCCTCCTCGCCGCCGATCACGGCGTCGGTGGAGACGGTGACCTGGTCGAGCAGCAGCTCGAACAGCGGTTCGCCGGACATGCCCTCGTAGCGCTGGCCGATCCGCAGGCCGGGCTGGTCGATCGGGAGGACGAAGGCGGTGGCGCCGGCGGTGGGCCCGGCTCCCTCGCCGAGGTCGGTGGCGGTGACGACGAGCACCAGGCCGGCCCGGTCGGCGTTGCTGACGAAGGTCTTGCGGCCGTTCAGCACCCAGCCGTCGGCGGTGCGCACGGCGGTGGTGGTGAGGCGGAACGCGTCGGAGCCGGCGTGCGGCTCGGTGAGGGCGAGGCAGCGGGTCTGCTCGCCGCGCACCAGCGGCACGAGGTGGCGCTCGATCTGCTCGGGGGTGCCGTGCCGCAGCAGCGGGCTGGGGCCGTCGGAGCCGGCCAGGGCGTACGGCGCGAGCGGGCAGCCGCTGCGCCCGGCGGCGTGGTGCAGCAGGACGACGGCGGTGAACGGCATGTCGGCGCCGCCGAGTTCCTCGGGGTAGTCGCCGGCGTAGAAGCCGAGCGCGGCGGAACGCTTGCGGACGTAGGCGCGCAGTTCGGCGGGCACCTCGTCGGCGGTCTCGGGCAGTTCGGCGGCCAGCGGGACGAGCTCGCGGCGGACGAAGCTCTCGAACGCGTCGACGAGTTCGCGGTGGCCGTCTTCGAGGACGGCGGAGGGGGCGGTCATGCGCGGTCTGCCTTTCCGGGGTGCTGGCCGGTGAGCGCGCTGGCCTGGTCGGCCAGGACGGCGTGGCGGAACAGGGTGCGCAGCGGCGGGCGGCTGCCGAGGTGCGGCTCCAGCCAGGCGGCGAGCTGGGCGGCGAGCAGCGAGTGGCCGCCGACCTCGAAGAAGTGGGACTCGGCGGTGAAGCGGTCGTGGCCGAGCACCTCGCGCCAGGCGGCGGCGATCAGTTCCTGGCCGGGGTCGGCGAAGGCGCTCTCGGCGGCCGGGGCGGCCTCCTGGGCGGGGGCCTCGTCGGCGAGCCGGGCGAGGGCGGCGCGGTCGGGCTTGCCGCCGGGCAGGGTGGGCATCGTCTCGACGGCCGTCCAGGTCGCGGGGACGAGCCCGCCGGGCAGCCGCTGGGCGAGCGCCGCGTGCAGGGCGGCCTGGTCGGGGCGGTCGGCGCCCTCCAGGAAGCCGATCAGGCGCGGGCCGGCCTGCGGGTCGGTGTGCAGCACCACCGCGCAGGAGCGCCCGCCGAGTTCGGCGGAGGCCGCGGCCTCGATCTCCTCCAGTTCGATCCGGTGGCCGCGGAGCTTGACCTGGTTGTCGGCGCGGCCGAGGAAGCACAGCCGGCCGCGCAGGTCGCGGTAGCCGCGGTCGCCGGTGCGGTAGACGCGCTCGCCGCCGAGGGCGGGCACGGTGACGAAGCGGGCCGCGGTCGGCTCCGGCAGGCCGAGGTAGCCATCGGCCAACAGGTCTCCGCTGACGGCGAGTTCGCCGACACAGCCGGCCGGGAGCGGGCGCAGCGCCTCGTCCAGGACGTGCAGGCGCACGCCGTCCAGTTCCGCGCCGAGCGGGATCTCGCCGTCCTCGGCCACGTCGGCGGCGGTGACCTCGTACACGGTGGAGGTGACGGTGGCCTCGGTGACGCCGTAGGCGTTCAGCACGGTGGTCGCCTCGGTCAGGCCGGCCAGCGCGCGGGCGGGCAGGCGCTCGCCGCCGAGGACGAGCAGCCGGGGCGTCCAGCGGCCGTCGCGCAGCGCTTCGCGCAGGTCCTCGCGGACGGCGAGCAGGTAGCTGGTCGGCAGGTTGGCGACGGTGACGCCGCGGGCGGCGAGCACGGCGACGAGCTCGGGCCCGGTGGGCACCTCGCGCTGCGGCACGACCAGGGCGGCGCCGGCGGCCAGCGCGGGCAGCACCTCCTCCAGCGCCACGTCGAAGGACGGGCGGGCGAACAGCAGCACCCGGTCGGCGGTGGTCAGTTCGTAGCGGGCGGCGATCGCGGCGACGTACCCGGCGAGCGCGTCGCGGCCGACCAGGACGGGCTTGGGCACGCCGGTGGAGCCGGAGGTGTGGATCAGGTAGGCGGCGCCGTCCAGCACGGCGGCGGGCTCGGCCTTGGGGAAGGCCGGGCCGTCCAGCAGCGCGGGGGTGACGCCCTCGGCGGGCAGGGCGAGCGCGCTCTGCCGGGTGGCCAGCACCAGGGCCGGGGCCAGCCGGTCCAGCAGCAGGCCGAGCCGGGTGGCCGGGTCCTCGGCGGACAGCGGCGCGTACACGGCGCCGTACCGCAGGCAGGCGAGCAGGGCGACGACGCTGTCCACGCCGCGCGGCAGCACGGCGGCGACCGGCTGGCCGGGGGTGACGCCGGCGGCGCGCAGGCGTTCGGCCAGCTGGGTGACGCGGCGGTCGAGCTCGCCGTAGCTGAGGCGCTCGGTGCCGGCGATCATCGCGATGGCCGTGGGGTCGTGGGCGGCGGCCGGGTCGAGACCGGCCCGGGCGACGGCGATGGCGGGTTCGGCGGCCGGGGCGGGGTCGAGCGCGGCGAGCGTGGCCTCGGGCCGGTCGAGGTAGCAGCGCAGCAGCTGGAGCAGGCGGTCGGCCAGCAGGGTGGCCTCGGCCTCGCCGAACAGGTCGGCGTCGTAGTCCCAGACCAGGGTCATCCCGGCGCCGCCGTGCTTCTCGCCGACCACCCGGCGGTCGTCGGGCAGCAGCACCAGGTCGAGGTCGAAGCGGGTGGTGCCGGTGTTGAAGCCCTCGTACAGCGAGACTTCGAGACCGGGCGCCTGGACGTCCGGCAGCGCGGCGTCGTGCGCGCTGAACATCACGTTGAACAGCGGGTTGTCGGCGCCGCCGGTGTGCAGGCCGAGCCGGCGGGTCAGCTCCTGGACCGGCAGGTCCTGGTACGGCAGCGCACGCAGCAGGACGTCGGTCACCTCGTCGACGGCCTCGGTGCCGGGGGCGGCCGGGTCCAGCCGCAGGTGCAGCGGCACGGTGTTCACGAACATGCCGACGGTGCCCTCGAAGCCCTCCGGGCGGTTGCCGACGGCGGTGCCGACGACGAGTTCGCGGTGCCCGGAGTGCCGGCGCAGCAGTTCGGCGAAGAGCGTGAGCAGGGTGCTGAACGGGGTGTGCCCGTCCTCCTTGCTGCGGCTGCGCAGCCGCTCGGCGAGGTCGGCGCCGATCGCCTGGCGCATCTGGCCGCCGCGGTGGCGGCGCACCGCGCCGGGGTTGGCCAGCCCGGGGAGGGTGACCTCGCGCGGGGCGTCGGCCAGCTCCCGCAGCCAGAAGGCGAGCGCGCGCTCACGGGCGTCCGGGTCGACGGCCGTGCGGGCGTGCTGCTCGTACGAGGGCGCCTCGGGCAGTTGGTAGGGCTCGCCGAGGACGTGGGCGCGGTAGACGGTGAACAGGTCACGCAGCAGGATCGCGAAGGAGTGGCCGTCGTGGACGAGGTGGTGCTCGACGTGGATCAGCCGGTGGTGGTCCGTGCCGAGGCGCACCAGGTGCCAGCGCAGCACCGGCGCCTTCTCGGTGTCCACCGGCTCCTCGGCCTCGGCGGCCAGCAGCTCGCGGAAGGTGGCCTCCGGGTCGGCCTCGGCGGCGAAGTCGCTGCGGCGCAGCGTCGGTTCGCAGTGCTCGGCGACCCGCTGGCCGGGCAGGCCCTCCGGGCGGGCGACCAGTTCCAGGCGCAGGCCCGGGTGGTGTGCGAGGACGGCGGCCAGTCCGGCGTGCAACGCGTCCTCGTCGAGGGTGCCCCAGAGGTCGAGCACGGCGGTGAAGTTGTACGCACGACTGCCGGGCAGCATCTGCTCGTGCAGCCAGACGATCTCCTGCGAGGAGGAGAGCGCAAACATCGGTGACTCCCTTGTGTGGTGGGCGTGTTGGCCCTGTGGTGGCGGGGCGGGCGTGGATGGCCCGGCCCTGGTTCCGGGCACGCCGGGGTGGTGGCGCGGCCCGGCGGTCGGTGTGGGGGCTCGGTGGCGGCTTCGGTCCGGGGCGGGTCAGGCGTCCGGGGCGGGCGTCCTGATGCGGACGTCCGGTGCAGGTCCGGTACGGCTTCGGGTCGGGTCCGGGGCGGCTTCGGGTCGGGTGCGGATCAGGCGTCCGGAGCGGGCGTGCGGATCAGGCGTCCGACGCGAGGTCAGGCCGGGGGGCGGGGTCAGGCCGGGGCGGGTCAGGCCGCCCGCAGGTGGCGGCGCAGCGTGGCGAGCAGGTCGTCGAAGGCGGCGGTGGCGGCGTCCTCGGGGAACCGCTCGCGGTCCCAGGCGAGGCGCACCAGCAGGTCGTCGCCGTGCGAGGCGGCGACCGCGAACGGCGCGGCGAGCGGCCGCCCGGCCAGGTGGGTCTCCCGGCCGGGCACGCCGCCGAACACCAGCGGCGGGCGGCGGTGCAGGTCCTCCAGGGTGAGCATGCCGTCCAGGGCGCCCGTCCACGGGGCGCCGGCGGTGCGGGCGGCCCGGACCACCTCGTCGAACGGGGTGTCGGCGTGGTCGAGGTCGTCCCACCAGGCGTCGGCGAGGTCCTCCAGGGCGGCGGCCGCGCCGGGTGCGGCGGGGTGCACCAGGGTGTTGAGGAAACAGCCGAGCGCGGCGGGCGCACCCGGCGGGCGGCCGCCCCACGGGTAGCCGAGGGCGAGCTGCCCGTCGGTCCGGTGCAGCCGGTGGGCGGCGGCCGCGGTGGCGTCCAGCAGGGCGGGGAAGATAGCGGTGCGAGCGGCCCCCTCGGCGGCGGGCAGCCGGTGGCTGAGCATGCCGGTGGAGCCGGCCGCTCCCCCGCCCGTCCCGGTGACGCCGCCGAGCCTGCGGCCCCAGTGGGCCTGTGCGGCGGGGCCGCCGGCGGCGTCCTCGGCGGCCAGTTGCCGTTCGACGGCCTCCCGGTAGGCCGCCAGGGCGTCCTGGTCGGGGGCGGCGACGGCCTCCTGGGCGTGGTCGTCCCGGGCGTAGGCGTCGGTGAGGTCGGCGGTGAGGATGCCGAGCGACTGCTCGTCGCAGGCGGCGTGGTCCACCGCGAGGGCGAGCAGTTCCTCCTCGCCGTCCGGCTCCCGGGCCACCAGCAGGCGCAGCGCGGGCCCGTCGGCGGGCCAGTCCAGCAGTGCCTCGCGCAGGGCGGAGCGGGCGGTGCCGCCGGGCGGGACGGCGATCCGGGCGGCCTCGGCCGAGGGGGCGCCGACCCGCAGGACGGGCGTGCCGCGCACCGTCCCGAAGCCGCCGCACAGCGCCGGGTGCCGGGCGGCGGTGGCGGCGGCGGCGCGGGCCAGCCGGGGCAGGTCGAGGGTGCCGCCCGGGTAGGCGTGGAACAGCGGGACGACATCGGGCCGGCCCTGCGGCGCGAGCCTGCGGGTGATCAGGAAGCGCCGCTGGGCGCCGGTGAGCGGGAGCAGGTCCATCGGGGAGTCGGCGGCGGCGGAACGGTACCGGGCGAGGTAGGCGGCGGTGATGCTGGCGTGCACGGAACGGTCTCCGGTTTCCGGTTTCGGTTCGGTTCGGACGTCAGGCGGCGGGGCTCGTCGGGCGGCCGGGTGCGTCAGGCGGCGGGGCTCGCGACGGGCTCCTCCCCGGCCGTGGCGGCGGTGTCCGCCGGGAGGTCCCGCAGCCGGCGCAGCGGCGACAGCAGCAGCGGCACCGGGACGAGCAGGAAGCCCGCCGCGCACAGCCACAGCGCGGCGCGCGGTCCGGCCGCGTCGGCGACGGTGCCGCCGACGAGCGCGCCGATCGGCAGCGTGCCCCAGACCAGGAAGCGCATGGTGGCGTTCATCCGGCCGAGCAGCTCCGGCGGGCACAGGCTCTGCCGGAAGCTCACCTGGGCGACGTTGTAGGCCACCGCGCCGAACAGCACCACCGCCGAGGCGATTCCGAACAGCACCACGCCCGCGCCCCGGCCGGACAGCGGCCACAGCAGCGCGAACGGCGCCGTCACCACGGTGGCGAGCCAGATCAGCCGGGCCTGGCCGAGCCACGCCGCCAGCCGCCCCGCGCACAGCGCCCCGGCCAGGCCGCCGACGGCGGAGGCCGACAGCAGCAGACCGATGGCGCCCGGCGCGAGGTCGAGCACCCGCACCCAGAACACCGTCTGCACGGCCGCCAGCACGGCGGCGAACAGGTTGGACACGGCGGTCGCGGCGGCGATCGCGCGCAGCAGCGGGTGCCCGAGCACGAAGCGCACGCCCTCGGCGACCTCGGCACGCAGCGACCGTCCGGGCGCCGGCTCCGGTCGGGGCTCCTCGACCCGGATCCGGGCGAGCAGCAGGGCGGAGGCGAGGTAGCCGACGGCGTCGGCCACGATGGCGAGCGACGCGCCGAGCAGTTGGACCAGGCCGCCGCCGAGCCCGGGCCCGACGATCTGCGCCGAGGAGCGGACCGTCTCGATCGCGCCGTTGCCCCCGACCAGTTGCTCGCGCGGCAGGACGGACGGCAGGAAGGACTGGTGGGCGACGTCGAAGAAGACCGTCGCCACCCCGGTGACCAGCGCCACCAGGTAGAGCTGGGCCATGGTCAGCACGCCGAGCGCGGCGGCCGGCGGGATCGACCCGACGGCGAGGCAGCGCACCACGTCGGCGCGGATCAGCACCGGGAGCTTGCGCATCCGGTCCAGCCAGGCGCCGGCCGGCAGGCCGACCAGTAGGAACGCGGCGGTCTCGGCGGCGGTCAGCAGGCCGACCTCGAAGGGTGTGGCGTCGAGCACCATCACCGCCACCAACGGGAGCGCGACCAGGGTCACCTGGCTGCCCGTCTGGGCCGTCGCGGCTCCGGTGAGCAGGAGTCGGAAGTCGCGGTGGCCGAGCAGGCGGTCGCGGCGGGGGCTTGGCGTCTCGTTCATCAGTGC
This sequence comes from Kitasatospora sp. NPDC043950, assembly GCF_056435345.1. Taxonomy (NCBI): domain Bacteria; kingdom Bacillati; phylum Actinomycetota; class Actinomycetes; order Kitasatosporales; family Streptomycetaceae; genus Kitasatospora; species Kitasatospora sp. NPDC043950. Next base: position 13,978 of record NZ_JBWKER010000053.1, read on the forward strand.
GACTTTCGGTCACCACTTCGCTACTGGGCAAGCATCGCGTCCGTTTCCGGACGAACCACGGGTCGGCCGGATCGCGCCACTCCCGCGACCCGCCCTTACGGACCCCATACGACCGAGCACGCTCCCGCCGGGACGTCCGCGCAGGCCGCCGACCTGGGGCGGACCACTCGCACGGCCACCCGGCGCACCGCGGGCCCCGCACGTCCAATTCGCCGTCCGCTATGCGGGCATTCGCATTCCGGCCACCGGACGCCGTCACTCAACTTGGCTGGATCATGCGAAACACTGACTGTCCGTCATCTGATCGTGATATCGGCCGCGTCGCGGGAGGCCGTGGGAAGAAGCACCCGCGCCGCCGAACGGGCCGGACCGGGCCCCGCCGCTCAGTCCGCCTCCCGGCAGGTCACCGCCAGCACCGCCATGTCGTCGTCCCGCGGCCCGCCCGTCCACCGCTCCACGTCCGCCACCAGCGCGTCGACGGCCTCCTGGGGACCGTCGAACGGGCCGAGCGGGCCGAGGGCGAGCAGCGGATCGTAGAACTCCCCGGCCGCGTCCCGGGCCTCCGTCACCCCGTCGGTCACCAGCAGCAGCGTGCACCCCGGCGGGAACGGCCGGGTCTCCGGCGCCGGCCGGGCCACGCCCAGCGAGCCCATCCCGAGCGGCAGCCCCGGGTCGGCGGCATCCAGCCGGCGCACCGCCTCCGGCCCGCCCAGCAGGTACGGTCCCGGGTGCCCGCAGTCGAGCGTGCGCACGACGTCCTCACCCTGCGGGAACTCGACCAGCAGCGCCGTGATGAACCCCTCCAGCCGCACCTCCTCGGCCAGCAGCGTGCTCTCCCGGGTCAGCGCCCGCTCCAGCCCGTCGGCCAGCGCCGCGAGGTCCGGCGCCCGGTGGGCGTCCTCCCGGAACGCGCCGAGCAGCACCGACACCGCGCCGACCGCCTGCAGCCCCTTGCCCCGCACGTCCGCGATCAGCACCCGTACGCCGTACGGGGTCGCCTGCAGCGCGTACGCGTCGCCGCCGATCAGCGCCTCGGTCTGCGCCGCCCGGTAGCAGGCGGCGACCGACAGTCGGCCCACTCGCGCGGGCGGCTCGGGCAGCACCGCCCGCTGGGCGGCCTCGGCCACCGACCGCACCTGCGCCAGCCGCTCCCCGTGCCGGGCGACGACGCGGTTGACCCAGACGCCGAGCAGCGCGGCGAAGGCCGTGTTCACCAGCTCCAGGTAGCCGTCCTGGGTGCCGATCGAGCCGTCCCGCACGGCCAGCACGAGGATGCCGGTCACATTGGCGACGCCCACCGCGAGGGTGTCCCGCAAGGTCAGCAGGGCGCCGGTCAGGACGGCGGCGGCCGCGAGGAGCGGGTCGCCCCAGTAATCGGCGGGATCCAGGGAGTTCCAGACGAGCCCGGCGACGATCAGCAACCACGGCGCGAACCGCACGTACGGCGGCCACTGCTCGGACCTCGGGGCCATCGGAGACCTTGCTTCCCGTCTCACCGCCTATCCGGAATGGGCGATTCCGATCCTAGCCACCCCTGCGCGCCCCCGCGCGCGCCCGACTGCGCCGCGGGGAGCGAACCGCGCGGTGGCGCCCCTCGGCCACCGGGGCCGGGGCGGGACCGTGGGTCAGCCCGGTGATCTGCTCCGGCACCCGCACGGCGCTCCCGCCGACGGCCGGGCACGCGAGAGCGGACGCGCCCGCTACCCGTCCAGGGTGAACCGCCCCGCGCCCGGGCCGGTGAGGAGGCCGGGCGGCAGCCGGCGCCCGTAGGTGAGCAGCAGGAGGTGTTCGGCCCGGCCCTCCACCACGGCCGGGCCCTCGCCGTACGCCCAGGCGGTGTCGGTGGCCCGCAGGTGGACACCGTCGAGTCGGGCGCCGAAGAAGCGCAGGCTGCGCCGGGAGACGGTGGCGAGCAGGGCGGTGACCCGAGGCAGCGGTAGGCGCGAGGGCAGGCCGAGCGCGGTGGTGATGTCGAGGCCGTGCACGACGTCGTGGGCGAGGGCGGCGATCCGGCCGCCGACCGGGGGGCGCCAGGGGTGTTCGGCGTGGTCGGCGAGAGCGGCGGCGAGTTGGCGGTCGGTGAGGGCGGCGGCGTCGCGGCGCGCCACCCGGTCGGTCATCCGGTGGAGGGAGCCGCCGGCCCGCATGAGGTCCGCGAGACTGCGGGCGGTGGAGTGGCGGAAGCCGGTGCTCATGTGGGCGGCGACCTCGCGAACGCGCCAACCTGCGCACAGCGAAGGGGAGTTCCACTGGTCCGGGGAGAAGGTGGTGAACACCTCGGCGAGTTCCCGGCGTTCGGCCGCGATCTGCTCGCGGACCCAGTCGACGGCCTGGTCGTGCTGCACGGTTCCCATGCCTCCAGCCTGCGGCCGGGACCCTCCGGACGTCCAAGACCGGGGAGTTCTTCCACCTATCATCAGAAGTTATGGAACTCCGGCAGCTCCAGTACTTCGTCACCGTGGCCCAGCAGGGCAGCTTCACCCGCGCCGCCGAACTGCTGCACCTCACCCAGCCCGGGGTCAGCGCCCAGATCCGGCAGCTGGAGAAGGAATTGGGCCACCGGCTGCTGGACCGCGGCGGGCGCGGCGTCCGGCTCACCCCGGTCGGCGAGGCGGTGCTCCCGCACGCGCGGGCGGCGCTCGCCTCCGCCGCGGCGGCGCGGCAGACGGCGCAGGACTTCGGCGGACTGCGGCGCGGGCACGTCCGGCTCGGGCTGGTCTCCGGGGCAGCCCTGGGTCCTGTCCCGCCGGCCGGGGCGGACGGCCTTCCCGGACTCGCCACCACGCTCGCCGCGTTCCGCCGCGACCACCCGGGCATCGACCTCTCGCTGGCCGAGGACGGTACCGCGCGGATGCTCGGCGCCCTGCGCGAGGGGCGGTTGGACCTCGCCGTGATCGGCCTGCCCACCACCGCGAGCGGACGGGACGACGACGACGGCTGGCGGACGCTGGCCGGGCTCGCCCTGCACACCGTGCTGGAAGCCCCGCTGGTCGCCGCCTTCACCGGGCACCACCCGCTGGCCGGCGGACCGGACGGCCCCCTGCCGGTCGCCGCACTGGCCGGGCACGCCCTGGTGAGCACCCCGCGCGGCACCGGCCTGCGGACGGCACTGGAGCAGGCCCTGGCCGCGGCCGGGGCACGCCCCACGGTCGCGGTCGAGGCGTCCGCCCCGCCGCAGCTGGCCGAACTCGCCGCGCACGGGCTGGGCGTGGCCGTGCTGCCGGATCCGCCGCCCGCCGCCGGGCTGCGGATCCGGCCGCTCACCGACCCCGTCCCGCTGGTGCGGATCGCGCTGGCCTGGCCGACCGGCCGCCCCACCGCGCCGCCCACGGCCGCGCTCCTGGGCCACTTGCGGACGTCCTATCCGGGCCCGGGGGCCCGCACCTGACGCTGCCGGGGGTCCGTCCTCCGCAGGCCGCCGTCAGAGCGCGGCGGCGGCGGTCCCGTCGCCGATGTGCAGGATCGCGTCGGCCCCGTCGAGGACCGCCCGGTCGAGCGGGAAGTAGCCCTGCTCCGGCGTGGTGTCGGTGCGCGTCCGGCCACCGGCGGCCGCACCGGGCTCGACCAGTCCCCAGGTGGCGGCCCCGCGCTGGAGCGCGCCCTCGTGGGTGTCCGGCTCGGGCTCCTGGAGCCCGACGGCCTCGCTGCGGCCCAGGCTGCCGGGGACGAAGGTGTACGGCTCGTCCAGGGAGTTCAGGATCGCGCCGACGCCGCTCCAGGTCAGGTCCAGGTCCGCCAGCCGCATGGCGCTCGGCTGCCGCTGCAGGTGGAGGTTGTGGGCGAAGACGAGGGTCCCCCCTCGGCGGGCCTCGCCGCCGCGGATGTCGAGGAGGTTCTGGGCCATGAGCACGTCCCGGGTGCCGAGGAGGCCGGACAGCCGGGCGCCCGGCTCCAGGCGCTCGGCCGACTGCCGGTGGTAGCGGAGCAGACCGAGGCCGGCGGTGAGGTGCGTCCTGGCCCTGAGCCACTCGGCGCGCGAGGTCGCCGCGACCAGTTCCGGGGCCCGCGCGTACAGCAGGGTGAGCAGGTCGTCGGCGACCGTCCGCAGCTTCTCCGCCTCGGCGGAGGCGCCGGGCGACATCTCCGGGTCCAGGACCGCCTCGGGGCGGCTCCAGCGCTGGTCCTCGCCGACCAGGCCGGCGAGGTCGAGGTCGAGCCCGAGGTAGTCGCGGGCGTGTTCGAGGTAGCGCCGCGGGCTGGGTGCGCTGGTGTTCTCCGTCTGCGCGTCGAAGCCGTGGAAGGCCAGACGGTCCGCCGGCGGCCGGCTCCGGTTGTAGTCGCGCATCCAGGCGACCAGCCGCCGGTTGCCGTCCAGCTCTCCGAAGCCGTGGGAGAAGCCCTCGCCCATCACCGAGTCGAGGGTGCCCACCCCCTCCTGGACGAAGTCGTTCACGGTGAGCGCGGCCACCCGGTCGGTTTCGAGGGCGATCGACCGGAATCCCCGGTCGACCAGTTGGGCGAACAGCTCGTTGCGGATCCGCGCGAAGGCCGGTTCCCGGTGGGTGGGTTCACCGAGCGCCAGCAGTGCGCATGACGGAGGGACGAGGTCTCGCAAGTCCTGACTCATGACCCTCAAGCGTATCCTTGAAAGAACGGTTGAGACTTTTCCTGCTCCGACCGCCCGATCCTCCGCTGAAGTCTCAAACCGGTGACCACCATGCGCCCCTCCGACCTCGCCCGCGGGCACGGCCTCTCGACCCAGGCCGTGCGCAACTACGAGCGGGACGGCTTCCTCCCGCCCGCCGAACGCACCGCCAGCGGCTACCGCATCTACACCGAGGTGCACGCGGCCGCGCTCGACGCCTACCGCTCCCTGGTCGCGGCGTACGGCCACGCGACCGGCGGCCGGATCATGACCGCACTCCACCGGGGCGGGCTCGACGACGCCCTGACGGCCATCGACCGCGGCCACGGCCAACTGCTCCGCGACCGGGACACCCTGGACGCGGTGCGGGAGGCCGTGCACCACCTGACGGCGCGACCCGACGCGGCGCGGGATCTCTCGGCGGACCTTGCAGCGGACCTTGAGACGGATCTTGCGGCGGATCTTGAGGCTGGCCCATCGGCGGAGCCCGCGGTGGACGGCGCCGTCCTGAGCATCGGCGAACTCGCCCACCGGCTCGGCGTCACCCCGGCGACCGTGCGCAACTGGGAGGGCGCGGGCATCCTCACCCCCGCCCGGGACCAGGCCACCGGGCACCGCGCCTTCCGCGCCGACGACATCCGCGACGCCGAACTCGCCCACCTGCTCCGGCGCGGCGGCTACCCGCTGGACCACATCGCCACCGTGGTCCGACAGGTGCGGACGGCCGGCGGCACGGCCTCCCTGGCCGACGCCCTCGACAGCTGGCAACGCAGGCTCACCGCCCAGGGCCTGGCCATGCTCGACGCGGCCGCCCGGCTCGGCCACTACCTGGGCCTGACCGGCCACCCGTGGCCGGACCTGGGGTCTTAGTCAGCGATTCGGCGGGCCGCCTCCGTGGCGGGCTCAGCCGACGCGGGTGAGCCGGGTGGTGCGAGGAGGGGTCTGGTCGGCGGGGGTGGCGGGGCCGGCGGCACGGTCGGGCTCGGGGCGATCGGGGTTGGCGAGCAGGATGGAGCGCTGGAGCCGTCGCAGTCCGGCCGAGGGTTCCATGCCCAACTCCCGTACCAGGGTGTTGCGCAGGCGCTGGTAGGCCTCCAGGGCCTCGCCCCGTCGGCCGGAGCGGTGCAGGGCGATCATGTACTGGCCGTGCAGGCTCTCGTGGGTGCGGTAGCGGTCGACCAGGACGGTGAGTTCGGCGAGCAGGACGCGGTGGCGGCCCAGCCGCAGGTCGGCCTCGATCCGCTGATCCAGCGCGCAGAGCCGGGTCTCCTCCAACCGCTTGGCCTCGACGGCGAGTTGACCGCCGAGCGGGACGTCGGCGAACGCCGGACCGCGCCACAGGCCGAGCGCCTCGCCCAACTGGCGGGCGGCGAGCGGGAAGTCGCCGCCGTCCATGGCCCGGTAGCCGAGGCCCGCGAGGCGGTCGAACTCCTGGAGGTCGACCAGTCCGCCGCCGCTGTCGAGCCGGTAGCCGCCGGGCGAGGTCACCAGGACGTCCTTGGCTCCGCACGCTCCTCCGGCGTCATCGCGGTGGGCGAGCGCCCGGTCGATGAGGTCGCGCAGTTGGAGGACGTAGGTCTGGACGGTGGTGCGCGCGCTGCGTGGCGGATGGCCGGACCACAGTTCCTCCGCGAGGACGCCCGCCGAGATGACCTGGTCGGCGCGCAGGGCCAGCAGGGCGAGCACTTGCCGTGGTTTCGGCGCCGAGGGCACCACCGACACCCCGCACACCTGGACCCCCAAGGCCCCCAACACCCGGATCTCCATGACGTCCACCCCAATCCAGACGGATCGGCGACCCCGACGGCCACCGGCCGGCCGGTACTGCGGCTACCGCACAGCCGAGCACCAGGTGCTCATCCAAAAACAGGACGGACGGTTTGTCAATACAAAACCGAACGAGCTGTTTGTTTTTGAACGGACCATCGAGCTCCGGACCGCGGCGACCGACCGGACCGACCCGCCGCCGCAAGTGCCGCCGCGTCAGCCCCGGGCGCAAGCCGTCAGGCGCCACCAGCACGGGCCGCCGCCAGCTCGGCCACCACCCGCCCACCACGGTCCGCGCCCAGATCCAGCGCGGCCAGCACCCCGGGGACCGCGATGCTCGGCATCACGTGCCGGTACAACACGGCCACCCGGCGCTCCAGATCCGCCCGGCCGGACATCTTCTGGGACTGGATCTGCACGCCCGTCCAGGCGCCCGTCATCAGCCACGCCGTCTCGGCCGGCAGCACGTGCGGCAGCAGCTCACCCCGCTCACCGGCTGCCGTCAGCACCGCCTCCAGCCGGGCGATCCACCCGGGCGTGGCACCGCCACTGAGGTCGCCGAACACGTCCTGGCCGAGCGAGAGCCGCGCGCCCGCGCTCAACAGCGGGTCACCCGGCATGAGATGGGCGACGACCATCCCCAGGTCGACGAACTCCTGGAGCTTGCAATGCCGTTCGGGGATCTCGTCCCGACCGAACTGCTCCTCCACGACGCCCTGCGCGAGCTCCCGCTTCGACGCGAAGTGGAAGTACACCGCACCCCGGGTCACACCCGCACGGGCGACCACCTCACCGATCGTCGCCCCCTCGTACCCGTGCTCGTCGAAGACCGAGGCCGCCGCCTCCAGGATCAGCCGACGCGTCCGGATCGCCCGCTCCTGCCGCACCACCGCAACCACCCCGCCCGAAACGCTCGGCAAACAAAACCAAACACCCTGTATCTTACCCGCCGGTCAACCGGCGATCCCTCGCCCCCAGGTCGCATGCACCCGCCTTCGAGTGAAGGAAAACCGCGTGGACGCTACAGGGCGGGAAAGCGACCGCCACCCCTCCCCCGGCCGACAGAGCCGGAATCCGGCTCCCCACTTCCGGCCGCATCCCACCGAAAACGGCCCGCCGTGATAATGCACCTGTCACCCCACTTTTGGGGATTCCTTTGCAGGCCAGGCGGCATCCGCCCCAGGTTCAGGCCACCCGGACGGCCATCGCGCGGCACCTGGAGCGACCACCCGACCACGCTCGGCCGCCAACGAACCTTCGTTCGGGCTCCTTGAAAACCAAACCGGAAGGTACGTATCTTACGAGCCCTGAGCAGCCCACCCCGCCCGCCACGGCCTTCCGGAGCGCTCCCATGACCCTGCTTGCCTACCGCGCCCCCGCCATCTCCCGCGTCGCCGGCGCGGACCACGGCACCACCCCCGGCCGCACCGCCGGACCGGCCGTGCCGACCGGACCGGCACCGCGCCTGACCAGCACCGTTGCCAAGGAGTACGTCCACCGGGCCTGTCACGCCGAGGTCTTCCTCACCGGCAGCGAGCAGCTGAACGAGACGACCTTCGCCGTCACCGCGCAGTGGCCGCGCGCCCACACCTTCTTCACCACCCCCGACGGAACCCGGCACGACCCGATCCAGGCCGCTGAAACGATCCGCCAAGCCGGGCTCTACCTCGCGCACACCCGGTTCGGCGTCCCGCTCGACCACAAGTTCATGATGTGGAACCTCGACTACACCACCCGCCCCCGCCAACTGCTCATCGGCGCGGCGCCCACCGACCTCACCATCGAGGCCAGACTCGTCCCACAGCCGCGCCGGGCCGGCACCACCATCGACTTCACCCTCAGCACCGTCATCCGACGCGGCGCCCACCTCGCCGCCACCGGACACGCCCGGTTCACCACCGTGCCGGACTCCACCTACCGGCGGCTGCGCGGGGCACGCCGCGAGGCCGACCCGGCGCCCGCCGTCTCCGGCGAGCCGCTGGCCCCGGGCCGAGTGGGCCGGATCCGCCCCTGCGACGTCGTCCTGACCCCGGCCGACGCACCCGGGACCTGGCACCTCACCCCCGACCTCTGGCACCCGATCCTCTTCGACCACGCCAACGACCACATTCCCGGCATGGTCCTACTGGAGGCCGCCCGCCAGGCCACCAACGCGCTCGTCTCACCGGCCACCGTCATCCCCGCCTCCGCCGCGACCACCTACCACCGGTACGCCGAGCACGACGCCGCCACCACGATCACCGCCCGGCACACCCCCGGTGACGACCCGGACGCCCTCACCACCACCGTCACCGGCCACCAGAACGGCGAGCCGATCTTCACCACCGTCCTGACCGGCCACGCCGACCAGCGGTGACCGGCGCCGCCGGACACTGACGGGCACTGACGGGCGCCGACGGACTCCCGTCGACCCGCGCCGGCCCCGACCAGTCCCGACCAGTCCCGGCCGGTCCCGACCAGGGCGGACCAGCCCTGAACAGCTCTGACCGCCAGCCGGCCACCGCCCCACCCGGCCCGTCCGACCTCCACGGTCGGGCGGGCCGTCGGCGCGCCGGAGACGAACCCCTCCCACGGACTGGCACCGGACGAACACCTGCGCGAGGATGTCAGCCCTTGGATTCGCAGTGACCGGGAGTACACAGTGCGTGAAGTCGCTTCGCACCAGAACGAGTTGATCAGACTGACGGACCGCCCCGGCACCGACGACGCCACCGGGCACGAGGGGCGCACCGGCGGGCGGAGCGTACGGGTGCGGGTGCTGGGGCGGCACGCACCGGGCTCCCTGCTCGGCCACGACTGGCTGGACTGCGAGATCACCGTCACCGCCGACTCGGCCCGCGGGCAGTTCGTCACACTGGTGACTGGACGTCAACTCCAGCAGTGGGAAGCCGCCCTGGAACGTCTGGCGCGACGCGAGGCGGTGCGCTGGCTGGACGAGGAGCACGGCCCGGAGCTGCGGATCGAGCCGGGGCGACCCGGCGGCCTCTGGGTGACCGTCTCCGACGCCGAGGACTCCGGCGTCACCCTCCGGGTCGTCCTGTCCCCCGCCCCCGGCTGGCTGGACGAGCAGCGCGCCCTGCTCAAACTCGTCCGGGACGCCTACCCGTTCGAGGTGGTCGAGGTCGCCCCCGGCGTCCACGCCTGGCGCGCACAGCAGGGGGACGAACACTGACGCACCGTCAATACCATTCTGACGAAGGGGCCGACGCCCCGCGCAGCGAGCCGTCGGGCAGGGCGAGGAGGAGGAGCCGCACGGCACGGGCGGCGAGTTGGACGGCGGAGCCGCACGGCACGGGCGGCGAGTTGGACGGCGGAGCCGGCCGACAGCCGGCCCCGGGCGGCCGGGCGCCGACCGGCGGCGGACCGGCCACCGCCGATAATGGCGACATGATCGAGAAGCAGCTCCGCGTCGTCCTCGCCGAGGACTCGGTGATCCTCCGGGACGGCATGGTCGAACTCCTCACCGCGCGCGGGTGCACCGTGGTCGCCACCGCCGGGACGGCCCCCGAACTGATCGCCGCCGTCGACGAGCACCGGCCCGATGTGGCCGTGGTCGACATCCGGATGCCGCCCAGCCACACCGACGAGGGCATCCGCGCCGCCGTCGAGCTCCGCTCCACCTCGCCCGGGGTCGGCATCCTGGTCTTCTCCCAGCACGCCGAGACCGCCTGGGCGGCCCGGCTGCTCGCAGGTGGCGCCGCCGGCGTCGGCTATCTGCTCAAGGAACGCGTCGCCCGCACCTCGGAGTTCGTGGACGCGCTGCACCGGGTGGCGGCCGGCGGCACGGCGCTCGACCCGGAGATCGTCAACGGCCTGATGCACGGCGGGCGGCGAAACCGTGTCGACGCGCTCACCCCGCGCGAACGGGAGGTACTGGAGCTGATGGCGCAGGGCCACTCCAACCGTTCGATCGCCGGGCTGCTCGTGGTCTCGGAGCGGGCGGTGGAGAAGCACGTCGCCGCCGTCTTCGCCAAGTTCGACCTGTCGGCGACCGAAACCGACAACCGGCGCGTCAAAGCCGTCCTCACCTACCTCGCCGAAACCGGCGGCTGAGCCGGGAGCAGCGGTTCCGTGGACGGCCGCGCCGCGGCCACCCGTCACAGGCGGCTCGGCAGTTCGGCGGTGACCGTCGTCGGCCCGCCCGGCGGGCTGTCCACCCGCAGCACCCCGTCCACCGCCACGAGCCGTTCGGCCAGGCCCGCCAGGCCCGAACCCGAACCGGAGCCCGAGCCGGAGCCCCCGCCCGGGGCGGCGCCCCCGCGGCCGTCGTCGCGCACCGTCAGCCGCACCCGCCCGTCGGCTGCGCTCGCCGCGAGCTCCGCCGCCGCCGCGCCGCTGTGCTTGGCGACGTTGGTCAGCAACTCGGCCGCGCAGAAGTAGACGGCCTGCTCGATCGCCGCGTCCGGCCGCTCCCTCAGGTCCAGCCGTACCGTGACCGGCACCGGCGCGGTGGCGGTGAGCCCGGGCAGCGCCTGGGCGAGGCCGCCGTCCAGCGCCACCGGGTGGATGCCCCGGGTGAGCCGGCGCAGTTCCGCGATGGTGTCGTCGGTCTGCCGACGGGCCCGGTCGACCAGGGTGCGCAGGCGCTCGGTGTCCGGAGCGCCGGGCGGGCCGGGCAGCCTGGTCAGCCCGGGCTGGGCGTCGCCAACGGCCTCACCAACGGCCTCACCGGTGACCGCACCGAGGGCGTCGTCGGCCAACGAGAGGGTGATGGCGAGCGCGACCAGTTGCGCCTGCGTCCCGTCGTGCAGATCGCGTTCGAGGCGGCGCAACCGGTCGGTGTTCTCGGCGAGCAAGGTGGCCCGGGCGGTCTCCAGCTCGCGCACCCGCTCCTGCGACCGCACCGGGCCGAGCAGCAGCCGGGCGAGGCTCCGATTGGCCGCGCTCACCGCCCGCAGCACCGCCGGCACCGCCGCCAGTACGGCGAGCCCGGCCGGGGCCCCGGCCACGTCCAGCCAGCCGACCGGTCTGGGCCCCGGCTCCAGCAGCCGCACCCACAGCGGGAAGCCCACCAACCAGACGCAGCTGAGCGGCAGTCCGACCGCGACCAGGAAGCCGAGCACCCCCAGTGGCAGCCTCAGCAGCAGGTAGAGCAGCGCCCGCCAGGCCACCGGGTCGGTCAGCACCGCCCGGCCCCGGGCGATCGCCCCGGACGGCCGGGGCAGCGCGCCCGGGGCCGACACCCGCTCGCCGAGCAGCCGCCCGACCAGTCGCCGGTGCAGCCCGCCCAGCCCGCGCGCCCCGGCCAGGGCGGCCACCACGAACGGCAGCCCGAGCACGGTGAGCGAGAGCAACGCCCCGGCGTAGAGCACGGCCACGGCGTAGACCCCGCCGAGCACCCCGATCGGCAGCCCGAGCAGCGCGAAGGCCAACTCGCCGCCGCGCACCGACAGATACCGCCGACGCTCAGCCACCGTCCACCTCACCACTCCCACTCACCACGCTCACCGCACTCACCACTCACCACTCACCGCTTCGACGACACACCCAGGCGGCTTCGACCCGGCCCCACCGCACCTGGCGAAGGGCCCGGCCACCCCCGCTCACCCCCGCTCACCCCCGCTCACCGCCGACCGCCTCGACCGCGCGCCCCCGGATCGCCCGCAGGCCGGCGCCCAGGATTCCCGGTACCGTCAGCCCCGCCGCGCCCGCCACCACCCAGCCGCACGCAACGCCCGGCACCACCGGCAGCACCGACCCCGTCACCGCCCGGGCGAACGCCCCCGTGGCGACGGCCGCCACCGCCGCACCCAGCAGCACGCCGACCGCCGTGGTGAGGGCCGCCTCGACGGACAGCATCCGCAGCAGTTGCCGCCTGGTCGCGCCGACCAGGCGCAGTAGCGCGAACTCGCGCCACCGGTCGGCCGTCAGGGCGACCAGCGTGTTGACGGTGGAGACGGCCGCGAAGCAGACCAGCATCCCCAGTTCCGCCTCGCGGAGCCAGACGTCCGTCACCTTGGTGACGCTGGTCGCGGCGCCGGTCGTACGGACCACGTGCTCGGCGGTGCTCGTCATGATCAACATGGTGCCCGACAGCCCGACCAGGAGCGCGACCGGCACCACGGCCGAGGAGAGCCGGGCCGCGTAGCCGCGCAGGTTGGCGTCGGCGAGCCAGCCCGCCCCGGGGGCCAGCACCCGTACCGGCGCGCCGAGCACGGCGGCCACGGCCCGTGCGGCGAGCGGCCCGAGCAGGGCGAGGGCGACCAGCAGCACCAGCGAGCCGAGCATCGCCGCCTGCCCCGCCTTGTCCAGTTCACCGGCCCCTCTGGTGGCGGCGAGCCGCAGCAGCAGCACCCCGCCCGCCAGGACGGCCAGCCCGGCCAGCACCCGCAGCACGCCCGTGCGCCGCTGGCCCGAGGTGTCGGCGGTCAGCGCGGCGGCCGGGGTGAGCCGGGTGATCCGTCGGGCGGCGAGGGCGGTGGCGGCCAGGCCGACCAGCAGCGCCACCGCCAGTGCGACCAGCATCGGCACCGGCGTCCCGGGGATCCGCAGGCCGGGCGCGGCCAGCCCGCGCCGTCGGAGCGCGGCGAGGAAGCCCCGGGCGGCGAGGGTGCCCGCCGCGCCGCCGGGCACGGCCATCAGCAGGACGGTCGCCGCGACCTGGGCCCGCACCAGCCGACGCACCTGACGGGGTGTCGCGGCGACCGTCCGCAGCAGGGCGAGGTCGCGGTGCTGCTGGCGGAGGGTGAAGCCGAGCGCGTTGACCACGACGAACAGCGCGACCAGGACGGCGATCTCACCGAACGCCCCCGCGATCAGCAGCAGGCCCGGCCCGGCCACCGCCCGGCGGGCCACCGCGGCGGGGGCCGTGGCCTGGGCGGCGACCAGCGAGCCGAACAGCGTCACCGTCGCCACCGCCAGGAACAGCGCCACCGCCAGCCCGGCGAAGGCGGCCGGTCGGCGCCGGATCTGACCGGCCGCCAGGGAGAGGACGGGGCTCATCGCGCTCCCCCGCCCAGCCGGCTCAACCGCTCGCCGACCTGTGCGGCGGTCGGCCGGTCGAGCTCGTCCACCAGCAGCCCGTCGGCCAGCAGCAGCACCCGGTCCGCGTAGCCGGCGGCCACCGGGTCGTGGGTGACCATCACACACGTCCGCCCGTCCACGTCCACACCGGAACGCAGCAGGTCGAGGACGTCGTGCCCGGTCTCCCGGTCGAGCGCGCCGGTCGGCTCGTCCGCGGACAGCACGGCCGGCCGCGCGACCAGCGCCCGGGCGATCGCCACCCGCTGCTGCTGGCCGCCGGACAGCTGCCCGGGCCGGTGCCGCTCCCGCCCGGACAGGCCGACCCTGGCGAGCGCCTCCCACACCTGCGCCCCGTCCGGCCGCGCCCCCGCGAGCCGCCCGGGAAGTTCGACGTTCTGCGCGACGGTCATCGCGGGCATCAGGTTGAACGCCTGGAACACGAACCCCACCCTGGTACGGCGCAGCTGCGCGAGCCGCCGCTCGGGCAGCCGGGACACCTCCGTCCCGCCCCAGCGGACGGTGCCCCGGGTGGGGCGGTCCATCCAGGCGAGGCAGTGCAGCAGCGTCGTCTTGCCGGAACCCGAGGGCCCCATCACCGCCGTGAACGTCCCCGGCGCGAAGGCCACGGACACCCCCCGCAACGCCCGGACGGCGGCCGTGCCCCGCCCGTACTCCCGGTGCAGCCCGTCCCCGGTCAGGGCCGCGCCCGCCACCTCACCGCTCGCCGCCGCGGCGGCTGTCGTCATCCCGTTCATGCCCTCCATCCTGGGCATGAACGGCCGCACGATCGATTGGGCTGGCCCCCCAATTCGGGGTTCGGAAAACCGAACCCCGCAGGTGGCCCTACCTCCGGACCCAGGACGCGTACGTCGGGTCGAGGCCATCGCGGTCCCGTCCCACCCCGGCACCGTCGCGGTCCGGTCCCATCCCGGCGCCGTCGCGGTCCGGTCCCATCCCGGCGCCGTCGAGGTCGAGGTCGACCGACCGACCCGAGCCACCGTCACGGCGCCCGACGGTGCGGTACTAGGCTGGCTCCCGTTTGACCGGGGGACGGGGGACGGGTGTCTGAGGACGGGGGTCACGTGACCTTGCTGGAGAACGATCCGCGCGAGATCGGCGGGTACCGGCTGGAGGGCCGGATCGGCGCGGGCGGGATGGGCGTCGTGTACCGCGCGCGGTCGCTGTCCGGGCGGCAGGTGGCACTCAAGGTGATCCGCCCCGAGCTCGCCGGGGACGAAGAGTTCCGGGCCCGGTTCCGACACGAGGTCGAGGCCGCCCGCCGGGTGAGCGGGGCGTTCACCGCACCCGTCGTCGACGCGGACCCCGACGCCCCGTCGCCCTGGCTGGCCACCCTGTACGTCCCGGGCCCTTCGCTGGCCGAACGGGTCGCCCGGCAGGGCCCGTTGAGCCCGCCGGAGGTACGGCGGCTGGCGGCGGGCCTCGCGGAGGCGCTGCGGGACATCCATCGCGCCGGGCTGGTGCACCGGGACCTCAAGCCCGGCAACGTCCTGCTCGCGGAGGACGGCCCCCGCGTGATCGACTTCGGCATCGCCCGCGCCCTGGACGGCACCCAGCTCACCAGCACCGGCGTCGCCGTCGGCACACCGCCGTTCATGGCACCGGAGCAGTTCCGGCGCGGCGACACCAGCCCGGCCACCGACGTGTTCGCGCTCGGTTCGGTGCTGGCCTTCGCGGGCACCGGGCGCGGTCCGTTCGGCGCGGACTCCTCGCACGCGGTGGGCTTCCGGGTCGTCTACGAGGAGCCGGACCTCGCCGGGCTGGCGGCGGAGCTGCTCCCCATGGTCGCGGCCTGCCTCGCCAAGGAGCCGACCCGACGGCCCACCCTGGAGACGTTGCTGACGTGGTCCGTCGCGGGCGTGGAGCCTCCCCCGGCCGCGCCCGACACCCGGCCCGCGACCGTGTGGGAGCGGCCCGCCGTGCCGCCCGTACCGACCGAGCCGGACGTCCGCTCGGCACCCCTCGCACCCGCCCTCCCCCCGCCCGCCGGGCCCGCCGTCATACCGGCGCCGACCGACCCCGTCGTCCCCAGGCCACGCCGCCGGACGGCCGCGCTCGTCGTCGCGGTCGCCGTCGCGCTGGCCGCGGCCGGCGGCGCGGCCGTCCTGCTGCGGCAGCAGGAGAAGGACAGCGGCGGTGCCGGTGCCCTGCCCCCGGCCGCCTCGGCTCCGTCCACTCCCGGTCAGTCAGGCCGGTCCGGCCCGCCCGACTGCCCCTCGGCCCGCGCCGTCGTGGGCGGAGACGGGCCGTTGAAGACCGTCATGAGCCGTTGGACGGCCGACTACCACCAGGCGTGCCCCACCGCGAACGTGGCCACCGCCGACCTGGGCGGCACCGCCGACCAGCAGTTCGTCGCCGGCCAGGTCGACGCCGTCACCCTCGACGACGCGCCCCTGGGCGACGAGGGTGACGGCCTCGGCAAGCGGTGCACGGCCGCCCGGCCCGCCCAACTCCCGCTCGCCGCCCTGCCGATCGCGGTCGTCTACAACGTCCCCGGGCTCGACTCGCTGGTACTGGACGCCCCGACGGTGGCCCGGATCTTCAACGGCCAGATCACCAGCTGGCGGGATCCCGCGATCGCGACGCTCAACCCCGGCCGGGTGCTGCCCGACTCGGCCATCACCGCGGTCCACCCGTCGGCCGAATCGCCGATCACGCTCGGCTTCACCCGCTACCTCGCCAAGGCCGCGTCCGCCGCCTGGCCGTACCCGACGGCCGCCCGCTCCTGGCCCGCCCAGGCGACGGGCGGTCTGGCGGTCGGCGATCTCGGCGCCGTCCGCCAGACGGTGACCGGCAAGTCCGGCGCGATCGCCTTCCTCCCGCTCAAGGACGCCGACGGGCTGCGGACCGCGAAACTGTCCGCCGGCTCCGGCCCGGTGGCCGCCACCACCGAGGCCGCCACCGCCGCCCTGGTCGGCGCCAAGGTCACCGGCACGGGCGCCGGCCTGACGGTCGACGTCGACTACGCGAACCCCGGCTCCGGCGCGTACCCGCTCGTCCAGGTCGGCTACGCGGTGTTCTGCGACACCAACGCACCGGACAACCGCGGCAACCGCCCGACCCAGGCACTGGCCGGTCTGCTCTCCCACGCGGTGAGCGCCGCCGGCCAGCCGGCCGCGACGCAGCTGGGCTACGCCGCACTGCCGCCCGCCCTCGCCCGTCAGGTCACCGACGCGCTGAACGGTCTGACGGCCGGCTGACCGGCACGGTGGGCGCCCGGACCGCCGCCCCCTCCCGCCCGGAGAGTCGGTGCCGCCGCTCACCGACCGCGACGCCCGACGGCAGGACGCGGTTCGGGCCACCGCCTCGGTACGCCCGCGAGCTGAGCCTCGCCCGCCCCCGGGCCCCGCGCCGCCCATCCGACGAGGGATCATGAACGGGTGACCATCGACCTGCTGCCCGGCCACGGCGTCCGCCTGCCCGCGCCGCTGCCCGGACTGCGCTTCGGCCTCACCGAGGCGACGGTCCGCCGCCTGCTGGCCCCGCACCACGAGGCGCTCCCGGGCGGTGTGCGCCCCATCTTCGTCTGCGGCTCCAGCTGGGCTCTGCACTTCACCCTGCCCGGGGTCGGCGTCACCCTCTGCTCGGGCTCGGGCGAGCGCCTCCGGGCCGTCTTCCTCTCGCGCCGCCCGGTGGAACCGCTGGAGGGTGCGGCCGCCTGCCCGGTCGGCCTCCACGGCGTCGACGTCTTCGGCCGGCCGGCCCACGAGGTGGTCGAGGCGCTGCGCGCCGGGGGCCTGCCCGTCCCCGATCCCGCCCACGGCAACGTCCGGTACGACACGCTGCGCCTCAGCCGAAACACCCCCGTGCGCTGGACCCCGGCCGGCGGGCGGAAGCCGCGCCACGAACCGCCGTTCACCTTCGGCCTCGTCTCCCTCTCCTCCCCGGAAGCCCACCCCTCACCCCTTCACCAGGAGTCGACATGACCACCACCCCCGCGTCCACCTCCGCGACCACCCCCTTGACCATCGCCGTCCTCGGGCCGGGCGGCGTCGGCGGCCTGATCGGCGGACTGCTCGCGCGCGCCGGGCACCGGGTGATCTGCCTGGCCGGCGAGGAGACCACCGCCGTCCTCAACCGGGACGGACTGCACGTCCGCAGCGGGCAGTTCGGCGAGTTCACCGCCCGGGTCGAAGCCGCCACCGAACTGCGCGAGCCGGTCGACGCCGCGTTCGTGACCGTCAAGGAGACGGCGCTGGCCGACGCACTCGACCGGATGCCGCCGCAGGCCCTCGGCTCCGCCGTCGTGGTGCCGCTGCTCAACGGACTCGACCACGTCGCGGCGCTGCGCGAGCGCTACCCGGCCGGGCAGGTCGCGGCCGGCACGATCCGGGTCGAGGCCACTCGGACCGCGCCCGGGCGGATCGAGCACACCAGCCCCTTCACCGTGCTCGAACTGGCCGGAACGGCAGCGGACTTGGCCGAGCAGCTGCGGCGCACCGGCCTCGATGTCACGCTTCGCGAGGACGAGACCGCGATGCTCTGGAGCAAGCTCTCCTTCCTCGCCCCGTTCGCGCTGCTCACCACCCGCCACCGCAGCGAGGTCGGCGTCGTACGCACCGAGCACCGGTCCGAACTGCTCACCGTCCTCGACGAGATCGCGGCCGTCTCCGGCGCGGCGGGCGCCCCGGCGGACGCACAGGCACTGCTCGCCGCCTTCGACCGGGTGCCCGGGTCGATGAAGTCCTCGATGCAGCGCGACGTGGAGGCAGGCCGTCCGATCGAACTGGACGCCATCGGCGGCGCCGTCCTGCGGGCCGCCGCCGCACACGGGGTCGACACCCCGACCCTCGCCGGACTGGTGCGCGACCTCTCCGGACCGGCCAACCGGTAGCAGTCCCGGCCGACTTCACGTCATGGGCAGCACCCCTGACGTGAAGTCGGCGAAGTCGAGTCCGGAATCTGATGTTCCATCAACTCCCTTTCCTGGCCGACAGTAAAGGTTCACCCATGATTCACCCGATCGGGCGGAACCACGAGCGGGCGATCAGGCGTTGTTGCCGGCGGGAGGGATACAGACATGACAAGGAAACCGTACCGACTGGCCACCGCCGCACTCGCGCTGCTCGCCACCGCTCCACTGCTCAGCGCATGCAAGGACGTCGACCAGGCACTCGACTGCGGCAAACAGGCCGTCAGCATCACCGGCGACATCCAGGACCTCGCCTCATCGGCCATCAACGTCGGCCAACTCACCGACCAGGATCGCCGCAAACACACCTCCGACGCCCTGAAGAAGGTCGGCGACGACATCAAGAAGCTCCGCGACCACAACAGTGGGGACAAGCTCGACAAGGCCACCGACAAGCTGAACAAGGCCGTCTCCAGCGCCCAGGACAACGTCTCCAAGGGCAAGATGCCCGACATCGGGGCGATCACCGACGCCGCCGGCGACGTGACCAGCGCCTGCGCCGGGTCCTGAGCCACCGACCGCACCGCCCGCTCCCGGCCCCGCACCCGCGGGGCCGGGAGCAACCCGGGGCCCGCCCCGGCCTGTCGCCACCGACCGGGCCCCGCCAGGCGGTAGGAATGGCACCGGGACCGAACCGCACCACGGAGGCACCGGTGAACCACCCGATCCTCGACCAGATCCGCGACCTGCGCGCCGAGTTGGCGCCCGGCGACGCCGCCCCGGCACTCGTCACGGCGCTCGCCGACGGCACGGCGCCCCGCCCGGCCCTGGCCGAACTCGCCGCCCAGCAGCACCGGATCATCGCCTCCGACCGGCGCAGCCTGCTGCTGCTCGCCACCCGCAGCGCCGACCTTCCGGTGAGCGCCTGGTTCGCCGCCCTCGCCGGGGCGAGAGCGCCGCGCTGCGCACCCTGCCCGGCCTCGCCGCCGCCTGCGGCCTCGGCCCGGACGAACTCGCCACCCGGCCACCACTGGCCGGCTGCCAGGCCTACCCGGCCTACCTCGCCTGGCTCGCCTACCTCGCCTGGCTCGCACTGAACGGCGAGCCCGCCGCCGCGGCCGCCGCGCTGGTCGCCAACTTCGCGGCCTGGAGTAAGTATACAGACGTAGACTTAACCCCTGGCCTGCGGAAACACGCACAGCTCACCAGCTACGCGCTCGTCGCGTGAGCTTGGAGGCTCCGGTTTGAGCGGGGCGCCCAATCAGGGCATCGTCTTCCGCCCTGGCATGCTGATAGGCATCCACGGCCAGGGGGCGGGGCGCAGACCGGTTGCTTCCTCAAGCGGCCGGACGCGGTACCCGGCCTTGATCATCTGGGCCTGGAGCCAGTTGGAATCGCACCCGTAAACCGTCGCGAGCCTTCTGACGCCGACGCCGGAGGCGTACCGGAGGGCGATGGCCGGCAGCGCGGCGATCACGAGTGCCCTGAGCATGGCCTGCCGGTCTTGTTCGGTGGTGGCCCACATGGCTACTCCTGAGGAGGGTGGAGAGTCCTCCGCCCTGCGGCAGCGGGGGCAGCCGCAGGGCGGAGGTGGGCCCGCCGCTGGGGGTTGAGGGCGGCGGGGGTGCGAGGTGTCAGTCCCGGGTGGGGACGGGGTTGTCGGGGCTGTCCAACCACACGGTGTGGCTGTCGGGGGTGACGGTGAGGCCGAAGCGGTCGAAGCCGGGGCGGCCCTGGTCGTCCCACCAGTGGTAGGCGGCCTCCACCTCGTCCCAGAGGTTGCGGGGGCCGGACTGGACGACCTCGTAGGCGGTGCGGCCCGGTTCCCAGTCGGCGGTGGCCCACGAGGTGACGGCCGTGTCGTGCAGCCACAGCGTGTACGTGCCGTCGTCGTACCGCTCGGTGAGCGGGAACGCTTCGGGCACTTGCACG
The DNA here is from genome assembly GCF_056435345.1 of Kitasatospora sp. NPDC043950. Taxonomy (NCBI): domain Bacteria; kingdom Bacillati; phylum Actinomycetota; class Actinomycetes; order Kitasatosporales; family Streptomycetaceae; genus Kitasatospora; species Kitasatospora sp. NPDC043950. Next base: position 34,095 of record NZ_JBWKER010000053.1, read on the forward strand.
CCGACGGCGAACATGGCCAGCCAGTCGCCCAACTCCTGCGGTGACAGGTCGGTCTGGGACTTCGCTCCGTCGGCCGGCCACGGCCCGGACAGGTACTCCAGGCTGCTCGGGCGAGGCGTTCGCTGCTGGCGCAGGCGCATGAACGCCGAGGACCCGACGAAGTGGCCGCTGGCCGTCCCGTCGTCGCCGACGGTGAGCCGTACCACGGCTTCCCCGCCGTACTGGGGCCCCCACGGGGCGACGATCACCCCGCCGGGCCCGGTCTGGGATACCCAGGCGTGTGGGATCCGTCCGACGGAACAGGTGGCGATGACGCGATCGAACGGCGCGCCGTCCGGATGGCCATCGGCTCCGTCGCCGACCACGGACGTCGGGAAGTACCCGGCCCGCGCGAGGCGGCGTTGGGCGGCGGCGGCGTTGGCCTCGTCCACCTCGATGGTGACGACGCTGCCGGACCCGAGGCGCTGGGACAGCAGGGCGGAGTTCCATCCGGTGCCGGTGCCGATCTCCATCACCCGGTTCCCGTCCTCCACGTTGAGCGCGGAGAGCATGGAGAACACCATCGTGGGCATGGAGTTGGACGACGTGGGCATGGTTCCCCGTTCGTCGCCCTCGTGGGTTCCGTCGTCCCACTGCGTGGTGAGCGGGACGTCGGAGTAGACCGCGTGCCACCACCGCGCCGGGTCGGTGTAGCGGTGGACGGCCTGGCCCTGGCAGATCCCGTCGGCCTGGCCCGGCCAGATGGTGTCGGGGATGAACTGGTGGCGGGGCACGGCGTTGTACGGTCCCAGCCAGTCCGAGGTGAGAGACCCGTTGTCGATGAGCGCGGAGGCCAGCCGGGTCCGACCGGCCTCCGCTTCGTGCTTGGCGCTCACTGGCTACTTGCCGCCCGCCGGGCGCTGGCCGTCACTGCTGTTGCCGCCCTCGTCCGAGCCGCCGCCGCCGTGCTTGTTGCCGCTGTTGCTGTCGTCCTGCTGGCCGCCCCCGGTGCCGGGGCCGGAGCCGCCGCCGTGCTTGCCGCTGTCGCCAAAGCTGGGCATACAGGTGTTCCCTTCTCGGTCGGTCAGGCCGGGGACTGATGCCCCCTGGCCCGTCGTGCGTCTTACTGGCCCGTCCCGGCCGTTCTTCCCCAGGGTGGCCGGGACGGGGGTCCGTGGGTGCTACTTGGGGTTCGACGGCTGTTCGGCGTGGCTAGCGCTGGTCGTAGATCCCGACGTCCAGGCCGAAGCGTCCGCGTCGCCGGATCTCGATCGTGCGGTGGGGCAGCACGCGTACCCACCACAGGCAGCCCGGCTCCCGTTCCTCCCTGTCGAAGTCGAGACCGCCGACGACCAGCAGGACCATGGCGGCGAGGATCAGGACGTACCCCATCACGAGATCACCGTGCCGGGCTCGACTTTCGGACCGATCGTCCACGGCACCCGCGCCAGGTGTTCGTAGGACCGGTGCTCCGGGTCCTCCTTGACGTGGACGAACGGCCAGCTCTGGGCGAGGTTGAACGACTGCAACTCGGGGCCCTCGGCCCCGCACACGGTGCCGTCCTCGTCCTCCGCACGGCACCGGAACTGGTGCAGGGCCGGCGGCATGTCGGGCTCGTCGGCAGCCTGGCTCAGCGTCCAGTCCGTGAACCGGAAGACCGTGCGCAGTCGGGGGGCCGGGGCGGCCTCGCGCGGGGTGGGCAGGTCGGCCGCGTCCTGCCTCGCCGGGGGACAGGACGTGTGCGCGAGCGGCGGGCCCGCAGAGGTGTCAGCCATGGTGTTCCTCACTCGAAGATCCAGTGCCACGTGGCGTGGCGGTGCTACAACTCCCGTGTGCGCTCCCGAAGGAGGCGCATGCTGTCCGACTCGGCAGGCACAAGGGCTGCCGACTTTTCGGACTCGTCGGCTGCCTCGGGTAGGGCAGGCAGGTCGGCCACCGCCTGTCCGTCGTCCTCGGCGTTCTCCTCCGGGCGGCTCGACACGGGACCTACGCCGGGCGCTTGTCGAGCGCGGCCCGCAGCGCGGCACGGCGGTGGGGCGTCCGGGCGCGGCTGATGCAGTCGTTGCAGATCGGGTGGCAGGTGCTCTGGGGGTCACCGGGGGCCTGGAGCGAGGTGCCCGCGCAGACCAGCGTCTCCCGGTACTCGTCCAGCGGGCTCCAGCCAGCGGGGGGCCGCTGCAACTCGGACTTCGAGGGCCCGGTCACGACCTCCCGGTACTCACGCTTGGGGGCGCGTCGCGCCATCGGTCTGTCCTCCTTCGCTGAGGGCGGCCGTGGGGAGGTCTGCCCTCGGAATTCCTGCGACACCTGGGGGCTTGCGCGGCTCGGTGTCTTGATCGCTACTCTGCGTTCATGCCCGCCAAGCCGTTCATCAACGACGAAGACGATCACGACGCGTGCTGGATCTGCCCGAGTCTTCGGCTCCCCGTTGGGGCGTTCGATGTGCTCGAACGCCCCAACGGGGACTACCCGTTCAACCCGGACGATGGCTTCCGGTACAACCGGGAGGGAATCCCGGCCTGTGTGCACGGAGACCGCATCGGGCTGCCTCCCGGCCGGTACGCGAGTGCCGGCAAGGCGTTGCCCGAGGGCTAGAAGGGGATGGCGTGCTCGCGCCCGCTGCGGGCGAAGCCGATGGAGTCGTACTTCTCGGCGAGGATGCCCAGGCGGCGGTCGACCTCGGCCTTGTCGAGCCAGTAGCGGGCGGGCGGCTCGGTGCCCCAGGCGACCACGTACGCGGCGTGGGTGTACTCGCCGCCGGTGTAGTCGGTGTGTTCCTGGTCGGTCTGGTGGATCAGCGTGAAGCCAGTCCGGTCGGCGATGCGGGCGAGGAGTTGCGGCTGCGCGATCATCGCGTGCGTCATCTCGTCCACGGGGACGGGCAGGGCCAGCTCGGCGTCGGTCTCGCTGCCGGTCAGCTCGAACGCCGCCGCCTTGAGGGCGATGGCGCGCAGGCCCTCGGAGAACAGCGGGGCCTTGTCGGTGTCGAGGTTCCACTCGCTGATGGTCGGGAACCCGGTGAAGCACTGCCAGTCGCTGCTGTACTCCAGGGTCGCCGCCTCGAACGCCGGGAACTCGGGGTCCGCGGTGATGGCGGTCAGGATCTCACGGGCGCGCTCGCCGACCTTGTCGGCGGCCGGCATGGTGCTGGTGGACATTCTGGTCCTCCTGCTGGGTGGTTGAGGCTGCCGCACGGGGCTCTGCGGCAGGGCAGCATCGCTGTTCGCAGAAGACCGAGTTCGCACTAGGCTTCCGCTGCCACCGGCGATGCCGTAGTCATGAAGTTACGGCCGGTGATTCCAGGGTTCGACGGACTGCCAGTACGAGTTACCCGGACGATCGAGGCCAAGGGGGCCCGGAATGGCTGCTCGGACACCACCGAGGCTCACCGAAACACTGACTGACAGTCAGTCCAAGCCTGTGCGAGTCCCTGAAGGGGTGATTTCCGGCTTCCTTTTCAAGGTCATCCGGGAACAGATCCCGAAGACTCAGGACGAGTTGGCCGTGGAACTGGGGATCGACAAGAGCACCGTCCAGGGCTGGGAGTCCGGCCGTCGGCCGCTCTCCTCCACCAGGGCCGGGAACCTGGTGGTACTGCGCCGGAAGCTGATTCTGCTCGGCGCGCCGACCGGGCTGGTGGACCTGATCAGCCTCGCATTGGACGCGGACTTCGTCCTCGGCGAGATACTGCGGTCCCGGCCCACGAAGGCCGAGGTTCTGGAGCATCCGTTGGCCGGGTGGGTGCTTACCCGGGACACCACGCACATGATCGGCTGGGCCGTCAGCGGGGTTCTGCCCGGCGCCGTGGCCACCGAGTTGAGCATTCCTGCCGCTCGGCGCGGGCCGGTCTCCACTGCACCGCTCCTCGGGCAGGACGTGCGCTCGCGATTCTTCGACAACCTTCGGCATACCGCCGACCTGGTGGAGGCCGGCGGTGAGGAGACCGCCCTACTCCGGAGACAGGTCTGGTACCTGTCCTCCTACGACCGGGCTCGCGATGTGGGCGAGTGGTTTGGCGGGATGCAGCGGCGAGGCCGGATTCCCTCGGCCGGTTCTGGGTGGTCACCCCGCTGGGCTGAGGCGCGGTCGGTCGCGGCAGCACTGGCGCGACAAGGGGACCCTGAGCTACTCCGAGACTTCATCGCCCGCTCGATCACCGACAACGACGATTTCGAGACCGCGAACTTGAACTATTGGGCTCACTGGCTCGGGCTCGACTCACGTCCCCAGACCAGCGACGACTTCATGACCGAACAGGAACGCCCGGCGTGGGACGCCTCCTCACTGCTGCGACAGTTCGCCATCCGGCTGGACCGCGCGGGTGAGTACACCGACCTGTACGTCCATTCGATCTGGGCACTCATGCTCACCCGACGCGGCCTGGCCGATGCGGACCCCCGTACAGCCCGCGACCTAGCCACACGAGTGCGCACGCTGCTTGATGGTGATGGCCTTTCACGGCAGTCCCGACGAGAGCTGGAGTCTGTGCACTACGGTCTGCGGGTAGGTGGGTCCAGCAACTACCGATCCAACAGCGAAGGACAGCTATGACGGACGACAAGCAGGCGAAGGGCACCGCGAGCTACCTGTTCGAGGCGGGCATGCTCAAGCGGGCGAAGCGCCAGGGCTGGTGGATCGCTGGGGTCAAAGACCCCGAGTCTGTCGCGGAGCACTCGTTCCGTACGGGCGTCGTCGGCGCGGTGCTCGCGATGATGGAGGGTGCCGACCCGGCCAAGGTCGCCCTGCTGTGTCTCTTCCACGACACCCAGGAGACCCGGGTCAGCGATATCCCGCACGTCAGTCGGCGCTACCTCACCGCCGCCTCGAACGAACGCGTGACCGCAGACCAGGTCAGCGCCGCTCACCCGGCCGTCGTTGCCGGGGTTCAGGCCCTCGTGGAGGAGTATGAAAACGCCGAGAGCCTGGAAGTCACCGTCGCCCATGACGCGGACAAGCTGGAGTGCCTGATTCAGGCCGTGGAGTACCGCGAGCAGGGGTACCAGAACGTCCAGCCGTGGATTGACAGCAGCCTCGGCAGCCTCAAGACCGAGTCGGCCCGCACTCTCGCCGAGGCCGCACTGACCATGACGTCCTTGGAGTGGCAGAAGATCTACCTTACGTGAGACTGGTGGTATCCGTCTTCGAGTCCGCCACCGCCCCCAAGGCATCCTGACCTACCACTACCTGGTTCACTAGCTCGCCTCCCCCACCCCCGCTTCCCTCGGAGGCGGGGGTGTTCGCATTTCGAGGCCTCGTCACGTGCTCACGAGGAGGGGGCGGGCCCTGGGCCCACTCGGTACTTTTCCGCTTCCTCCGGCGGCGGGAGCGGGACGGCGATGGACAGCTCGATGGCCGCGACCCGGCGGGTGAGGTAGCCGCGTCGGCCGGCGGCGGCTGCCACCCACGCCCCGGATGCGTCCTTGGGCATCCAGACACCCCCGTGCTTCTCCACGGTGCCGATCTGTTCGCCGAGGCCCCGTACGACCCGGTAGTGGCCTCTGCGGCCCTCGTAGTCGAGTTCGAAGCACTGCGGATTCCATCGGCCCTCGGCCAGGACGTTGTCGGGGTGAATGCTCAGGGGTAGTGCCTTCCGTTCGGGTGGGTGGGGGTGGGGCCTGGTGCCATCGGCCGGCGGGGGTATCGACGGCCCGTTGGGTGGGCGAGGCGGGGGTGGGCTCTGGTGTCCGCTCCCCGATCTCGACGCCGTCGGCGAGCAGCTGCCGGACGGTAGCGTCGGCCTGGTGCTCGTAGGGGTGGCGGGAGATGTAGTGCCCGTTCTCCCGGATCTCGTACATGTCGGCCGCGAAGTCGGTGGTGTTGAGGCTGACGTCCAGGCGGCGGTCGTGGCCGGCCCCGGTGACGCTCCAGCGGCCGGCGGCCACCGCGGACCACGTCAGGTGGATGTCTGCTCCGGTGCGGGCCCGCTCCGCGCGCTCGCGCTCGGCCTGCTCGTCGGCGCTGCGATGGCGGGCGGCCTCCAGCTCGGCCTGGTGCTGCTGCTCGGCCTCCTCACGACGCCGCAGGAACTCGGCCCGGCTCTGGGCGGCCTGGCGTTCCAGCTCCGCGAGGCGCTGGCGGGCGGCTTCCCGGCGGCGGGCGGCTTCGTGGCCGCCGGGCAGCGGGGGTAGGGCCTGGGGCTCCGCGCGGGCTGGCCAGGGCTCGGCGAGGTCGGTGCGGTGGTGCCGCCAGATGGTGAGCATGGCGCGGCCGTCCGCTGTGGCGACGACGTCGCCGTTCTCCTCCTGCTGGAGAAACCCGGCGGCGATGACCAGCTCGACCACCTTCCGCCGTACCCGGCGGCCCTTGGCGTCGAGCCGGGCCCCGGCGGGGACGAGGCGGTAGCCAGTGCCGTCCCACCACACGCCGCCTTCGCTGGGGTGCAGGGTGGCCGCCGCGACGAGGCTGTACACCCTGCTGGTCCACCCGGACTGCTCGCGGGCCTCCCGGGTCCGCTCGGCGGCGACGACCCGGCTGAAGTCGGCTTCGTGGTCGTCGGCATGGAGGCGGGCGGCGTGGCGGGCGTCGTCACGGTGGCCGTGGTCGTCGCCGACCTGGGCGGGGCGCCCGGCGTACCGGTCACCGCACTGAAGGCACCAGACCACCCACCACTGCACCCGGTCGGTTCCGGCGGGCCCGACGCCGACCGGGCAGGGGTTACGCAGACCCCACCCCAGGGCGCTGCCGCCTCCGGGTATCCAGGGGGCGCGGGTGGGGGTGGTCACTGGGGTACTTCTTCGCCCAGCCCGCTCCCGCGCTCGAACAGCAGGCCGCCGACGCCCTCGGGCCGGATCCGCTGGACGGGCCGACCCTGGCCGTGGCCCGCGAGTACGGCCGACTGCTCCAGGCGTACGAGCACCTGTTCTGGGACGCTCTCGGACAGCTCGACTAGGGTCCGGGGTCTCCCGGGTCACGCCGACGGGCCGACCGGGCGCGGGGGGGCCGAGGCGTTCATCCCCCGCACCCGGTCGGCCTCGCTCAGGCCTGCCAGTGCGGCTTGCCGCTGACCATCCGGCAGTAGATCATTCCCCCGTTGGCGTCATGGGTGCTCTTGCCGAGATCGGCGTTGCGGCAGAACTGCCCGGCCGCGTAGCAGTTCCCCGCGTTCGAGCGGAGCTCGCACTCCGCACCGCCGGCCGCCGCGGTGTGCTGCGGCTCCGGGGCGGTCGGCGGCTGGGCCGTGGTGGTCTTCGGCTGCGGCGCCTTCGGGGTGGGCGACGGCGCGTGGGTGCTGGGGGCCGCCGCTGCGGGGGCGGTCGGCGTGCTCGGCGCGGGGTCCGACGCCGGCGGCGGCGTGCCGGCCGGGGACGCGGCGGGCGGCGCCGCAGGCGGTGCGGCCGGCGGGGTCGACTGGGTGGTGGCGCCCGCCGGGGCGGTCACCGGGGGCGAGGCCTTGGCTCCGCCGTCGGCGGCCGACGGGTCGCAACCGGTCAGCGCCAGACCGACGGTGAGGACGAGTCCGGCGAAGCCGGCCAGGCCGGCGCACCGACGCCCGCGTATGCGTGAAGGCATGGGTGGAGAACGCTCCGTTCCGTTTGGATGAGGTGTGCGATTCAAGCAGAGCTCGCACACGATCCGCGCACGGATCTCCCACTCGTTGGCAGATCGAGATCTGCCGGCTACCGAGCGTCGCCGCCCTCCGGTCCGCCGTCACGCTGCGCCGAACCGCCGACCGCCCCAACAGGGGTATAGCGCCGGAGCGCAGGGGAATTCGGCATGTTCCTGACATGGCCAGCGGATCGCTACCGTTCCGGCAACCCCCACGCCGAACGAGGAGATCCCCCATGCTCCGCATCCGTGTGCTCGCGGTCGCCACCGCGCTCGCGGGCGTCGCCCTGACCGCCGCCCCCGCCGTCAGCGCGCCCGCTGACGACCCGTCCACAGTCGCCGCCCTCGCTTCCCCCGCGGCCCGGACCGCCCCGGCCCCGTCCGCGCTGCTCCCCGCGCTCCAGCGCGACCTCGGACTCTCCCCGCAAGCCGCCGCCGACCGGCTGGCCGGGGAGAGCCGGGCCGCCCGGGTTCGGACCGCGCTCGCCGCCGCCCTGGGCTCCCGCTGGGCCGGGGCCTGGGTCGAGGGGCCGGACGCCGCCCTGGTGGTCGCCACCACGGACGCCTCCGTCGCCCGGACGATCACCGCGCACGGCGGCCGGGCCACCGTCGTCCGCAACGCCCTGGCCGCCCTCGACCGGGCGAAGGCCGCGCTCGACCGGGCGGCCCGGGCCGCCACACCCACCGCCACGCCGTTCTGGTCCGTGGACGTCCGCACCAACGCCGTCGTGGTCCGGTCCTCCGACGCCGCCCGGACCGAGGACTTCCTGCGCCGCTCCGGGGTGGACCGCGCGCTGGTCCGGGTCGAGCGGGCCACCGCCACGCCCCGGCCGCTGGCCGACCTGCACGGCGGCGACGCGTACTACATCGACAACGCCGCCCGGTGTTCGATCGGATTCCCCGTCACCCAGAACGGCCGGCCCGGCTTCGTCAGCGCCGGACACTGCGGGCAGCCCGGTTCCAACGCGACGGCCTCCGACGGCAGTTCGATCGGCACCTTCCAGGGCTCGACCTTCCCCGGCAACGACTACTCCTGGGTGCAGGCCGGCCCGGGCTGGACGGCGCAGCCGCAGGTGAACGACTACGCGGGCGGCGCGGTGACGGTCGCCGGCTCGACCGAGCAGCCCGTCGGGTCCTCGGTCTGCCGCTCCGGCTCCACGACGGGCTGGCACTGCGGCACCGTCGAGGAGGTCAACGCCACCGTCACCTACCAGGAGGGCAGCGTCTACGGCGTCACCCGCACCAGCGTGTGCGCCGAACCCGGCGACTCGGGCGGGTCGTTCATCTCCGGCAACCAGGCGCAGGGCGTCACCTCCGGCGGCTCCGGCGACTGCACCTCGGGCGGCGAGACCTACTTCCAGCCCGTCAACCCGATCCTGAGCGCCTACGGCCTCACCCTGGCCACCGGCTGACCGGCTGACCGGCCGAGCAGCCGCGCACCCGGGCGAGCCATCGGCCGAACCGCCCACCGAGCCACGGGCCACCGTGAGGACAGGACCTAAGGCAGCCCCGCCGTCCGGCGCTCGAACACCTCGGGGCGCGCGGTCTCCAGGGCGGTGGCGACCGCACCGAGGAGGACCGCCTCCTCCCCCAGCAGGCTCGGCGCGAGCGTCGGACGCATCGGGGCGATCCGGTGCAGGGCCTGCTCCAGCGGTTCCAGGAGCAGGTCCGCGCTGTTGCCTATGCCGCCGCCGAGGACCACCAGGTCCGGGTCCAGTACGGCGGACAACACGGCGACGGCGTAGGCGAGTTGGCCGGCCTCATGGCCGACGGCCCGGACCGCCGCCGGGTCGCCGGCCCGGGCCCGTTCGAAGACCTGCTTGGCCGTGGGCGCGCCGCCCAGCCCGAGGTCCTGGGCGGTGCGCACCACGGCGTCCGCGGCGGCCTCCTGCTCGATGGTCGCCGGAGGCTCACCGGGGCGGGCGGGCAGCGGCACCAGGCCGATCTCGCCCAGCGCGCCGTGTGCGCCGAGCAGCAGTTCGCCGTCCTTGACCACGCCGACGCCCAGGCCGGTGCCGACCAGCAGGTAGGCGAACATCCGGCTGCCCCGGCCGGCGCCGAGGGTGTACTCGCCGAGCGCGGCCAGGTTGGCGTCGTTGGCGACGGTGACGGCCACGCCCAGGCCCTCCCCGATCCGGTCGAACAGACCGGATCGGCCCCAGCCGGGCAGGCTGGTGGCGTAGCGCACGCCGCGCCGCTGCTCGTCCCACACGCCCGGGGTGCCGATCACCGCGTGCACGATGTCGTCGGCGGCCAGGCCCGCCTCGTCGATGGCCTCGTGGGCGGCGGCGACCACGGCGTCGGCGACGGCGTTCGCCGAGCGGCCCCGGTTGGCCACGTCGCGGCGGGCGACGACCGTCCCGGCGAGGTCCGCGACGGCGACCCGCAGCCTGGCCCGCCCGATGTCCACGCCGAGCACGTGCCCGGCGGCCGGGTCGACCTCGTACAGCACCGCGGTGCGGCCGCGCTCGGGGGCCAGCCGACCGGCCTCGCGGACCAGCCCGGCCTGCTCCAGGGCGGCCAGGGCGGCGGACACGGTGGGCTTGGACAGGCCGGTGTCCCGGGCGAGTTGGGCGCGCGAGGAGCCGCCGCCGGTGCGCAGCAGTTCGAGCAGCAGCCATTCGTTGTTGCTGCGCAGCCGCTGCCGGTTCCACGGCACTGCCGGGGCCCCGGCCGCCGGGCGGTGGGTCGGCAGGTGGCTGCTCATCGGTTCCTCCGGTCTGGGCGGGAAGGCTGGCGGGCGGGCTGCGCCGGGTGGTGCCGGCACGGCCCGCGGCGTCCGGTGTCGGGTGCCGCCGCCCAAGTATGACCGGTGATCATTCCGTTCCCACCCCGGCTGCCGGCCCCGCGCCGCCCCGAGCCGCCCCCAGCGCGATCCTCGGGCCCGTCAGGACCACCAGGCCCGTCGGACCTGTCGGACCTGTCGGGCCCGTCGGGCGTGTCAGACCCGGGCCGGACTCGTCAGACCACCCAGCCGCCCGTCATCCGCCGCACCGCCGAGCCGTCCAGGTCGGCCAGCTTGGTGCCGGCGAAGGCCCGGGCCGCCTCGGAGGTCTGCACCCGCAGCGGCGGCCGCTCGGCGGTAAGGGCCGCGACGATCGGGGCGGCCGCCTGCTCCGGGGTCTGGGCCTGGGCGAAGGCCTTCTGCGTGCGGTCGACATAGGCCCGCAGGGCGGGGGCGTACGGGCCGGCCGCGGCGGTCAGCGCGGGCAGGTCGATGGCCTGGTTGCCGATGAACTCGCTGGCGACGGCGCCCGGTTCGACGACGGTGACGTGCACGCCGACGGTGGCGGCGACCGGCGCCAGCGACTCCATGAAGCCCTCGACGGCGAACTTGGCGGCGCAGTACGCCTCGTTGAAGGGCTGCCCGACCACACCACCGACGCTGGTCACGGTGACGACCCGGCCGCCGGAGGCCCGCAGGTGCGGCAGTGCGGCCCGGGTGACCTCGACCACACCGAAGAAGTTCACCTCCATGGCGGCCCGCACCGGCGCCGTCCCGTCCTGCTCGATCGTGCCGACGTGGCCGGCGCCCGCGTTGTTGACCACCGCGTCGAGCCGGCCGTGCCGGGCGAGGACGGCCTCCAGGCAGGCGGTGACGGAGGCCGGATCGGTGACGTCCAGCTGCTCGACGTCGATCCGCCCGTCGACGCCCGCCTCGGCGGCGGTGCGCCGCAGGGCCTCGGCCCGTCCGGTGTCGCGCATGGTGGCGACGACGCCGTACCCGGCGCGGGCGGCGGCCACGGCGGCGGCGAGGCCGATCCCGGAGGAGGTGCCGGTGATGAGGACGATCGGGGCGGCGTCGGTGTCCATGGAAGTCTCTCCTCGGATCTCCCCGGCTTCTCCGGGGAAAAGTGTGTGCGTGCGCACGCACCATACATTTAGGTGCACGCGCACGCAACCGGTCGACAGCCCGGCGGCGCCGGTCGGGCGGCCGTCACACCTTCGCCAGCGCACCCTCCACGTCCGCCCACAGGTCCTCGGGGTGCTCGATGCCCACCGACACCCGCACCGTCCCCGGGCCGATCCCGGCGGCGGCCAACTCGGCGTCGTCGAGCTGGCGGTGGGAGGTGCTGGCCGGGTGGAGCACGAGGGTGTGCACGCCGCCGAGGGAGGGGGCGAGGGCGGCCAGGCGGACGGACTCGGTGAAGGTGCGGGCCGCCTCGCGGCCGCCGACGAGGTCGAAGGCCAGGACGCCGCCGTGGCCGTCGGGCAGGAGCCGGCGGGCGAGGTCGTGGTCGGGGTGCCCGGGCAGGCCCGGGTAGTGGACGGCCCCGACCGCGGGGTGGGCGGCGAGGCGACCGGCCAGGTCGAGGGCGCTCTCACAGTGCCGGCGGACCCGCAGGGCGAGGGTCTGGAGGCCGCGCAGGGTCAGCCAGGCGGCGAACGGGTCGACGGCGGCGCCGAGTTCGATGGCGTAGTGCCAGACCTTGCGGTGCAGTTCGGCGTCCGCGAGAACGGCGACGCCGGCCAGGACGTCCGAGTGGCCGCCGAGGTACTTGGTGGCCGAGTGGATGACGACGTCCGCGCCGTACTCGATCGGCCGGCAGAGCAGCGGCGTCGCGAAGGTGTTGTCCACGACGCTGACCACCCCGGCCCGCTTGGCGACGCCGATCAGCCCGGGCAGGTCGGTGACCCTGGTGGTGGGGTTGGAGATGGTCTCCAGGTGCAGCAGCCGGGTGGTGGGCCGCAGGGCCGCCTCGACCTCGGCCGGGTCGTCGCCCCCGACGTGGGTGACCTCCACCCCCCAGCGCTCGGCGAGGTCGGCGAGCACGGCGAAGGTACCGCCGTACAGGCTTCGCTGGGCGATCACGTGGTCGCCGGAGCGCAGCAGGGCGAGCAGGACGGTGTTGATCGCGCCCATGCCGGAGGCGGTGGCGATCGCACCGGCGCCGCCTTCGAGGTCGGCCACCGCCGTCTCCAGCGAGCGGACGGTCGGGTTGCCGTAGCGGTTGTAGAAGAAGGCCCCGCCCGGGCCGCCGAAGGCCTGGGTGAGCGCGTCGCTGGTGTCGAAGGCGAAGAGGTGGCTCTGGTGCAGTGGCACGCCCATCGGGCGGCTGCCGGTGGTGTCCGCGAGGGGCGGGTGGACGATCCGGCTCTCGGGGCGCAGCGCGCCGGGGGCCCGGTGTCCGTCCGGAGCCCGGTGTCCGTCGGGGGTCTGCTGTCCGCCAGAAGCCTGCTGTCCGTCGGGGGCCCGGTGGCCGAGGTAGTCGCTCATGCCGCCCATCGTCGGGCCGGTCGCACGCCGCGCCCAGGGCCAATCGCGCCCGGGTGGCCCGCCCCGGTGCCGCTGCGGCGCCGGGGCGGGCCACCGCGGCTCACTTGCGGCGGCCGAAGATCCGCTTCGCGGCGTAGACGATGCCGACGATCAGCAGCACGAAGAACAGGATGATCAGGATGACCACGACGATCAGGAACTTGCCGAGCTTGGCGAAGAAGCCCGACTTCTTCTTCTCGTCCTTGGCCGCGAGGTGGGCGGCCGGCGCGGTCTGACCGCTCCGGGTGCTGACGGAGACGGCCGGGCCCGCCGCCGGGGCGGCCGGGCCGGAGCCGGTGACGGAAACGGTGGTGGCGGCGGCCGCGACGGGCCGGGGTGCGGCCGTCGCCGTCGCGCTCGACGCCGCGGCGGTGAGGCCGACGGCGGCCAGCAGTGCCACCAGGGCGCCGGCTATCGAACATGCGATCCGGTGAGTCATCGTGCTCCTCGTACGGGTTCTGAGCAGCGCGGAGGAGCCTGGCCGACCGGATCCGCTGGTCTGACCAGGTGGTTTTCTCATCTGCGCCTAGTATGCTCCACTGAGTTTCTACAGCGGTGTAAAAGTTTAGCGACGGGCCTGCCCGGATCGGCTCCGGCCCCGGTCACGCACGCCCGCCGGTTCGACGGGGGTTTCGTGGCAACTGTGGAGGATGACGACGTGTCTGGTCGCAGGGGTTCCCCCGGAGCCGGAAAATCGCCGCGCCGGGCAACCGGCGGCTCGCCGGAGGGCCGCATACCCGACGGCCGCACCGCGGAGGGCCGCCCGGCGGACGGCGGCCAGGCCGGCCGGACCGGTCAGGCACGCAGGACCGGTCAGGCGGGCGGGGCCGGCCAGGCAGGCGGGGCCGGCCAGGCGGGCCGCACGAGCCGGGCGAAGCCGAAGGCCAAGCGCAGCACCAAGGAGAAGGTGCTCTGGGTGACGGCCGGCTGCACCGCCCTCCTCGTCCTCGGCGGCTGCGCCGTCTACTACCGCCTGAACAGCAACCTCACCACCTTCGACGGCGATGCCCTCAGCAAGGACCGGCCGGCCGCCGCGGCCCCGGACGCCCAGGGCCGCTCCCCGGTCAACGTCCTGCTGATCGGCTCGGACAGCCGCGGCAACGGCAACAGCGACCTGGGCGGCGGCGGGGACGGCGGCGCCCGCTCGGACACCGCGATCCTGCTGCACGTCTACGCCGACCACAAGCACGCCGTCGGCATCTCCATCCCCCGCGACTCCCTGGTCACCATCCCGCCGTGCAAGCTCCCGAACGGCAAGTGGACCAAGGAGCAGACCAATGTGATGTTCAACAGCGCCTTCTCGGTGGGCGACAGCGACCAGGGCAACCCGGCCTGCACCCAGAACGCCGTCGAGAAGCTCACCAACCTGCGGGTCGACCACACCATCGTGGTGGACTTCAACGGCTTCGCCTCGATGACCAAGGCGGTCGGCGGCGTCGAGGTCTGCCTGCCGAACGACATCCACGAGGGCGATCTGAACCCGAACCTGGGCAAGAAGGGCAAGCTGGTCTTCCCCAAGGGCAAGCAGAAGGTGGAGGGCCAGTCCGCGCTCGACTTCGTCCGAGTGCGGCACGGCATCGGCGACGGCTCCGACATCGGCCGCACCAAGCGTCAGCAGGCCTTCCTCTCCTCTCTCATCAAGGAGGTCAAGTCCCGCGGCATGGACCCGACCACCCTCCTGCCGCTCGCCGACGCCGCGACCAAGTCGCTCACCGTCGACCCCGACCTCGGCTCGGCGGCCAAGCTGCTCTCCTTCGCCATGTCGCTCAAGGACGTCAACCTGCACGACGTCAAGTTCGTGACGGCGCCGTGGCGTTACGAGGGCCCGCGAGTCGCCCTCGTCCACCCCGACGCGGACCAGCTCTGGGCCGCGCTCAAGGCCGACCGCACCCTGGACGGCCAGGACGCCAGCGCCACCGCCGCGGACTCCGCCGCGCCGGGTACCCCCGCCGCCGAGGCCACCCCCAGCCCCACCGCCACCACCCCCGTGCCGGACGCCAAGGGCGGCGAGGCCAAGCCCGCCGACGTGAAGGTCGCCGTGCTCAACGGCACCGGCGCGACCGGGCTCGGCGGCAAGGCCGCGGAGGCTGTCAAGGGCGCCGGCTACACCGTGACCAGCGTCGGCAACGCGACCGGCAAGCCGCGCTCCACCACGGTCGTCGAGTACGGCGCGGGCGAGCGCGCCGCGGCCGACGCGGTCGCGAAGCTGTTCCCGGGTGCCACCGTCCAGGCCGGCGGCAAGGGTGTCAGCGTGGTGCTCGGCCACGACTTCGCCGCCGCCAATCCGGCCGGTGCCGCCGACCCGGCCGCCTCCGCGTCGGCCGGCGCCCCGGCCGCTCCGGCCCCGGTGCCCAGCAGCGTCGCCAACGCCGCCCGGTCGGCCGACGACGACCCGTGCGCCAACGTGTCGTACGGCTGACCCGGACGGGACGCACGACGACGGCGGGGCGCCTGCGGATCCCGATCCGGAGGCGCCCCGCCGTCGCGAGGTGCGCGGGGCGTGCTGGGCCTGCGAGGTCTACGAGGCCTGCGGGGTCAGCGCCTGGTGCCGCAGGACGGGCAGAACGCGGCGCCCTCCGGGATGTCCTGGTGGCACTGGCCGCACTGGGTCGGCTGGGCGAGCCGGTGGCCGCAGCCCGGGCAGAACGGCGTGCCGTGCGTCTCCGCCGAGCACTGCGGGCAGACGAGCTGGCGCGGCGTCCGCACGTCGAACTCGGCGCCGGACTGCTGGCCCTGCTGGTAGGAGCGGTCGGACACCATGTCGTTGAGGCCGCGCCGCTGCGCCGCCATCGCCTCGGCCGCCGTGTCCGGGGCGCAGTTGTGGCACAGGCCCTGGCCCGGGTCGAAGCAGCGGCCGCAGACGTAGTGGGTGCAGCGGGCGCAGCGGTTGAAGTGCACCTGGGCGTTGGTGATCGCGCGCTGGAAGGCGGCGTCGCGCGCGTTGCCCCAGGTGTGGCCGGCCAGGCCGTCGGCGGCGTTGCTGATGGTGTTGGCGTTGCCGCCGATGAGGTTCCAGGCGGCGCTGACGCCCTTGCCGATCCAGCCCGCCACCTGACCGGTGGTGAACGCCTCGAACGACGAGCGCCAGGTGTCGGAGCAGCGGTAGCAGGAGAATTCGAACTGGAAGCCCGCGCCGGTGCCGTGCTGCTCGCACAGGTCGCGGTAGTTGCTGCTGAAGTAGATCTCGGAACTCACGTCGTCCCCGGTCGATGAAGTGGCATGTCGGCGGTCCCCGGGCCCCCCAAGGTGCCGACACGGATGGGGCGGGTCACGGGGGCGCTGCACAGAATCGCACATGCCGTCATATTTTGTGAATCTCTTATGGACAACGCCTCGTGATCGCCGCACCGAGGGACGTCCGGGCCCACCGGTCCGGTTCCGATCATGCCGGTACCGATCAGGCCGGTTCCGGTCCGATCGGAACCGGTCTCGTCGAAACCGGCCGACGTCTCTTCAGAGCCCGGCGACCGGCAGCAGCAGGACCCGCGCCGGATCGAACCGCTCCCAGCCCGCCGGCCGCCCGCTGCGACTCACCCGCAACCGGCACCACCGCTGCCCGGCGGAGTCCTGCCACCAGCCGCTGATCCGCCCGGACGCCCAGGTGCCGTCGCCGAGGTCCACCTCGACCGGCTGGTACACCCACTGGACGTCCGGGTCCGCCGGTTCCCCGACGGCCACAGGACTGCGCCGACTCTCCACCACGGTTCCGCCTCCCGACCCGACCCCGGCGCGCGGCCTCCCCGGTCGGGCGGCCACGCGACCAGGCGTGCAGCTCACCCCGGAAACTCTACAGGCGTGTAGAGAAGGACGGGAGGAGTTCCGCCGAAGCCCTCACCCGGCTCAGTGGCGGCTCCGGCGCGCGCTACGGCGGCGGCGCCACAGGGCGAACGGCACGACGGCGGCCAGCCCGAGCGCGTCCGGCGCCGACGGCGCCTGCACCGGCGCGGCCGCGCCCGCCGGCACCTTGCCGAAGGTGTCCGGGACGGGCAGGGTGGACCAGTCCGTGAGCGGCCACGCGACGACGAACGCCCGGCCGATCACGTTCCCCACCGGCACGAAGCCGTCACCGGTCTCGTTGTGGTGCGGGCGGGAGTCCCGCGAGTTGTTGCGGTGGTCGCCCATCACCCAGAGCTTGCCCTTGGGGACGGTGACGGTGCCCACCGGGTCCTGGTCGCAGGGCGCCGAGCCGGGGAACAGGTACGGCTCGTCCAGCGCGACGCCGTTCACCTTCAGCGGGCTTCCCGCCTTGCACTCGACGGTGTCCCCGCCGACCGCGATCACCCGCTTGATCAGGTCCTTCTCGTCCGCCGAAGGCATCAGGCCGACGGTGCTCAGCACCTTCTGGACCGAGCTCATGACCGAGCCGTCCGCGTGCGTCGGCACGCTCTCCAGCCAGCCGCCCGGATCACGGAAGACCACCACCTCGCCACGCTCGGGCTCGGCACCGAACCACGGCGTCAACTTGTCGACCAGCACCCGGTCGCCGATCGCCAGGGTCTGCTCCATCGAACCGGAGGGGATCGAGAAGGCCTGGACGAAGAAGGTCTTGATGCCGAGCGAGAGCAGCAGGGCGATCACCAGCAGAATCGGGAGCTCCTGCCAGAACGGGCGCTTCTTCCGCCCGCTCTTGGCGTCCGGCTCCGCACCGCCGGTCCCGTCGGCCCCACCGGTCGGACCGCTGCCGCCGCTGCCGTCGCCGCCGCCGGAACCACCGCCGGCCCGGCCGGATCCGCCGCCGGAGGCCCCGAAGGCCCCCGCCGCGCCCGGGACTTCGGGCGCACCCACCGCACCGCGCTCCCCGGTTCCACCGCTCTCGCCGGACTCCGTGCTCTGCTGGACACTCATCTTCTCGGCCCCTCCCGACGGCCTGGCGGGAGACCGGAACGGAAAACCCCCGCTGTCAGGGAACGAACCTACCGAACGGAGGTTCCCGGGCGCGCCCTGACATGGATCCGCTCACCCTGAGGACCGAACAGACTGAGGAACTCCACCGGCTGCGGCCCGGCGTTGCCGAAGGCGTGCGGGGTCCGGGTGTCGAACTCGGCGGCCTCACCGGCCGTCAGCACCAGGTCGTGCGAACCGAGCACCAGCCGCAGCCGGCCGGACAGGACGTACAGCCATTCGTGGCCCTCGTGCACCTTCAGCTCCAACTCGGGCTCGGTGCCCCGGCCGGGCGGCATGATCTGCTTGAAGGCGTGCAGACCGCCGAGGTGGCGGGTGAGCGGGATGATGGTCTGGCCGTTCCTGGTCACCGGGCGGGGATGGACCCGGGGGTCGCCGGTGGCCGGGGCGCCGACCAGTTCGTCCAGCGGCACCCGGTACTCCCGGGCCAGCGGCAGCAGCAGTTCCAGGGTCGGCTTGCGCTGCCCGGACTCCAGCCGGGACAGCGTGCTGAGCGAGATCCCGGTGGCGGCGGCCAGTTTGGCGAGGGTGGTGCCGCGCTCGCGTCGCAGGGCGCGCAGCCGGGGGCCCACCGTGGTGAGGACGTTCTCGAAGTCTTCGTCGGCCATGCCTGCCATTCGCCGGGACGGCAAGGGTGTTTGTCAAACCGGCACACCGGTGCACGGGCGCGCGGGCGCGTCGGCGCGCCCTATGCTGTCCGGCCATGCGCATCCACCTCACCCGGGACAGCGTCGCGGCCGGCGACGACGCCGACGCCCCGCACGCCGCGGCGCTCGCCCTACCCGACGACCTCGACCTGCCGGAGGCGCTCGCCGCCCTCGGACTCCCCCGGCCGTACCTGCCCCTGATCGGCGGCGGCCGCGCCAGCTGGATCCTGCGCTCCGGCGACGGCACCCCGCTCGCCGTACTCGCCCAGCAGTGGCCGCGCGCCCGGCCGCTCCCGGGCGTCCGGGGCCCGCTCGCCCGTCTGGCCGGGCCGGAGGGCGACGTCCGGCTGCACGCCGAGTACCGGCGCCAGCTGGACCCGGACGCCGAGTACGACCGGCTCGCCGCCGGCTGAGACCGGGGCACCGGAGCCCGCCGGGGCTCCGCCGACGCCCGCCCGGGGCATGACCGGCTGCCCCGGGGGGGGGGGGGGGGGGGGGGGGGGGGGGGGGGGGGGGCCGGGCCCAGGGTCGGGTGGTGCGGGGAGGGGAGCTGGCCAGAGGGGA